>JAHCAT010000003.1 GCA_019634735.1 Lysobacterales bacterium | reverse complement strand
TGGTCCCTGGTCCCTGGTCCCCGGTCCCCTGTCCCCGGTCCCCGGTCCCCGGTCCCCTGTCCCCGGTCCCCTGGTCCCTGGTCCCCTGGTCCCTGGTCCCCTGTCCCCGGTCCCCGGTCCCCTGTCCCCGGTCATCGCTCAGTCGGGCCCTCGATGGGCCAGGGCCGCAGGGTCTGAACAGACCAGGCCTTCCGAAACGACAGCGGCCCGGCAGAAGCTGCCGGGCCGCTCGACGTCAGACCTGTGCCGGCCGTGGCCGGACGGTCATTCGCCCATGTGCTTCTGGCGAAGCTCCCAGCGTTCCTGGGCGTCGATCGAGAAGCGGGCGATCGGCCGCACTTCCAGCCGCTCGATGCCGATCGGCTCGCCGGTCTCCTCGCAGTAGCCGTACTCGCCGTCCTCGATGCGCTTCAGCGCCTTGTCGATCTGGGCCAGCAGCTTGCGGTAACGATCGCGGGTGCGCAGTTCCAGCGAGTTCTCGGTCTCCCGAGCGGCGCGCTCGGCCTCGTCGCCGACGTCGCGGACCTCGTCGCGGAGGTTGTCGATGGTCTGCTTGGATTCCTCGATCAGGTCGGCGCGCCAGGTCAGCAGCTTCTGGCGGAAGTACTCGACCTGACGCGGCGACATGTACTCCTCGCTGGCCAGCGGCCGGTAGCCCGAGGGCAGCTTGACGGGCCCCGCTGCGACCTCCCGCTTGCGGGTCGGCGTCGGCAGTTCGTCCGAGGGACGGCTGGCCCGCCCGACCCGCGCGGTCGCCACGACGGCAGGCCGGGCGGGTGCAGCCGGCCGCGCCGGCGTGCGCACCGGTTCGACCGAGGCGGCACGCGCCTGCGCGACCTTGCCCTGGGCCGCCTTGCCGGGACCGGCAGTCCTGGCGGGCGCCACCGGCGCAGCAGCCGCCGGCTTCTTCGCCGCAGCGGGCTTCGCGGTCGGCTTGGCGGGCGTGCTTTTCGCCGGGGGCGTCTTGCCGGCCGGCGTCTTGGCCGGCGATTTCTTGGCCACCACGGGCTTGCCGGCCGGCTTCCTGGCGGCGACCGGCTTGCTGGCCGCCTTCTTGGCGGGAGCCTGCTTGCTGGCCGCGGATTTCTTGGCCGGCGCCGGCTTCGCTGCCGGTTTCTTTGCCGCCGGCTTCGCCTTGCTGGCGGCCTTGCTGGCGGACTTGGCGGCCGACTTGGCCGCGGGCTTGGCCTTGCTGGCCGACTTGGTCTTGGATTTGGCCGGGGTTTTGGCCATGGCGTTCTTTTTTCCCATGCCTTGAGGCGTCGCGGCCGCGTGTTATAGCCTAAGCGCCACCTTGCGGCAACTTCCGCCGCACGCACAAGACCTCCCTGAGTGAACCGTCTGCTGCGCTGCGTCATCAACGGATACAGGCGCTGGTTCAGCCCCCTGCTCGGTGCGCGCTGCCGTTTCCATCCCAGTTGCAGCGTCTACGCCCGTACCGCCCTGGCCCGGCACGGCAGCCTGCGCGGCGGCTGGCTGGCGCTGTGGCGGATCCTGCGCTGCCACCCGCTGTCGGCGGGCGGCGAAGACCCGGTCCCGACCGTGTTCCGTCTGTTCCCGGGCCGGTCCTCGAACCAGAGACAGCCTTGATAATGCTCCGTATAGTATTGTTTTTTCTCATTTTCCTCCAGCCGATCTTCGTGCCGCCCGCCCTGGCCGATGCGCGCATGGAACTGCCGGCGCAGGCGGTCCAGGGGGCACTGGTCACCGGCAGGGTGCCGCCCGGCAGTACGGTGCGTTTCGCTGGCCGCACCTTGCGTGTATCCGAGGAGGGCTGGTTCGTTTTCGGCCTGGGCCGCGAACACGGTCCCGAGGCCGAGCTCCACGCACGTTTTCCGGATGGCAGCCGGCACCAGGCACGGATACAGGTCGAGACGCGACGCTGGCGGATCGAGCGGGTCGACGGACTGCCGCCCTCGACGGTCAGCCCGGACCCCGAGCTGGCGCGCCGGATTGCCCGTGAGCAGGCCCAGGTCAGCACCGCACGCGATCGCGACGATGACCGCCTCGATTTTCTGCAGGCCTTCCAGTGGCCTGTCAGTGGTCGGGTCAGCGGCGTCTATGGAAGCCAGCGCATCCTCAACGGCGAACCGCGTAATCCGCACTATGGCCTGGACGTGGCGGCGCCGACCGGCACTCCGGTCCGGGCGCCGGCGGCAGGCGTGGTGATCCTGGCCGAACCGGATTTCTATCTGACGGGCGGCACCTTGACCCTGGATCACGGCCATGGCGTGTCCTCGACCTTCATCCACCTCAGCCGCATCGACCGTGCGGTGGGCGATCGGGTCGAGCAGGGCGAGGTGCTCGGCGCGGTCGGCGCCACCGGCCGGGCGACCGGTCCGCACATGCACTGGGGCATGAACTGGTTCGACACCCGGATCGACCCGCAGCTGCTGCTCCCCGAACACTGATCGCGCGACGCGCGTACGCGGACACTGCGCATCTCCCTTCCCCCGGGAGACCCGATCAGCATCGAGGCTCGGCTCGTGGCCGGGAGACGGGAAGCAGCGAACGGGAACGGGCTTCGGAAGGCTGAGCGCGATCAGCGCCGCTCTCCCTGCAGGACAGGCCCCGCAGCTCGCCGCGCTGCGGGCTTGTTTCCAGCAACAGGATCAGGCTGACGGCGGCGGGCACGCTGTGCACCCCAATCAACGCACCGCCAGGCGCCTGTTGTAGAAGGGACTCCGCGCAGGACCGACGCTGACCCGGAGGCGCATCGTTGCTGGCCCAGCAGCACGCGCTGGCCGTGGCAGCCCTCTCCCCCGCCCCTCCCCCGCAGGGCGGGGGAGGGGAGAAGTGCGGCGCCGTCGCACCGGCGGCGCGCGCCTGGCAAGAGCGGGCGGGCCGGGCTGTGGGGATGGCGGAAAGACGAACCCAGTAAGGCCCCAACGGGCCAGTGGGGATTCCCGAGTCCCGAGTCCCGAGTCCCGAGTCCCGAGTCCCGGGTCCCAAGTCCCTGCTCCCTGCTCCCTGCTCCCTGCTCCAGGCTTCGATGAGGACCCGTCGGGCCGTGCGGGGTAGTATCCACCTGGCAGGCTGCGTAAGGAGGCGCGGTGGCACGGGACGACCCTCGGGACGACGGTGGCATCGACGGGGAGCTGGCGGGCCTTCGCGAAGCGCTGGCACGCCGCGACGCCCTCCTCGAGCTGTCCGCCGGGTTGGCGGCGGACCTGCTCGCCACCGGCAACCTGGACCAGGCCATCGACGCCGCGCTGGCCGGCCTGGGCCGGGGCACCGGTGTCGATCGGGTCTACCTGTTCGAACGCCTTCCGGCCGCCGATCCGACCCGTCTGGTCTGCTCGCAGACCCATGAATGGGTCGGCCCGGGCATCGAATCCCAGCGCGACAACCCCGACCTGCGCGCATTGGACATGAGCGCCGTCTACCCCCGGTTCGTCGGCCTGCTCAGGCAGGGTCGCGCGGTGTCGGGCGTCATCGGCGAATTTTCCCCCGAGGAGCGGGCCGTGCTCGACCCGCAGGGCATCGTTTCCATCCTGGTGGTGCCGGTGCTGCTGGACGACCAGCTCTGGGGCTTTCTTGGCCTGGACTCGGTGCGCAGCAAACGGAACTGGACCGCTGTCGAGGAGGCCGTGCTCAAGCTCCTGGCAGCCAGCCTGGGCGCCGCCGTGCAGCGCCGCCGTGCCGACGCCGGGCTGCGTCGCGCGGCACGCGTGTTCGAGAGCACCCGCGACGGCATCGTGGTGGCCCAGCTCGACGGCACCCTGATCGACGTCAATCCCGCCTTGCAGCGCGTCACCGGCTACGACCGGGGGGCCCTGCTGGGCCGGGCCTGGCGCATCCTGCTGGCCGACCAGCAGCCCCGGCCCAACCTGGAGAATCGCGTCGCCGCCGCCCTGCGCAGCCATGGCCACTGGCAGGGCGAGTGCCTGATCCGCCGCGCCGACGGTCGCAACGTCCCGCAGTGGCTGAGTGCCAGCCTGATTCCCGGCGACGCCGGTGGCCAGGGGCAGTTCGTCGCGGTCGCCACCGACATCAGTGCGCTCAAGGAGTCCGAGTCGCGGCTCGACTTCCTGGCCCACCACGACAGCCTGACCCGCCTGCCCAACCGCCGCCGCGCCCAACGTGCGCTGGCCGAGGCCGTCGACCGCGCCCGAGGCGCCGGCAGCCGGGTCGCGGTGCTGTTCATCGACCTGGACCGTTTCAAGAACATCAACGACAGCCTGGGCCACCCGGTCGGCGACGAGGTACTGGCCGAGGTGGTCGGCCGGCTGCGCGGCCGGCTGCGTGGCGAGGACCTGCTGGCCCGCTATGGCGGCGACGAATTCCTGGTGCTGCTTGAGGGCAT
The DNA here is from genome assembly GCA_019634735.1 of Lysobacterales bacterium. Classification (NCBI taxonomy): domain Bacteria; kingdom Pseudomonadati; phylum Pseudomonadota; class Gammaproteobacteria; order Lysobacterales; species Lysobacterales bacterium. Next base: position 287,606 of record JAHCAT010000003.1, on the reverse strand, counting down.
CCAGGGCGCCGAGGAGGCCGTCGCGGTGGCGCGTGACCTGTGCGAGCGCCTGCGACCGCCGATCGACCGCCCCGGCGGCGCCGTCCACGTCTCCGCCAGCGTCGGCATCAGCCTCTACCCCGAACACGGGGAGGATGCGGAATCGCTGGTCCGCGAGGCGGACCTGGCGATGTACCGCGCCAAGCAATCGGGTCGGGACCGGGTGTTCCTGTACACCGAAGAGATGGCGCAGAGCGTGCAGCACACCCTGCACCTGGAGCGAAGGTTGCGCGACGCGCTGGCCCGCGGAAACCTCGCACTGCATTACCAGCCGCGCCTGGCGCTCGCCGACAGCCGCCTCAACGGCGCCGAGGCGCTGCTCCGGGTCGATGATGGCGAGGGCGGCCTGCTGCCGACCGGCGAGGTCGTGCGGCTGGCCGAGGCGATCGGCCTGATCGTGCCGATCGGCCGCTGGCTGGTCGATGAGGCCTGCCGGCAGATGCGCGCCTGGGACGACGCCGGCCTGGTCGCCCTGCCCGTGTCCGTCAACGTCTCGGCAGCCCAGTTCTACGACGACGACCTGGCCGGCACCATCGAAGCGGCCCTGGCCCGGCACGGCCTGGCGCCACACCGCCTGGAGGTCGAGCTGACCGAAACGGTGCTGTTCGACCGTCCCGAAAAAGCCGTCGAGGTCCTGGCCGGCCTGCGCGAGCGCGGCGTCGGTGCGGCCCTGGACGACTTCGGCACCGGCTACTCGAGCCTTTCCTACCTGATGCGCTTCCCGGTGGAGCGCCTGAAGATCGACCACCTGTTCGTGGCCAGCCTGCTCGACGACGAGCGCGCCACCGCGATCGCCGCGGCCGTGGTCGGCCTGGGCCATCGGCTGGGACTGCGGCTGGTCGCCGAGGGCGTGGAAAGCGCCCGCCAGCTCGCGCTGCTCAGGGGCCTGGGCTTCGACGAAGCCCAGGGTTACCTGATCGGCCGCCCGCAACCGGCGGCGGACTTCGCCGCCCTGGTCGCGGAGGCCTGATCCGACGTGCCGCCGCGGCAGCCCCGCGGCGGCACGCACGCCTCAGTCGCGGGGCTGCAGCATGTCCTCAAGCCCCTTGTCGAGGTTGGCGAACTTGAACGCCGGCAACTGGTAGCGCCAGCCCGCGAAGCGCTCCGACAGGACAGCCACCTCCTGGTGCAGCGTGTCCAGGCGCGCAGCCACCGCCGCTTCGTCCAAGACGAGAGCAGCGTCGGATACCTCGTCGGGGCCGTCTGCCGCCGTCTCCTGGCCCTGCTCGCCCGTTGCGCCCTGCTGGTCCGCCGCCGCGGCCGCTTCCGCCTGCAGCTGCTCGACGATCGCGGCCCGGGCGAGCTGGTCGTCGACCTCGACCTTCAGCGTCGCCCAGGACGGCGCCGCATTGCCGGCGTCATCGGTGCCGCCGTGCCAGCCCTCCACAATCACGACCCGGCCGTCGAACAGCCGGTACCGTGCCGAGTGGCTGGGCGGGCCGGCTTCGCCCTGGTCGCGCGCGACATCCTCAAGGCTCAGGCCGGACAGGGTCGAGGCCAGACCGTTGGCGACGAAGGCGGACTGCACGGTCCGGCCGCGCGGCAGGTCCGCAACCGTGAAGTTCTCCTGGGCGGCCGACTCCTTGAACACGCGCACCGCCCCACCGGCCGCTCCGCTCAGTTCGACCTCGCGGATCTGGCTGGACGGAATGTCGAGCAGCTCGCGCTGCAGCCAGGCCGCGGGCTCGCGCTCGGGCACCAGGTTGCCGCTGGCCATGAGACTGCGCGCCTCGTCCGGGCGACGGACATAGGTGCCCTCACCCTGCTGGCCGGCGTAGTTGCCGATGATCATCCGATCGGCCTGGCCGGGCGATTCGACCTCGACCAGCACGCCGCTTGCGCCCTCGCCCTCCAGCGATTCGACACCCAGCTGGGCATGACGATCGGGATTGGCGGTCTTCGGCTCAAGGACCCTGGACTCGGCCAGATTGATCAGCGCCAGGCGGACCTTGTCGGCCGCGGCGGGATGGCCATGGCGCTCGACCACGGTCCAGACCGTGCCGGAACGCACCAGGCCGACCAGGGGCGCGCCGCCGGCGCCACTGAAGCGCAGTGCGGTGACATCGTTCAGGCGCTCCGACAGGCCGGGCAGCACGGGTTCGCCGAGCAGGCTGCCTTCCGACTCGGGGGCACGCTGCGAGACCAGCAGCACCGCGGCCAGCACGGCGGCGAGCGCGACCGCGGCAATCACGGAGAAGCGGGATGAAGACATGTCGTGTTTCCTCCGGTCAGACCGCGGCCGCTGTGGCCTCGCGGCGGCGGCGGCGGCGCCAGTAGACCAGGCCGGCCACGGCCAGGGTCAGCAACACCGGCAGCAGCCAGACGTTGATGAACTTGAGCCAGCTGCCCAGCCGGTCGATGTCGGCGTCCAGCTGCCGGCGGACCTGGCGCAGCTCGCGGCGGATCTCCAGCTGACGGCTGCGGAACCGCTCCAGCTCGGTGCGCTGCTCGGCGCTCAGGATCAGCGCCTGTCCGGGCTCCTGGCGGGTCTGCAGCTCGTTGAGCCGGCGCTCGGTCTCGCCAAGCTCGTCCTGCAGCTGCCGCTCGGTATCCCGGAACCGTTCCTCGGCACGCCGCTGGATCGCCTCCACCGTGGTGAACGGGCGTGCCGACGTGGCCCGGCCGCGTACGCCGATGAGCGCGCTCGACCCGCCCAGGGTATCGACGGTGTTGATGAACAGGTCGCCGTTGTTGGCGAAGGCATTGACCAGGCGCTGTCCCAGGAAGTTCTGGACCTGGACCCAGAGCCGGTCGGTGAGCAGGTCGGTGTCGGCGAACACCACGACGTTGCCGGGTTCGGCGGACTCGGCCAGGTGGCCCTCTCCGGCGCGTTCGGGAAAGGCGGTGGGGAACACCCCGTGCAGCCGCCCGGCCAGCACATGCCGCTCGCCACTGGGCTGGAAGTCGGCGAACAGACCGGAAGGATCGGGCATGAACTTCAGTCGTTCGGCATCGGCCAGCGCCGACTCGCCGCTGGACTGGATCAACGGCACCAGTTGCAGCGGGCTGCCCTCGGCAAGCCCGATGGCGCCCGCCGCGGAGACATTGACCGTCGACAGCACGCCGGTGATCGCCTCGGCGTCGTTCAGGGCCTCCTGGCCCAGGGCCAGGATGGCCAGGTGCCGGACCGGTGGCCGACCGGCCTGCATGCTCACCTGGGCGGCGTAGCGCGCGTCCAGGACCACCTTGCCCGGGTCGTACTCCACGCCCCAGGCGCGGAACAGCCGCGCCAGGTCGGAGCTGCGGTTCGCGAACATCGCCGCGCTGGGGTTCTGCGGATCGTTGCCGGACTCGTCGGCGTCGGACAGCGGATCGACGAACACCACCAGCCGGCCACCGCGCAGCACGAACTGGTCGATCGCGTACAGCGTGTCGTCCGACAGCTCCTTGGGATGGACGAGCAGCAGCACGCCGATGTCGGGGTCGATGGCGGACAGGCCTGTGGCGGTGAGCTCCCGGACGTCGAACAGCTGGCGCAGCTCGGACAGCGCGACCCAGGGCTCGGGCAGGGTGCGCATGGCCGGATCGAAACTGCCCGACATCGGCAGCGCACTGATCAGGCCGACCACCGGCTTGCGGACCTGGTCCAGCTCGTGGACGAGCTTGGCGAGGTCGTATTCCAGGAACGCCTCCTTGTCCATCTGGAAGAACGGGATCGCGGCCTGGCCATCGGTGGCGTTGGTTCCGGCCAGGCCGAAGTACAGGTTCTCGCCGCTGCGGCCGACCGGCACGGGGGTCAGCCCGAAGCTGGTCGCCCGGTCCTCTTCCTCGGAGAACGGCAAGGGATCGATGACGCGCAGCACCAGCTTGCCGCGCGACAGTCCGGCGAGCTCCTCGAGCAGTTCGCGCACGCGGGTCGCGTAGGCCCGCAGCGGCTGCCCCTGCGGCAGGTCGGCGCTTACGCGGTCCGAGAAGAAGTAGTACAGGGTGATCGGCTCGTCGATGCCGCGGACGATCTCGCGGGTGCCCTCGGAAACCGTGAACAGGCGGTTCTGGGTCAGGTCGATGCGCAGGCCGCGCAGCAGCAGGTTGCTGACCAGCAGCACGGCGACCAGCGCGATGCCCAGCAGCACCAGGGTGCCGACGGTGGCGGAACGGCGGTTGGCGGGATTCATGGCGTCGGTGTCCTCAGTCGGCCTTCTTCATTTCGACGACGATGGCGCAGGCGTACAGCCATGCGCCGATCATCAGACCGAAATAGACGAGATCGCGCAGGTCGATGACGCCCTTGCTGATGGCATTGAAGTGGGTCAGGAAGCTGATCGAGGCGATGCCGTCGACCAGCGCCTGCGGTGCCCAGCCGCTGAATGCATCCAGGACCAGCGGATAGCCCGCCAGCAGCAGCAGGAAGCACACCACCACGGTCAGGATGAAGGCGATCACCTGGTTGCGGGTCGCCGCCGACAGGCAGGAGCCGATCGCCAGGAAGGCACCGGCCATCAGCAGGCTGCCGATGTAACCGGCCAGGATCGCGCCGTTGTCCGGGTTGCCGAGGTAATTGACCGTGATCCAGACCGGGAAGGTCAGCGCCAGGGCGATGGCGATGAAGGCCCAGGCCGCGAGGAACTTGCCGAGCACCGCCTGGCCCATGGTCACCGGCAGGGTGAGCAGCAGCTCGATGGTTCCCGACTTGCGCTCCTCGGCCCACAGCCGCATGGACACCGCAGGGACAAGGAACAGATAGAGCCAGGGGTGGAAGGTGAAGAACGCGCCGAGGTCGGCCTGGCCGCGCTCGAAGAAACCGCCCAGGTAGAACGCCATGGCGGCCGCGAGGACCAGGAAGATCAGGATGAACACATAGGCGACGGGGGTCGCGAAGTAGCCGGCCAGCTCGCGCCGGAAAAGGCTCATGACGGGCGATCTCATCGGCGCACTCCCTCCTTGTGCACCGGCAGGGTGATCTGCCGGAACACCTCGTCCAGACGGCCCGACTCCAGGGCCAGCTCGTCGACCGCGAAGCCGCGGTCGCGCAGCAGGGCGCTGACCGCGGGGAACAGCGGGCGACCGGGCTTCGGGAAGGCGGTGACGCGGCCGTCCTGGGCGTCGACCTCGACCTGGGCGACCTCGTCGAGTCCGCGCAGCGCGGCGACCAGGGCCGGCGTGTCGGCGCAACTGACCGAAACCGCCCCGTGGAAGCGGGAACGCCGCTCCAGCTCGGCCGGCGTGGCGTCGGCCAGCAGGCGGCCACCGGCGATCACGATGGCGCGCGTGCACACCGCATGCACCTCCTCCAGGATGTGGGTGGAGATGACGATGATCTTGTCCTTGGCCATCGCCTGGATCAGGGAGCGCACCTCGTGCTTCTGGTTGGGGTCCAGGCCATCGGTGGGCTCGTCCAGGATCAGCACCTGGGGATCGTGCAGGATCGCCTGCGCCAGGCCGACCCGGCGCTTGAAGCCCTTGGACAGGGTCTCGATGGACTGGTCCAGCACGCGCTGCAGGTTCAGTCGCTCGACCACCTCGGCCAGTCGGCGCGCGCGCAGGGCGCCGTCGAGGCCGCGGATGTCGGCGATGAATCCGAGGAACTGGCGGGGCGTCATCTCGCCCCAGGCCGGCGCGCCCTCGGGGAGATAGCCGATGAGCCGCTTGGTGGCGAGCGGCTCGGCCTGGATGTCCAGGCCGGCGACGCGGATGGTGCCGGCGCTGGGCGCCAGGAAACCGGCGATCATCTTCATGGTGGTGGACTTGCCGGCGCCGTTCGGGCCGAGGAAACCCAGCACCTGGCCGGGCTCCACCCTGAAGCTGATGTCGTCGACGGCCAGCAGTGGACCGTATCGCTTGCTTAGGTTGCTGATCTCGATCATGCGCTGATCCCGATGGTGGGCAATGCGGTGGAACCTTGCGGTCCCGCCTGGCTGGCGGACGCGGTTCGGAGGGCGGCCCTGGCCGCCGGTCCGGACCACCCCTGGGCGCGGACGGAACGCGATGTGCGTGGTGGAACGCGGGCGCTGTACGGCGAACGCGACCGGCAATGAACGCGACAGGCGGGAAAAGTTCCCGGAACCGCTCTGCCTTGGGGCCGACGCGGCCGGCGGCCTGCAGGTGCGGGGCGCCCGGCCCTGCCGGATCGCCCCACGGCCCGGCAGGAATGCCACGTGTCGCACTGCGCGGCGCCGCCCACGGGGCGACGCCGCGGCCGGTCAGTGGACCGGCAGGTACAGGTTGGTTTCGAGGTCGGCCTCGCGGATGCCGTTGTCGCCCTCGCCACCGGAGTCGTTGAGGAACTCCTCGAACAGGTTGCCGTTCATGCGGTACCCGTTGGCACCGGCCCAGGCCATCAGCATGTCGCGCTGACGGGGCAGGTCCCATCGGGCGCCGACGTGGGCGACCTTGAGGTAGTTGCCGCCAGGAATGACCCCGAACGAGACGTTCTCCGGCAGGTTGGCCTCGGTCTCGAGGATCGGGATCGCGGCGGTGAAGTCGTAGTTCTGGCCGTAGCGGTTGAGCACGGCGATCCGGGGGCCGGTCCTGGTCAGCCGCTGGATGTCGATCAGGGCGACCAGCGTCTGGGTGAACTGCCGGACCGTCGGCTGGATCGAATAGGGCTGGTTGGTGGCGGCCTGGCCGTTGATCGCGATGACGTTCTTCGGGTGCATGGTGACCAGCACCGGCGGCCGGTCGTCGTACTCGTCGGAGTAATCGACGTCGGGCAGCGACTCGACCCGGGTCTTGACCTGGGCGAGCGCGAACAGCAGGTCGTCGCCGACGTGGCTTTCAAGGTACATGCCGTGCACGCGGCCGATCAGGTCCCAACCGTAATCGACCTCCATGATCATGGTCGCCAGCACGCCGCCGGTATCGTTCTCGCGCAGGCGAAGGTCGAGGGTCTTGGACTCGCCACGGAACGGCGCTTCGAGGCGGTAACGGATACGTTCGCCATCGACCTGCTCGACCACTTCCATGCTGCCGTTGCCGATGTAGGCGTCACGGCTGCTCGCCCACTCGGCCCGCGCACCCGGGCCGCTGCTGCGCTCGCTGAAGGTGTAGTTGATGGCGGGATCGCGCTTGCGCCACGGCGACCAGGTGGGGAACTGCCGGAACGACTTGACCATGTCGTAGACCTGCACCGGCGGGTGGTGGATGTCCAGCGAACGTTCCACCCTCGCCTTGCTGGGCAGCAGGGCCATCAGCACCACGAAGAAGACCGCGGTGAAGATCGCGGCCAGCAGCAACTCCTTGATGAAACGCATTGAGGTCTTCTCCGGGTGCGTTGGATCGAGCGACCCGGAATGGTAGCGGCGCGGGGGGTCGATTGCCAACGGCCGCTGAACGCGGTGCCGGATCGCCCCGTCGCAGCGTTCGCGTTGTTGCACGCGCAGGTGCCGGGACGATGGGGCGCCGTCCTGGCGATCGCGACTGGACGCCGCCGCGGGCACGCGTGCCACGGCTGCGCGACCCGGGCCGGTGCGGCCCCGCTGCCCCACTGGCCCGTGGACCGGCACCGGCCCCGGATCACCCACGGCTCACAGGGGACCTGGAATCCATGAATCAATGGGTTGCGCATCGTTTCGAAGGCAATACCTGATGGCCTTTTCACACGGTCGGCCACAGGACCACGCGCGCGCCAGGACGGAAACGGCGCCAACTCGCCTGGACCAGGCTTCGATAACGACCTCGTGGGCGTGGGCCGGCGCCGACTCGATGCGCATGCTGCACGCGTTCGCGGGTGGTTTCCGGCGCGCAGAGCGACCGGTCCCGCGCGCCGCACCGGGCAGGCGCCGAACGCCGTCCCCGCCTCAGACCAGGCCCAGCTCAAAGGCCTTGAGCACGGCGCGGGTGCGGTCACGGACACCCAGCTTGGAGAGGATGTTCGACACGTGGTTCTTGACCGTACCCTCGGCGACATTGAGGGAGTTGGCGATCTCCTTGTTGCTGTAGCCACCCGCCATCAGGCGCAGGATCTCGGTTTCGCGGTCGGTCAGCGGATCGGGCTGGTCCAGGCTCGCGAAGCTGTTCTGCATGCGGTCCAGCCCGGTCAGCAGTCGCTCGGTCACCGCCGGACGGACCAGCGATCCGCCGCCCGCCACGGTCTGCACCGCCTCGACCAGCTGCTCCAGACTGACGTCCTTGAGCAGATAGCCGCGCGCACCGGCCTTCAGGCCGGCGAGCACCAGCTCGTCGTCGTCGAAGGTGGTCAGGATGATGGTCGGCGGCAGCTCGCCGCTGGCCGACAGTGCGCGCAACACGTCCAGCCCCGACTTGCCCGGCATGCGCATGTCGAGCAGGACGACGTCGGGCCGGACCTTGGGCACCATCTCGATGGCCTGGTCGCCGTCGGCGGCCTCGGCGACCACGTCGATGTCGTCGGACAGCGCCAGCAGGCTGCGGACACCCTGACGGACCAGGGTCTGGTCATCCACCAGCATCACGGAAATCATGGAAGGTCTCCTGTTGGCAGCAGGGCGCGCAGGCGGAAACCCTGCCCTGCCGTGGACTCGAAACTCAACTCCCCGCCGTAGCGGCGCAGGCGCTCGGCCATGCCGCGCAGGCCATTGCCGGCCGCCACCGCATCGCATCCGACACCATCGTCGCGGGCGACCACCTCGATGCGGCCCGCATCGTCGCGCGTGAAGCGCAGCCACAGGTGGCCGGCCCGGCCGTGGCGCACGGCGTTGGTGATCGACTCCTGGGCGACGCGCAGCAGCACCTGGGCGCGCTCGGCGTCCTCCACCGCGAGGTCGCCGGGCAGCTCCAGATGCACCTGAATGCCCGGCACGCCCTCGACCAGCCGCTCCAGCGCCTCGCGAAGGTCGATGGCGGTGTCGGCGCGCAGCACGCTGACCACCTCGCGGACGTCCGCCAGCAGCAGGCGGGTCAGCGACTGCGCCTGGCGAACATGGGCGCGGGCATCGCCCTCGGTGCGGTGCGCGGCGACCTCGAGGTTGAGCGACAGGGCGGTCAGGTGGTGGCCGAGCAGATCGTGCAGTTCGCGGGAGATGCGCACGCGCTCGTTGGCGCGACTGGATTCGGCCAGCAGGGCGCGGGTCGCGCGCAATTCGGAATTGAGGCGGCGTTGCTCGTCGCGGGCCTCGGCCTGGCGCTTGGCGACCATCGAGGTGACGAAGGTGAAGCTGGTGTACCCGAAGAAGAGCCCGACCTGGAGCAGGGCGTCGAGCACGGTGAAGTCTTCGCGCACGGCGAACACCGGCACCATGGCCAGGTTCTGGGCGATCAGCCAGGCCAGGCCGACCACCGGCGACAGCAGCCAAGGCAACACCCCGGCGCTGACCAGCAGCAGGGCGCCACCCAGCCCGGTCTCGCTGAAGTGGCTGATCGCGGCGGGCGCGGCGCTCATCACCACCAGGGCCGCCAGCCGGAACAGGCCCGGGGCGCGCCCCAGGTCCCGCGAGACCAGCCAGTAGGCGCCACCGAAGGCCAGGTAGCACGCCCACCAGGCCAGGTAGGGAAAGCTGTGCGGAGCTGCGCCGGCGAAGAACAACGGCAGCCCGACCCAGGCCCAGGTGAACAGCCCGGCATAGCGGAGCATGAGGGCGGAGCTGAGGCGGACCGTGGGCATGGCCGCCATGCTAGAGGGGGCGACGCGACGGCGCAGCCGCCTAAAGTCACGACTGGGGCCGGTGTCGCGCAATGCCGCGCGCTCCGGGATAATGCCCGCCTTGCCCCGCCCCGGACGGACGGGGCCGACCTGGAGAGACGATGACCCTGCGCCTGCGCGACGCACTGGCGGACGACCTTGCCACGGTCGCCGCCCTCAACGAAGAGGCAGGCCGGGCCGTCGCGCCGCTCGGCGCCGCCGACCTCCAGTGGCGCTTCCGGCGGGCTCCCTACTTCCGGATCGCCGAGGTCGACGGCGCCGTCGCGGGCTTTCTGGTCGCGCTGGACGCCGGATCCGGAGACGGCAACGCCGGCTACCACTGGTTCCGGGCCCGCCACCCGCGATTCCTCTTCGTGGACCGCATCGTGGTCGCCTCCGGATTCCGGGGCCTGGGCCTGGGCCGGGTGCTGTACGCCGACCTGATCAGTTTCGCCGAGGTCAGGGTGCCGGTGCTGGGCTGCCAGGTCGCCCTCGAGCCGCGCGACGACGCCGCCTTGCTGTTCCATGCCTCGCTGGGCTTCCGGGAGACCGGGCAAGTCGCCTTGCCCGGCCAGGGTCGCGCCTGCGTCATGGCCCGCGAGCTGTGCAGCTACCCCTGGGTCCAGGAGACCTGGCTGGCGACCGGCGCGGCCGCCCTGCCGGCCCTGCCCTGGCTGCGCGACCGCAGCCTGCCCGACGCCGACCCGGGTCGGCGCGCCGCGGTGGGCGGCTGACGTGGCGGCCGGCAACGACGCCGCCTGCGACCTGCGCGTCGGCCAGGTCGGCGTTGCCACCCTCAAGCTGCGCCGGCTCGACGGCGCCGCGATCGCAGCGGAACTGCGCGCCAAGGTCGAGGCGGCGCCGCAGCTGCTCGGCCGGGCCGCCGTGATCGTCGACCTGAATGCCTTCACCGGCGCCCCGTCGCTGCAGCAGGTGCGCGAGCTGCTGGCCACGGTCCGCGAGGCCGGCCTGCTGCCGGTCGCCCTGACTTATGGCGCACCCGATATCGAGGCCCTGGCGCGCAGCCTGGATCTGCCCTTGCTGAGCCGGTTCCGGGCCAATTTCGAGCCGGGCGACGCCGCCCCTGCTGCCGCCGCGGCGCCGCCCCCGCCGGCATCTCCCGCCCCCGAACCCGCCCGCCCGGCCACCGCCGCGCCGGCCGGCGGTATCCGTCTGCACGAGGGGCATGTCCGGTCCGGCCAGCAGGTCTACGCGCGTGGCCAGGACCTCACCGTGGTCGGCAGCGTCGGCGCCGGCGCCGAGGTGATCGCCGACGGCAACATCCACATCTACGGGGCCCTGCGCGGCCGCGCCCTGGCCGGCGCCGCAGGCGACACCGCGGCACGCGTGTTCTGCCGGGAGTTCTCTGCGGAACTGGTCGCCGTGGCCGGCCACTACCGCGTTCTCGACGATGCCCCCGCCGCGCTGCGCGGCAAGGCCGTCCAGGTCCGCCTCGACGGCGAGCGCCTGCTGTTCGAGCCGCTATGATCGCAAGCCTACGGCGGGCTCATGCCCGCCCCGCACCAGGAGCATTCCGTTGAGCGAAGTCATCGTCGTCACTTCAGGCAAGGGGGGCGTGGGCAAGACCACGACCTCGGCCTCGATCGCCATGGGCCTGGCCCGCCGCGGGCACAAGGTCGCGGTCATCGACTTCGATGTCGGCCTGCGCAATCTGGACCTGATCATGGGCTGCGAGCGCCGGGTGGTCTACGATTTCGTCAACGTCATCAACGGCGAGTGCACGCTCAAGCAGGCGCTGATCAAGGACAAGCGCCAGGAGAACCTGTCGATCCTGGCCGCCTCGCAGACCCGCGACAAGGATGCCCTGACCCGCGAGGGCGTCGAGCGCGTCCTCGGCGAGATGCGCGAGGAGTTCGAATACATCGTCTGCGACAGCCCGGCGGGTATCGAGAAGGGCGCCTTCCTCGCCATGTACTTCGCCGACCGCGCCGTGGTGGTGGTCAACCCGGAGGTCTCCTCGGTGCGCGATTCCGACCGCATCCTGGGCCTGCTCGCCAGCAAGACCCGGCGCGCCGAGACCGGCGAGGGCAAGGTGCGCGAACACCTGTTGCTGACCCGCTACAGCCCGCGCCGGGTCGCCGATGGCGACATGCTGAGCCTGAAGGACGTCGAGGACATCCTGGGCATTCCGGTGCTCGGCGTGATCCCGGAGTCCGAGGAGGTGCTGCAGTCCTCGAACTCGGGCAATCCGGTGATCCTGGATGCCGAGTCGCCGGCCGGCCAGGCCTACGACGATGCCGTCGCCCGCCTGCTGGGCGAGGACCGCCCGCTGCGTTTCACGGAGGCCGAGCGGAAGGGTCTGCTCAAGCGCCTGTTCGGAGGCTGAGCCATGGGATTGCTGGACCTGTTCCGAAGCAAGCAGAAGAACACCGCGTCGCTGGCCAAGCAGCGCCTGCAGATCATCATCGCCCAGGGCCGCGCCGAACGCGGCGGTCCGGATTACCTGCCGATGCTCAAGCGCGAGCTGCTCGAGGTGATCCGCAAGTACGTGCACGTCGATCCCGACGCGGTCGAGGTCAGCCTGGCCACCGAAGGCGACCACGAGGTGCTGGAGATGAACGTGATCCTGCCCGAGCGCCAGGGTGCCGGCGACCCCTGACCTGCCGCAGCCGGCGGGCGTGCTGCGCCTGCGCGAGATCGACGCCGGCGCATTGGCCGCCCTGCTCTCCGGATACGGCCTGCGCCTGGTGCCGGTCGCCGACGGCGAGGCGATCCCGGGCAGCTACTGGGGCGACGACGAGGCGGGCCTGATCGGTTGCTGCGTTCACGCCCGCGCCGACACGCCGGTGCATTCGGTCCTGCACGAGGCCTGCCACCTGATCGTGCTGCCGCCGGCGCGCCGTGCCGAGGTCCACACCGACGCCACCGACTCGATCGCCGAGGAGGACGCCGCCTGCTTCCTGCAGATCGTGCTGGCCGACCGCCTGGCCGATGTCGGCCGCGACCGGCTGATGGCCGACATGGACGCCTGGGGCTACAGCTTCCGGCTGGGCAGCGCCCGCGCGTGGTTCGAGCAGGATGCCGGCGACGCCCGCGACTGGCTGACCGAACGCGGCCTGCTGGACGACACCGGCGCTGCGGCGATCCCGTCCCCGGGCGCGCACTGAGTCTTCACGCAACCTCCGCGCCACCCCGTCCGGTGCGGCGGCGGCCGTGGTGCGGCGCGCCTTGCCGCTTGCTTCGGGCGTGTGCTGGAATCGGCCATTCGATAGCGAATGGAGGGACCCATGACCGACGCCGCCCGCCCCTGGCTCGCCAGCTATCCGCCTGGCATGCCGGCGCAGATCGACGCCGATGCCTACCCCTCCATTCCCGCCGTGCTCGAGGAGGCCTGCCGGACCTTCGCCGACCGGCCCGCGTTCACCCAGTTCGGGCACACCTTCAGCTACGGCGACATCGACCGTCTCAGCCGCGACTTCGCCGCCTTCCTGACCGGCACCCTGGGCCTGCGCCGCGGCGACCGCGTCGCCCTGATGATGCCGAACGTGCACCAGTACCCGATCGCCATCTTCGGGGTGCTGCGCGCCGGCCTCACCGTGGTCAACACCAACCCGCTCTACACCGCGCGCGAGCTGCGCCACCAGCTGGTCGACTCCGGGGCCAGGGCGATCGTGGTGCTGGAGAACTTCGCCGACACGGTCGAGAAGGTGCTGCCGGACACCAAGGTCGAGAAGGTGATCCTCACCACCGTGGCCGAGATGGTGCCCGGCTTCAAGGGCCGCCTGGTCGATTTCGTGGTCAAGCACGTCAAGCGCATGGTGCCGCGGCACGGCCTGCGCGACACCGTCCGCTTCCGGGAGGCGCTGCGCAAGGGCGCCGGGCTGCACCTCGACGAGCCGTCGATCACCGGCGACGAGGTCGCCTTCCTGCAGTACACCGGCGGCACCACCGGCGTCGCCAAGGGCGCCATGCTGACCCACCGCAACATGGTCGCCAACATGCTGCAGGTGAAGACCTGGATCGGCGGGCACTGCAAGCCCGGCGTCGAGATCATCGTCACCGCGCTGCCGCTGTACCACATCTTCGCGCTGACAGCGAACTGCCTGGTGTTCATGCAGATCGGCGGCCGCAACCTGCTGATCCTCAACCCGCGCGACATGAAGGGCTTCGTGAAGGAGCTCAAGCCCTGGCGCTTCACGGTGATCACCGGCGTGAACACGCTGTTCAACGGCCTGCTGCACACCGAGGGCTTCGACCAGCTCGACTTTTCCGGCCTGCACCTGAGCCTGGGCGGCGGCATGGCGGTGCAGCGCGCGGTCGCCGAGCGCTGGAAGAAGACCACCGGCTGCACGCTGATCGAGGCCTACGGGCTCACCGAGACCTCGCCTGCGGCCTGCATCAACCCGATGAACCTGCCCGAGTACAACGGCTCGATCGGCCTGCCGATCTGCTCCACCGAGGCGGCGATCCGCGACGAGGAGGGCCGCGACCTCGGCCTCGACCAGGTCGGCGAGCTGTGCCTGCGCGGCCCGCAGGTCATGAAGGGCTACTGGCAGCGCGCCGACGAGACCGACAAGGTGCTGGGCGGCAGCGGCTGGCTGCGCACCGGCGACATGGCGCGCATGGACGCGCGCGGCTTCGTCTACATCGTCGACCGCAAGAAGGACATGATCCTGGTGTCCGGCTTCAACGTCTATCCGAACGAGATCGAGGACGTGGTCGCCGCCCACCCGGGCGTGCTCGAGGTGGCGGCGATCGGCATCCCCGACGAGCGCGCCGGCGAGGTGGTCAAGCTGGTCGTGGTGCGCAAGGACCCGGCGCTCGACGAGGAGACCCTGCTCGACTATTGCCGCGAGAACCTGACCGGCTACAAGCGGCCGCGCGAGATCGAGTTCCGCGACGCCCTGCCGAAGACCAACGTCGGCAAGATCCTGCGCCGGGAGCTGCGCGAGGAACACGAGAAACGGGCCGCGGCGGCCGGCTGAACGCCCCGGCGCCCCCGGCGCGACGAGGCCACGCTGGGCTATAGTCCCCACTGTCGCGGCCACAGCCGCGGCACTCCGAAGTCGAACCGCCTGCCTCCCGCAACGGAAACGGCGGCCGACCGTGGCGCCCGGTGCGCCACCTGGGTCGACGGGGAAACCCGGCGGCCTCCCGCTTTTCGGAAAGGAGTGTGCGATGCCGTCCCTCGCCGACCGCCACGGTCGGAGCTTCCCCTATCTGCGGCTTTCGCTGCTGGAGGCCTGCAACTTCCGTTGCGGCTACTGCCTGCCGGACGGCCATCGGCCGCTACCCGGAAAGCCCGCCGACCTGCGCCTGGACGAGATCGGCCGACTGCTGCGCGCGTTCGCACGCCTGGGCATGCGCAAGCTGCGCCTGACCGGCGGCGAACCCAGCCTGCGCCGCGACCTGCCCGAGGTGATCGCGCTCGCCGCGGCGGTGCCGGGCATCGCCAAGGTGGCGATGACCACCAACGGCGAACTGCTGGCGCGCCGCATCGACGCCTGGCGCGCGGCCGGCCTGAGCCACCTCAACGTCAGCGTCGACGCCCTGGATCGCGCGCGCTTCGCGGCGATCACCGGTCGCGACCGGCTGCCGCAGGTCCTCGACGGCGTCGAACGCGCGCTGGCGGCCGGCCTGCGCGCGGTCAAGCTCAATGCCGTGCTGCTGCGCGGCCTCAACGACGACCAGCTGCCGGCGTTCATCGACTTCGTGCGCGAGCGGCCGCTCGACGTCCGCTTCATCGAGCTGATGCGCACTGGCGACAACGGCGACCATTTCGCCCGCCACCACGTGCGCGCCACGGTCCTGGAGGCGCAGTTGCGCGAACGTGGCTGGCTGCCGCAGCCGCGCGCCTTCGATGCCGGCCCCTCGGTGGACTGGGGGCACCCGGACTACCAGGGCCGGATCGGCATCATCGCGCCCTACGCGCCGGATTTCTGCGCCGGCTGCAATCGCCTGCGGGTCACTGCGAGCGGCGACCTGCGCCTGTGCCTGTTCGGCGAGACCGGCATTCCGCTGCGCCCCCTGCTGCAGTCGGACCACCAGGCCGCCGAGCTGCAGGCGACCCTGGTCGCGCAACTCGGCCTGAAGGCCGCCAGCCACGCACTGCACGAAGGCCGCACCGGCCTGGTGCCCCATCTGGCGTCGATCGGAGGCTGACCATGAGCCAGACACCAGGCTTCCAGATGGCCGACGTGCGCGGAAAGCCGGCGACCCGGCGGCGCGCGGTGGCGACGGGCGAACTGCTGGCCGGCGATGCCTTCGACGACATCGCCGCGCGCCGCCTGCCCAAGGGCGACGCCCTGCTGATGGCCCAGGTCGCCGGCCTGCAGGGCGCCAAGTCGGCCAGCCAGCTGATGCCCCTGTGCCATCCGCTGCCGCTGGACTTCGTCGACCTGCACTGGCGGCTGCTGCCGGAGCGCCAGGCGGTGCGCCTGTACTGCGAGGTCGCCACCACTGCGCGCACCGGCGTCGAGATGGAGGCGCTGGCCGGGGTCAGCGCCGCCCTGCTCACCCTGTACGACCTGACCAAGCCGGTGCAGCCGGCCCTGGCGATCTCCGGCATCCGCCTGCTGTTCAAGGAAGGCGGCAAGAAGGGCCTGTGGCTGCACCCGGACGGCATGGACGGCGACGAGCGCGCGCGCTACCAGCCGCAGTCGCCGCAGCCGGCGGGCGGTGCGCACGGCCACATGGAGGTGCCCGGTGCGGGTTGACCAGGCGCTGGCCGAGGTCCTGGCCCGCTGCGCTCCGCTGCCGGCCGAACCGGCCGCCCTGGAAACCCTGTCCGGGCGCGTGCTGGCCGCCGACGTCCTGGCGCCCTGCGA
Source organism: Lysobacterales bacterium (assembly GCA_019634735.1). Taxonomy (NCBI): domain Bacteria; kingdom Pseudomonadati; phylum Pseudomonadota; class Gammaproteobacteria; order Lysobacterales; species Lysobacterales bacterium. Next base: position 271,244 of record JAHCAT010000003.1, on the reverse strand, counting down.
CCTGCCCGGCTTCGACAACGCCGCCATGGACGGCTATGCCCTCGCACTCGGCGACCGGTCGGCCCACGCGGGCGAGGCGTTCGAAGTCGCCGGCGAGCAGGCGGCGGGCGACCCGGCGCGTGCCAGCGCCACCGCCTGCGCGATCATGACCGGCGCCCGGCTGCCGGAGGGCCTGGACACCGTGGTGCCCGTCGAGGAAACCCGGTCCCAGGACCCCGGGACCGACGACGGCCCGGCACGCATCGCCCTGACCGCAGCCGCGCGCCCCGGGCAGCACGTGCGCCGGGCCGGCGAGGACATCGTGCGCGGCGCGCCGGCCCTGCCCGCGGGCACCCGCATCGGCCCGGCCCAGCTCATGCTGCTGGCCGCCCTGGGTGTCGAGGCTGCGCCGGTGCGCCGCAGACCGGCCGTGGCGGTGCTGTGCACCGGCCGGGAACTGGTCGACGACCCCCGGCAACCGCTTGCCTCCGGGGAGATCCGCAACAGCAACGGACCGTTCCTGCGCGCTGCCCTGGCCACGGCAGGCGCCCGGGTCCTGCCCGGCCCGGCCAGCGTGCCGGACGACCCCGCTGCGTTCCGCACGGCCCTGGCGCAGGCGCTGGCCGACGGTGCCGACCTGGTGGTCTCCACCGGCGCGGTATCGATGGGCCGCTACGACTTCATCCCCGAGGTGCTGGCCGTGCTTCCGGCGCAGACCGTGTTCCACCGCCTGCGCATGCGCCCTGGCAAACCGCTGCTGTTCGCGCTGCTGCCCGGCGGCGCACTGTTCTTCGGCCTGCCCGGCAATCCGGTGTCGAGCGCGGTCGGCCTTCGCTTCTTCGTGCTGCCGGCGCTGCATGCGCTGCTCGGACTGCCCGCGGAGCGGGCCCTGCAGGCCCGCCTCAGCCAGGACGCGCGCAAGAAGCCCGGACTGACCCTGTTCCAGAAGGCGCGCGTGTTCCAGCAGCCGGACGGCACGCTGGCCGTCGACCTGCTGCCCGGCCAGGAGTCCTTCCGCATCGCGCCCCTGGCGCGCGCCAACGCCTGGGCGGTGCTGCCCGAGGACGGCGAGTCGCTGGCGGCCGGCACGCCGGTGGCGGTGTACCCGCTGTCGCCCGCCGATGCCTGGCCGGATCCGTCTCCACCCGACACCCGCCCATGACCACGACCGTCTCCGTGCGCCTGTTCGGCGCCTTCCGCGACCTGGCCCCGGGGGCCTTGGTCGAACTGCCCGTTCCGCGGGACGCCAGCATCGCTACGCTGCGCGCCGCCCTGGACACCCACGGCCGCAGCCACTGGCCGGCCTTCAAGCCCGGCCTGCTGGCGGTCTCGGTGTTCGCCAGCGCCGAGCGCGTGCTGCGCGAACACGAGCCGGTACCGCGCGACGGCGAACTGGCGGTGCTGCCGCCGGTCAGCGGCGGCTGAGCATGGCTGACGCACTCGCCTGCGCGATCGCCGACGCCGGTGCCGGCGCCCTGCCCGACCCGGCCGTCGCCCTGCGCCACGTCGCCGCACCCGGCTTCGGCGGCACCGCCCTGTTCGTCGGCGCCATCCGCGACCTCAACCACGGCCGCACCGTGGTCGGGGTCAGCTACGACCTGTACGACGCGCTGGCCCTGAACGTGTTCCGGCGCGCCTGCGAGGAGGCTGCCGCGGCGTTCGGCCCGGCAATCCGGCTGTACGTGGCGCACGCCCGCGGGCGGCTGGCGGTCGGCGAGGTCGCGGTCGTGGTGGCGGCCGGCACGCCGCACCGCGACGAGGCATTCCGCGCCTGCCGGGCGGTCATCGAGGCGGTCAAGCACCAGGCGCCGATCTGGAAGCAGGAGCACTACGCCGACGGCGACAGCGCCTGGAGCGAGGGCTGCTCGCTGTGCGGCGGCCACGACCACGCCGCCCCGGTGCCCGCCGGACCGGCGTGACCCCGCAGCCGCCGGCCGGCCATCTGCCCGCCATCGGCCTGGTGCTGGCCGGCGGTGCCAGCCGGCGCATGGGCCGCGACAAGGCCTTGCTGCCCTGGCAGGGCCGGCCCCTGCTCGACCACATGCTGGCCCTGTTGGCCGCGGCCGGCGTCGAGCGCAGCGTGGTCAGCGGCGACCGACCCGATCACCATGGCCTGCCCGACCGGTATCCCGGCCAGGGACCGCTGGGCGGCCTGGCGACAGCCGTTGCCGTCCTGCCCGACTGCCGCCTGCTGGTGGTGCCGGTGGACATGCCGAGGCTGGCGCCGGCGCGGCTGGTGGACCTGCTGCGGGCGTCTCCGCAGGCGGCCTGCCTGCACTTCTTCGGACAACCCATGCCGATGCACCTGCGCGTGGACGCTGCCCTGCGCGAACTGCTGGCCGGCTGGCTGGCCGATCCGGCCGGACCGCGGTCGGTGGTCGCGCTGCAGGCTGCACTGGTCGCTCGAACCCTGGCGTCGGCGGACCTCGATCCCGGCCAGTTCGACAACCTGAATACGCCCCAGGATTGGCCCACGCCACCGGCACGCTGCCGTTGACCTGCTGCGGGCGTCGACCGCACCGCAGCCTCCCGGTCGACACGCCACCGATGCCTGCCGGGACGGGCACCCGCGCCGACACGTCCTGGTGAAACATTCCCCGGCTATGCTGCGCGCCATTCCGGCGCGTCTTGCGTCGTCCCGCCGATAGCCATGCTCCCTGCCCCGTGGATCCGGCGGCTGGCCGTCGTGCTGGCCGCCCTGCCCTTGCCCGCCGCCGCCCTGGGTACCGGCGACTATTACGCCGGCGTCGACGCCAGCACGCCCGGCACGCTGCGCAGCACCCTGCACGCAGCGATCAAGGATCACCGTCGCTTTCCCTACACCAGCACCGCCACCGACACCTGGGACATCCTCGAACTCGCCGACCAGGACCCGGCCGATCCCGGTCGAATCGTCGATGTCTACCGCAACGCCAGCTACGCCAAGCAGGGCGGCGGCAACAGCTTCTACAACCGCGAACACACCTGGCCGAACAGCTACGGCTATCCCAACGACAACGCCGGCAACTACCCCTACACCGACGCCCACGGATTGATGCTGTCCAACAGCAGCTACAACAGCGCGCGCGGCAACAAGCCGTTCGGCACCTGCGCGCCGGGCTGCACCGAATACGTCACCGACGCCACCAACGGCAGCGGTGGCGGCAGCCAGGCCTTTCCCGGCAACAGCAACTGGGCCAACCCGCAGCTCTGGCAGGTCTGGCGCGGCCGCCAGGGCGACATCGCGCGCGCCCTGCTCTACCTCGACATCCGCTACGAGGGTGGCCAGCACGGCGTCACTGGCCACGCCGAGCCCGACCTGGTGCTGACCGACGAGATGTCGCTGGTGCAGACCACCGGCGGCAACACCACCGGCCGCGCCTACATGGGCCGGCTAAGCGTGCTGATCGCATGGCACGAGGCCGACCCGGTCGACGAACACGAACGCCTGCGCAACGCGGTCGTCTTCAGCTTCCAGGGCAACCGCAATCCCTTCATCGACCACCCGCACTGGGTCGCCTGCCTGCACCTGGGCGACTGCCCGCAGGACGACGTGCTGTTCGCGTGGGGCTTCGAGGACTGAGCGGCGCCTGCCGGATCGGCGGCGCGCGCTGGTGCCCGGGGCGGGACTCGAACCCGCATGGCCTTGCGGCCGGAAGATTTTAAGTCTCCTGCGTCTACCGGTTTCGCCACCCGGGCGGGTGTCGGGGCATGTTAGCCGGGGACCGGTACGGCGACATCGTCGTGCCGGTCGGAGGTCGCCCGTTCGACAACGAAGGCGGCGGCGACGGCGTGCCGACGCCGGATACGACGACGCCGCGGAAGTCCGCGGCGTCGTCGTGCAATTGGAGGCCTGGGTCGGAATCGAACCGGCGTACACGGCTTTGCAGGCCGCTGCATGACCACTCTGCCACCAGGCCGGAGGCATCGGCGACGTCGCGTCGCCGGGGCCGGCAAGCTTAGCGCGCCGACGGCCCCAGGGGAAAGGCGCGGACGCCCTTCCCGACCCAGGCTGGCTCCGGAAACGACGCGGCCCCGGGTGACCGGGGCCGTGCCGAGAATCTGGAGCGGGAAACGAGACTCGAACTCGCGACCCCGACCTTGGCAAGGTCGTGCTCTACCAACTGAGCTATTCCCGCCTGGGAGCGCGCATCATACGGATTGCCACGCGACTGTCAAGGTCCGTCGGCGCGGGCGGTCCGGGTCGCGGCGATGGCCGGCAGCTCCGGTCGCTGCGCCTGGGGCGGTCCGGACTGCGCATCGGCCGGCCCTGCCACCAGGGCATCGCCGCGCATGTGCGGCCACGCCGCGCGCAGGTAGATGCCGCCCGACCACAGGGTGAGCGCCGCCGCGACCACCAGCAGCCAGCGGCCGATCTCGTAGATCGGGATTCCCCACAGGTCGTGCTGGTAGAGCAGCAGGGTCAGGGCGACCATCTGCACGATGGTCTTGAACTTGCCCAGGCCGGCGACCCGGATGTGGGTGTGCCGGCCGATCGTCGCCATCCACTCGCGCAGGGCGGTGATCGAGATCTCGCGGCCGACGATGATCGCGCCGAGGATCGCCATCAGTGCGGTGGGGTCCTGCTGGACGATCAGGAACAGCACGACGGTGACGGTGAGCTTGTCGGCGACCGGGTCGAGGAAGGCGCCGAACGCCGAGGTGAGGCCGTAGCGACGTGCCAGCCAGCCGTCCAGCCAGTCGGTCAGGGCGATCGCCACGAACAGGAAGGCGGCGATCACGTTGCCACCCTTGGCCGGCAGGTAGAAGCAGGCGACCAGCACCGGCATCATCGCGATGCGCGCCAGGGTCAGCCAGGTCGGCAGGGTGATGGCCATGACCGGGATGGTAACAGTGCAGGCCGCGGGCGGCCGCGCAGCGGCTCAGGCGTGCAGGGCCGCGTAGATGCGTTCGGCGAGTTCGCGCGAGATGCCCTTGACCTGCATGAGGTCCTCGATGCCGGCCGCGGCGACACCCTGCCAGCCGCCGAACTGCCGCAACAGGGCGGCACGGCGGCTGGCGCCGATGCCGGGGATCTCCTCCAGCCGGCTGGTCTGGCGCGCCTTCTCGCGACGGCCGCGGTGGCCGGTCAGGGCGAACCGGTGCGCCTCGTCGCGGACCTGCTGGATCAGCTGCAGGGCCGGCGAGGCGGGGCCGGGCTGCAGCGATCGGCCGCTGTCCTCCAGCCACAGGGTCTCCTCGCCGGCCTTTCGTTCCGGCCCCTTGGCGACGCCGACCAGGCGCAGTCCGGTTACGCCGAGTTCGTCCAGCGCGGCGCGCGCCTGGGCGAGCTGGCCCTGGCCACCGTCGATCAGCAGCAGGTCGGGCAGCGCCGAGGCGGCCTCGTCGGGATGCTCGAGGGCCCGCCGGAAGCGCCGTGACAGCGCCTGGTGCATGGCCGCGTAGTCGTCGCCGGGCTCGATGCCGGCGATGTTGTAGCGCCGGTACAGGGCCTTGTTCGGGCCGTCCGGCCCGAACACCACGCACGAGGCCACGGTGGCCTCGCCCAGGGTGTGGCTGATGTCGAAGCACTCGATGCGGGCCGGCGGCTCGTCCAGGCCGAGCAGTTCGGCCAGGTCGGCGCGCCGCTGCAGGGCGGTGCTGCGGCTGGCCCGGCGCATCGCCAGGGCCTGGCGGGCGTTCTCGTCGGCCAGCTCGACCAGGCGCGCGCGCTCGCCGCGCACCTGGCTGCGGATCTCGACCTTGCGCCCGGCCCGCGACGACAGCACCTCGGCGATCAGCGCCTGGTCCGGGATCGCATGGCTGAGCACCAGCTCGGCGGGCGCCTGGCGCTCCAGGTAGTACTGCGGCAGGAAGGCGGCGAGCACCTCGGCAGGCTCGGCGCGTCCCGGCGGCAGCGCCGGGAAGTAGCCGCGCGAGCCCATGCCGACGCCGCCCCGGAAGGCGACCAGGAACACGCAGGCCAGGCCCTGCTCGACCCGGCAGGCGAGCACGTCGGTGTCGCCGCTGGCGGCGTTGACGGCGTGGCGGGCCTGCATCTTCTTGAGCAGGGCGACCTGGTCGCGCAGGCGCGCGGCGCGCTCGAAGGCCAGCTCGCGGCTGGCGCCCTCCATCTCGGCAACCAGGGCATCGACCAGCTCGCCACTGCGGCCGTCCAGGAACAGGCCGGCCAGGCGCACGCTGTCGGCGTACTCCTGCTCGGACACCAGGCCCACGCAGGGGCCGCTGCAGCGACGGATCTGGTACTGCAGGCAGGGTCGCGTGCGGTTGTTGAACACGCTGTCGCGACAGCCGCGCAGGCGGAACAGCTTGTGCAGGAGGTCGAGCGTCTCGCGCACCGCGCCAGCCCCGGGATAGGGCCCGAAATAGCGGCCCGGTTCCCGCCGGGCGCCGCGGTGGAAACCGATCCGCGGCCAGTCGCCACCACCGAGGTGGATGTAGGGATGGCTCTTGTCGTCGCGCAACTGGATGTTGTAGCGCGGCCGCAGCGACTTGATGAGCTGGTTCTCCAGCAGCAGGGCCTCGCCCTCGGTGCGGGTCACCGTCACCTCGATGCGGGCGATCTGGGCGATCATCGCCGCCAGCCGCGGATCCAGGCGCGGCCGGCTGAAATAGCTCGCGACGCGCCGGCGCAGGCTGCCGGCCTTGCCCACGTAGAGCACCTCGCCGTCGTTGCCCAGCATCCGGTAGACACCGGGGCCGCCGGGCAGGCTGCGCAGGAAGGCGGCGATCTCCTGGCGGCTGCCGAGGGCCGGGGCCTGGGAGGCGCTGCCGGGATCCGATTCAGTCATTGGCGCCGGAGAGCAGGCGCGGCAGGCGTTCGACCAGGCGACGCGAGGCATCGTCGAGCAGGCGGTGGACCTGGACGAAGCCGTCGGCGTCGCCGTAGTAGGGATCGGGCACGTCGTCGCCGTCCAGGCCCAGCCAGGGCAGGTAGGGCTCGATGCGTCCGCGCAGCGCCGGCGCCAACCGGTGCAGGTGGCGCTGGTGGCCGGCGTCCATGGCGAACACCAGCCGCGCCCGCTGGCAGTGCCCGGCATCGACCTGGCGGGCGCGATGATCGGACAGGTCGATCCCGAAGCCGCGGGCGGTTGCCACCGTGCGCGGATCGGCGCCCTGGCCGACGTGGTAGTCGTGGGTGCCGAAGGATTCGAAGCGCACGCGCCCGGCCAGGCCCGCCAGTCCGGCATGGTGGCGCGCCAGGGCCTCGGCCAGCGGCGAGCGGCAGATGTTGCCGGTGCACACGAAGGCGATCATCGGCGAGGGTGCGGACGCCCGCGACATCGCTCAGCCCCCGGCCAGCAGGGCGGCCTCGACGGCGGCCAGGTCGGCCTCGGTGTCGACGCCGGGTGGCAGCCGCTGCGGGATCACCGCCACGGCGATGGCGATGCCGGCCGCGAGGATGCGCAGCTGCTCGAGGGACTCGGCCTGCTCGAGGCTGCTGGCCGGCAGGTCCGGGAATTCGCGCAGGAAGCCGGCGCGATAGCCGTACAGGCCGAGGTGGCGCAGGAATCCGGCGTCGGGCGGCAGCGCGCCGCGGTCGCGGGCGAAGGCGTCGCGCTGCCAGGGAATCGGCGCACGGCTGAAGTACAGGGCGCGGCCACGGCGGTCGCAGACGACCTTGACCACGCTGGGCTCGAACACTTCGGCAATGTCGACGATCGGCGTCGCCAGGGTCGCCACCGGCGCGTCGCTGCCGGCCAGGGTCTCGACCAGCCGATGCACCGCGGCCACCGGCACCAGCGGCTCGTCGCCCTGCAGGTTGACGATCCGGTCGTCGTCGCGCCAGCCCAGCGCGCGCGCGCACCAGGCCAGGCGGTCGGAGCCGGTGGCCAGTCCGGACGGCGTCATCGCCACCCGGACCGGCAGGCCGGCCACCGCCTCGGCGATGCCGTCATGGTCGGTGGCAACCACCACCTCGTCGGCGCCGCAGGCCAGCGCCCGGCGCACCGTGTGCACGATCAGCGGCTCGCCGGCGATCAGGCGCAACGGCTTGCCCGGCAGGCGGGTGGCGGCATGGCGGGCGGGGATGGCGATGCGCAGGGTCATGGCGGAAGTCTAGCCCGGCGGCCCTGAGCGCCGCGCGACCGTTGGCGCGATCACGACCGGCGGCAGGCCGTCAGCCTGGCGTGCAGGTCGGACACGACGCCCTCGGGCAGGCTGGCGGCCACCGGCAGGGCGTACCAGTCCGGTCCCGCGAAGGCCAGGCACTTCACTGCGTCCTTCTCGGTCATCAGCACCGGCAGGCCGTCGCCGAAGGCAAGGTCCTCGGGCCGATGGCGATGATGGTCGGGGAACGGATGTTCGATCACGCGCAGGCCCTGGCCGCGCAGGGTCTCGAAGAACCGTGCCGGATCGCCGATGCCGGCCACCGCGTGCACGGCCCTGTCGACGAATCCCGCCAGCGGCCGCCGCTTGCCATCGGCCAGCCTCCAGGGCTCGTCGGGCACCAGCGAAAAGGCGGTTTCGCCCGCCTGCGCCGCACCGTTGGCCAGCACCAGGTCGACCTCGGCCAGGCGCGCCAGCGGCTCGCGCAGGGGCCCGGCCGGCAGCAGGCGGCCATTGCCGAAGCGGCGCCGGCCATCGACCACGCAGACCTCGACATCGCGCGTCAGGCGACGATGCTGCAGGCCATCGTCGGCGAGCACGACGTCGACAGGGTGGCGCGCCAGCAGGTGACGGCCCGCGGCGACCCGGTCGCGCCCGACCACCACCGGCACACCGGTGCGCCGGGCGATCAGCACCGGCTCGTCTCCAAAGAGCGCCGGATCGCCATCGACGGGCACCTCGCGACAACCCCGCCCGCGACCGCCGTAGCCGCGACTGACCACGCCGGGCCGCCAGCCCAGGGCGCGCAGGCCTTCCGCCAGGGCGATAACCACCGGCGTCTTGCCGCTGCCGCCGACCGTCAGGTTCCCCACCACGAGCACGGGCACGGGCAGCGCCACCGCGCGCGCGGCGTCGCGCCGCGCTCGACGGCCCGCGAGCCAGGCATACACGTGCGAAAGCCCTGCCAGCCAGACGGGCACCGGCGCCTGCCGCCACCAGCGCGCCTCCAGCCAGCGTTGCGGGGCGGCGCTCATGCCATCGCCCGGGGCCCCGACCGTGCGCCGTGTATCGCGGCGCACCCTGGCAACGGCAGGGTGCGCCTTGCCCGGCTGCGCCCCGGCGCCCGTCTGCCCTGCCCCGGCCACGAGGCGGGCCCCGGAGGGCATGTCGAACGGGCCACCAGGCCATCCACGGTCGCTCAGCCCTCCGCGAACTGCAGCCGGTGCAACTGCGCGTAGGCACCCCCGGCGGCAAGCAGTTCGGCGTGCCGGCCACGCTCGACGATCGCGCCGTCGGCCATCACCAGCACGCAGTCGGCGTGCTCGATGGTGCTCAGGCGGTGGGCGATCACGAAGGTGGTGCGGTTGCGCATGACCCGCGCCAGGGCGTCCTGGATGAGTCGCTCGGACTCGCTGTCGAGCGCACTGGTCGCCTCGTCCAGGATCAGGATCGGAGCATCCTTGAGAATTGCCCGGGCGATCGCCAGTCGTTGCCGCTGGCCGCCGGAAAGGCGGTTGCCGCCTTCCCCGATCGGCGTGTCGAAGCCTTGCGGCAGGGCCTCGATGAACTCCAGGGCATTGGCCGCCGCCGCGGCCGCACGCACCGCCTCGCGATCGGCGCCGGCCAGTGCGCCGAATGCGATGTTGGCGCACACCGTGTCGTCGAACAGGACGATGTGCTGGGACACCCAGGCCACCTGCCGGCGCAGGTCGGCCAGCGCGTAGTCGGCCAGCGGCCGACCGTCCAGCAGGATGCTGCCGGCTTCCGGTTCGACCAGGCGGGGCAGCAGGCGCACCAGGCTGGTCTTGCCGCTGCCGGAGCGCCCGACGATGGCGGTCACGGTGCCCGGATGCGCCTCCAGGGTCACCCCCGACAAGGCCTCGCGCTCGGCACCCGGATAGCGCAGGCGCACGTCGCGATAGACCACCTCGCCGCGCACCCTTTGCGGCCGCAGGTTGCCACCATCGGCTTCCAGCGGCGCGTCGAGGATCTCGAACAGGCTCTCGGCGGCGGTCAGTCCGCGCTGCAGCATGTCCTGCACCGAGGTCAGCCGCTTCAGGGACGGCAGCATCGCCGACATCGCGATCATCATCGAGATGAAGGTGCCGGCGGTGAGCGTGCCCTGCCCGGCTTCGCGACCTGCCACCAGGATCAGCACCGCCAGGCCGATCGCGGCGGTCAACTGCACCAGCGAAGTGCTCAGCGACTTGGCGGCGCTGCCCTTCAGGTGCAGGCGCCGGCGCAGCACCGAGAGCTGTCTGTAGCGCGCCTCGGCGGCCTGCTCGCCGCCGTACACCTTGACGGTGTCGAGCCCGGCCAGGGTTTCGCCGGCGACCCGCGTGGCATCGCTCACGGTGCCCAGCATGCGCTGGCTGAGCTTGCGGAAGCGCCGGCCGGCGACCCAGACGGTGAGCGCGATCAGCGGCATCATGAACATCAGCGTCAGGGTCAGCTTGACGCTCTGCAGCAGCATCACCACGACCAGCGCCAGCACGGTCAGCGCGTCGGTGACGATGATCTTCAGCGACTCGGCGCTGGCCTCGCCGACCTGCTCGGCGTTGTAGGTCAGCCGCGAGACCATGTGCGCGCTGCTCTCGCGGGCGTGGAACGCCGCCGGCAGCCGCAGCAGATGGGCGAAGGCCTCGCCGCGCAGCGTCTCGACCACGCGTCGCCCGACGTAGGCCATCCCGTAGTTGGCCATGAACACGCCGATGCCGCGCACCAGGAACAGCAGCACCACGACCAGCGGCATCCATTTAAGGACCGTGGGGTCGCGGTCGACGAAGGTGCCGTCGATCAGCGGCCGCATCAGCCAGGTGAAGGCGCCGGCGGCGGCGGCCTCGATCAGCATGCCAAGCACCGCGGCTGCCAGCACCGGCCAGAACCGGCGCGTGTAGCCCAGCAGGCGCCGGTAGGCGCGCAGTACCGGGCTGCCGCCGGCGGCGTCCCGCGGTCCGGTGCCGGTCAACCGTCCTCCCCGGCCTGCACCGTGGCGAGCGCGATGCGGACGAAACCAAGCTGCCCCAGCACGTCGAGCGCGGTCACCACCGACTGGTGGCTGCTGGCGGCATCGGCGCGGACCACCACCGCCTGTCCGCGGTCGTCGCCGGCGTGGCTTTCCAGCGCGGCGCGCAGTGCCGCCGCGCTGCCGCCCAGCACCTCGCGACCATCGACGAAGTAGCGGCCCTCGGCATCGACGACGATCACCAGACCCTGGTTGGCGGCCGGCGTCGGCTCGGCGCTGGCCTCGGGCAGATCGACCCGCAACAGGGAGCGCTGTTCGAAGGTGGTGCTGATCATGAAGAAGATCAGCAGGGTCAGGATCACGTCGATCAACGGGACCAGGTTGAACTCGATCTCGTCGGCGTCCTGGGCGGGCGTGAAATTCACCGCGGCGCCCTCGTCGCCGGGGTGGACGGCGCCGCGGTGGTGGTGCCGGCCTCCAGCGCCTCCATCACCTGATTGGCCTCCCGGGCCAGGTCGAGCGCATAGTCGTGCACCCGGCCGCGAAGATAGCGGTGGAAGATGTAGGCGGGGATCGCGACGATCAGCCCGAACGCCGTCGACAGCAGGGCCTCGCCGATGCCGCCGGCCAGGCGGTTGGCGTCGCCGACGCCGACCTCGGTGATCACCAGGAACATCCGGATCATGCCGGATACGGTGCCGAGCAGGCCCAGCATCGGTGCGATGATGGCGATCGTGCCCAGGCTGTTGAGCCAGCGCGACAGGCCGTGCACCACCTGGCGCCCGGCGTCCTCGACGCGCGCCACCAGGTATTCATGGGGCCGGTGGCGCTCGGCCAGCACCGTGCCGAGCACGCGGCCGAGCGGCGAATGCCGGCGCAGGGCCTCGATGTGGTCGGCCTCGATGCGACGCCCCCGCACCAGGGTCACCACCTCTCCGGTCAGGCCGGAGGGCAGCACCGTGGTGCGGCGCAGCGACCAGAATCGCTCAAGCACGATGCCGAGCATGGCGGCCGACAGCAACAGCAACGGCCACATCGTGAAGCCGCCAGCGACAAACAGTTCGAACACGGTGAGCCACCCCTGAATGGACGGGCCGGATCATATCAGTGCGCCGGGGCCCGTCCGTCCAGGCGGGGCAGTGGATGCCGTACTGCGACCTCGGTCACGGACGCCGCGACTTTCCCGCTGCCGACACCGCTCGAGAGGCGCCGATGCCGCGCGGAGTCGGAACGAAACCCCGCTCCCTGCTCCCTGCTCCCTGCTCCCTGCTCCCTGCTCCCTGCTCCCTGCTCCCTACCCCCGCCCCCTACTCCCGCCAGATGCGCCGGTGCCGATCCCGCCAGCCCTGCCACTGTGGCCCCCGCCGGCCGAACCAAACGGACACCGCGCCCTGCTCGGCGGTGTTGGCCAGGGCGATGTCGCGCATTGCCAGCCGCTGCACGACGTCCCGGTGCGGGTGGCCGAAACGGTTGCGATGGCCGGCGGTGGCGATCGCCAGGCGGGGCGCCACCGCGTCGAGGAAGGCGGCGATGCTGGAACCCTGGCTGCCGTGGTGGCCCAGCACTAGGACATCGCTGGCCAGACGTTCGCGATGCAGGGCCAGCATGCGCAGTTCGGCGACCTCGCCGGCGTCGCCGGTGATCAGGGCACTGCCGCCGCGACCCTGGATGCGCAGCACGCAGGACAGCTCGTTGCCGCGCACCGGGTAGCGGGACGGCGGATGCAGCAGCTCGAAACGCACGCCGTCCCAGGTCCAGTGCAGCGACTCGTGACAGGGCGAAAGTGGAATGCCCGGCACCGGCTCGCCGCCCAGCACCGACTCGACCGCCACGGCGCGCAGCACGGCAGCCGCGCCACCGGCATGGTCGATGTCGGCGTGGCTCAGCACCAGCAGGTCCAGACGACGCACGGCCAGCGCTTCCAGGGCCGGCACCACGACCGCTTCGCCCAGGTCGTAGCCGCTGGGAAAGCGGGCGCCGGTGTCGAACAGCAGGGCGTGATGGCGGGTGCGCACCAGCACCGCCGTGCCCTGGCCGACGTCCAGGGCGTCCAGGCGGAACTCGCCATGGGCGGGGCTGGCCCGCACCGGCAGGAGCAAGGGCAACACCAGCAAGGGCGCCAGCCAGCGCATCCGGGCAGGTACGGGCAGCAGGCACAGCAGGGCGGCCAGAACCGCAGCCAGCAGTGCCATCGGACCGACCTCGGGCAGGGGGCTGGCCGCCAGCGGCGCGGCGGCCAGGCGGTCGAGCAGGGCCATCAGCCAGGCCAGGCTGGTGCTGGCGATCGCCAGCAGGGGCGTCGCCAGCCCCGGGGCCAGCGCCTGGAGCCCCACCCCGGCCAGCAGGGGCGGCACCACGGTGAGGCCCACCCAGGGCACCGCCACCAGGTTGACCAGGGGCGCAACCCAGCTCGCCTGGCCGAAAAAAGCGACCCCTGCCGGGAGCAGGCCGACCGCCACCGCCCACTGCGCGCGCGGCAAGGCCTGCCACCACGGCGCCCGACCCCCTGCGGCCAGCAGCAGGAAGGCGACCCCAAGGAAGGACAGCCAGGCACCCGTGGAGAGCAGCGCGAGCGGCTCCAGGATCAGAACCACGGCCAGCGCCAGGGCGAATGCCTGCCAGGGACCGGCGCCTCGGCGCAGGGCCAGCGCGAGGGCGGCCACTGCCAGCATCGCCAGGCTGCGCCGGGTCGGCGTCTGGAAGCCCGCCAGCGCCGCGTACACGGCGGCTGCCAGCAGGGCCGGCGGCAGCGCCCACAGGCGCGCCGGCGCGCGTCGCAGCAGAGCCGGCCAGCGCCGCACCAGCAGCAGCGCCAGGCCACCGGCCAGGCCGGCGACCATGCCGACATGCAGACCGGAGATGGCGAACAGGTGGCTGGTGCCGGTACGGCACAAGGTCGTCCAATCGTGTTCGCTGAAGCCGCGTCGGTCGCCGACCGCCAGCCCGGCCAGCAGCGCCGCCGGACGGGGCGCCGCGACCGCATTGCGCAGGCGCAGGGAAACGCGGTCGCGCCAGGCGTCCATGCCCCCGCCTGGCGTCAGCGCGGCATTGTCGGCATGGTTGCGGACATGGCCGACCGCGGCGATGCCCTGCTGCAGTGCGGTGCGTTCCAGGTCGAAGGCGCCAGGGTTGCCAAGGCCGCGCGGACGCCTCAGCCGGACCTGCAGTTGCCAGCGGGCACCCGGCGCCAGTTCCGGAAGCTCGCCCAGGGCGGGGGCATCGGCTTCGCGCAGACCGCTGAAATCCCGTCGCGGATACCAGGCCAGCCGCCAGCAGCCGCCCACTGCGACGGGCTCGGCCCCGTTCCAGGCCCGCTCGGGGCAGAACCGGAAGCGCAGTCCGTCGGCGGTACGCGCGGGCAACCCGTCGATTCGCCCCTGCGCGACCAGGTCGACGCCCTGCAGGTGCGACGGCAGTCGCAGGGCCAGCGCCTGGCTGGCGTGCCAGGACGACCAGCACAGCCCGGCCAGCAGACAGAGGGTCGCCCGCCAGAGGCGACCCTGCAATGCCAGCCATCGGTCGATGTACAAGGCCATTGCCGCGGCGGAAGCCGCCAGAATCGCCACGACCCTGACGGTCGGCACCGCTGTCAGCATCAAGGGCAGACCGGCACCTGTGGCGAACGCCAGCAAGTTGGTAACGGTGGCCGCCCACGGCGTGCGTGCGGCGGGCGCCGAGTCCGGTGCGGACGCTGCGGTGGCGACGGCGGGCATGGCGCATGCTTGCGCGTCACACTGCCGGACGTCGTCAGAACCGGGCGCGCGCCCGCCTGGGAGAATTCCGAACCGAACCCCGGAGGGCGCTGCCGATCCCGGATGCCGTGCGGCCAGGGTTCGCGGCGCCGGTGACATGCGGGGCATCCGGGCTAAACTGCGCCGCCCCGCCCTTCCCGCCATCCGCATGCGCGTGTTCTCCGCCCTCTACGACCGGGTCATCCGCCTGGCCCGGCATCGCCACGCCGAGGCCTGGCTGGGCGGCCTGAGCTTCGCCGAGTCGTCGTTCTTTCCGGTGCCGCCCGATGTGATGCTGGCGCCGATGGTGCTGGCCCGGCCGGAACGCGCGTGGCGACTGGCGACCCTGACCACGGTGACCTCGGTGCTGGGCGGCCTGCTCGGCTACCTGATCGGCTGGTTCCTGATCGACGCCGCCCTGCCGCTGGTCGAGCGAGCCGGCTATCTGCCGGCCTACCAACGTGCGGTCGACTGGTTCGGGAACTACGGTTTCTGGGCGATCCTGCTGGCGGGCTTCACGCCGATCCCCTACAAGGTGTTCACCATCGCTGCCGGTGCCATGGGCATGTCGCTGCCGGTCTTCCTGGTCGGCTCGATAGCGGGCCGCGGTGGCCGCTTCTACCTGGTCGCCTGGCTGTGCCGGATGCTGGGCCCGGTGTTCGAGACCCGCCTGCTGCGCTGGATCGACCTGATCGGCTGGAGCCTGCTGGCGCTGATCGCCCTGGGCGGTGGCCTGTGGTGGTGGCTGCGCTGATCAGCGGCAGGCTCGGCCGGGTGCCGGCCCGATCCCGAACGGGCCGGGCCGGCGCGCTGCGCAGGCAACAGGCGCCGGAGCCAGGGCGATGAGCCCGCCCCCGCCACTGGACGCAATCATCCTGGGCGGAGGCGCCGCGGGCCTGATGTGCGCCCTGGCCGCGGGCCGGCGCGGTCGCCGCGTGCTGGTGGTCGAGCATGCCGAACGGGTCGGCAAGAAGATCCTCATGTCCGGCGGCGGCCGCTGCAACTTCACCAACACCGGCACCACGCCGGCGCAGTTCCTGTCGGCCAACCCCCACTACTGCAAGTCGGCGCTGGCGCGGTACGTTCCCGCCGACTTCCTCGCACTTGTCGACCGTCACGGCATCGCCTGGCACGAGAAGGAGCTGGGCCAGCTGTTCTGCGACCAGTCCAGCAAACAGATCGTCGCCATGCTGCTGGCCGAGTGCGCCGATGCCCGGGTCCGCATCGAAACCGGCTGCACGATCCATGGGGTTCGCCAGCAGGGCGGCGGTTTCCAGGTCGACACGGCACGCGGCCAGTTCCACGCACCCTCCCTGGTGGTCGCCACGGGTGGTCTGTCGATCCCGCGCATGGGCGCGACCGGCTTCGGCCTGGACCTGGCCCGGCAGTTCGGCCACACCGTGGTGCCGACCCGGGCCGGACTGGTGCCGCTGACCCTCAGCGGGCGGCCACTGGAACACCTGGCCGACCTCGCCGGCGTCGCCACGCCGATCGAGGCGCACTGTGGCAAGACCAGCTTCCACAACCAGATGCTGATCACCCATCGTGGCTTGAGCGGCCCGGCGATCCTGCAGATCTCCTCGTATTGGCAACCTGGCGAGCGCCTGCGCATCGACCTGCTGCCGGGCCGTGACGCCGCCGAGTGGCTGGCGCAGCGCCGGCAGGCGCGACCGGACGCCCTGCTGTCCGGCGTGCTCGCAGAGGCGCTGCCCCGGCGCCTGGCGCAACGCCTGTGCGAGGCCTGGCTGACGGATCGGCCAATGCGGCAGCTGCAGCCGCCCGACCTGCGCCGGGCCGGGGCAGTGCTGGCCGACTGGCCGGTTCCGCCGAGCGGCACAGAAGGCTACCGCACCGCCGAGGTGACCCTGGGCGGCGTCGACACCGCGGGCCTGGACTCCGCCACGATGGCCTCGCGCCACGTGCCCGGCCTGCACTTCATCGGCGAGGTGGTCGACGTCACCGGATGGCTGGGCGGCTACAACTTCCAGTGGGCCTGGGCCAGTGGCCACGCCGCCGGCCAGGTGCTCTGAGGCCGCGACCGGCGTTGTCGCCCCCGGGCACCGGCCAGGTCGCTGGAAGAAGCCGGAACGGCCGGCACCGGGACCGCAGCGCCGCGAACCGACACTGACGCCTGGCCGCCACGACCCCCCTGCAGCGATCAGCACGCCCCGGACCATTGGCGGCCAGGCGCACCGCGCCCCCGCCGTTACCTCCCCCTTTGCTCCCGCTGCCGCTCCGCTCCCTATCACCCACCCCCCGCCCGCTGCTCCCCGGTCCCCGGTCCCCAGTCCCCGGTCCCCGGCCATTGAACCTATCATCCAGCCATGAACGACCCGCTCACCGATGTCGACCGGTTCCTGGCGCAGACGCCGCCCTTCGACAGCCTGGAGCCAGCTATGCGGCGCCGCGCTGCCGCCGCGTTCGAGGTGGTCTACCGCCGGAGCGGCTCCGTGCTGCTGGAGATCGGCGAGGCGAACCACACCCTGTTCCTGATCCGCCGTGGCGCCGTCGAGGCGCATGATCGGCACGGCACCCTGGTCGGCCGCTATGGGGAAGGCGACAGCTTCGGCCTGCAGTCCCTGCTCAGCGGGAAACCGGTGCGCTTCCGGATCTCGCTGATCGAAGACGGGCTGATCTGGCGCATGCCGAAGGCGGCATTCGACGCATTGCGCGCCGCCTCGCCCGCCTTCGACGATTTCTACATCCGCAGCCTTGAAGAGCGGCTGGTCAGCGCACTGCGCGAACACGAAGGCGCGGGTGGGGCCGCGGCGCTCTTCATGACACCGCTGAGCGAACTGACGCGACGCGAGCCGGTGCTCGCGTCGCCTGACACCCCGATCGCGCAGGCGGCGCGGACCATGGCCGAGCATGGCATCTCCTCCCTGCTGATCGGCAGCGAGGGCTCGGTGCAGGGCATCGTCACCGACCGGGACCTGCGCAACCGCGTGCTGGCCAAGGGGCGCAGCCCCGATGAGCCGGTGGCGGCCGTGATGACGCCGGAGCCGCTGACCGTCGATGCCGCCAGCCCGGTCCTTGCCGCGATCGTCGCGATGGCCGGACGCGGCATCCACCACCTTCCCCTGACGCGCGAGGGCCGTGTCGTCGGCATGGTGACGACGCGCGACCTGCTCAGTCTGCAGACCCATCACCCGCTCTACCTCGCCGCACAGATCCAGAAACAGGACACGGTGGCTGGCGTGGTCGACGCCTGTCGACGGATCCCGAAGCTGTTCGATCTGCTGCTGGCCTCTGGCATTCGCGCCGAGGAAGTGCCCAAGGTGATGACGACGATCACCGACACCGTCACGCGACGCCTGATCCGGCTTGCCGAAGCCGAACTTGGACCGGCCCCGGCCGCGTGGGCCTGGCTGGCCTTCGGATCGCAGGCACGGGAGGAGCAGAGCCTCAAGACCGACCAGGACAACGGCATCGTCTATGACGACGCGGCGCCGCCCGATGCCTATGGCTGGTTCGCCGCCATGGCCCGATTCGTCTGCGACGGCCTGGCCGCCTGTGGCTACGCCTACTGTCCCGGCGACATCATGGCGACCACACCTTCCTGGCGGCAACCGTTGGCCGGCTGGCAGCGCCAGTTCGCCGAGTGGTCGCGACTGCCCGATCCCCAGGCGGTGCTGGGCATAAGCATCTTCTTCGACCTCCGGGGCATCCAGGGCGATCGCGACCTGGTCGCCGGCATCCGCCAGGCAATGGCCGATTGCGCGACCGGGACCGGCAAGGCCGTGTTCCTCAGTGCGCTGGCGCGTGGCGCGACCGAGCACGACGTGCCCCTGGGCTTCTTCAGACGCTTCGTCCTGGAAAGCCGGGGCGAGCACAGGGAAACGCTGGAGATCAAGGCCGCCGGACTGATGCCGCTGACCGACCTGGTGCGCGTGCGCGCGCTGCAGTCGGGCGTCACCGCGGCGTCCACACTGGAGCGGCTGACCGCCCTGGTCTCGCGCGGCGCCCTGGCCCGCAGCGACGCGGACCGGCTGGAGGGCGCCTACCGGCTGCTCAGCGGGCTGCGCGTCCGCCTGCATGCCGACCTGCATCGCCGAGGCGAGGCACCTCACAATCACCTCGACGTCCGCCGCCTCAGCCATGCCGAGCGCGTCGCGCTGCGCGATGCCTTCGTGGTCGTACGCGAGGCGCAGCGCGCATTGACGCAGGATTTTCCGGCGTGAGCCTGTGGCGCTCGGCGCGACTGGCCTGGTCGCGTCGCCAGTGCAGGCTGCCGATCCAGCAAGAGACGCTGACCGCGAGGCCTCCGACCGCTTCGACCGGCTTCGACGAACTGGACATCGTCGTGCTCGATCTCGAAACCACCGGTCTGGACCCGCGGCGCGATCAGGTGCTGTCCGCCGGCTGGGTCTGTGTCAGTTCCGGTCGGATCGAGCTCTCCAGCGCGCAGGAAGTCCCGGTGCGCCCGCACGGCGAAGCCGGCGTCGGGCAGAGCGCCATCATCCACGGCCTGCTGGACAGCGATCTGGCCGATGCCTGCGACGAGCTGGGCCTGCTGCAGATCCTGTTGCCGATCCTGGCGGGGCGGGTCGTCGCCGCGCACGCGGCCGCCATCGAACGGGGCTTCCTGCGCGCCATGCTGCATCGGCACGGCGGCGTCGCTTTGCCGAATCCCTTCATCGATACGATGAAACTTGAACGCATGCTGCTCGAAGGTCGTGGCGAGCGCATCGAGGAGCGGGGCGACGCGCTCACCCTGGCCAGGGCCCGCGCGCGTCACCAGCTCCCAGCGCACAGCCAGCACTCGGCCGGCAGCGACGCGTTGGCCTGCGCGGAGTTGCTGCTCGCCCAGGTGGAGAACCTGGGAGGGCACGCGCGCGTGCGGCTCCGGACCCTGGTGTGAGAGTCTTTCGGAAAATTGCCGGAAGCCGCGGCATCGGTCAAAGTAGTGGCCCATCCGCTGGGAAACCCGGCCACCCCATGACCCAGGCCAACCGTCTCTTCGTCCGCCTTCGGGACGGCGCGCACGAACTTCTGGGCCAGTTTCGCAGCTACTTCGGCCTGGGCGGCAAGGTCCGGCCGGAGCCGATCACCGATACGGATGCCCTGCGCGCGTTCGTGTCCTCGCGCGCCAGCTTCATCGCCCAGACCAGCCTGTACGGCTACTTGCGCACGCGTGCCGGTCAGCGCTATCCCGACCTGTTCGAGAGCGATCCGTTCCTCGTCTCGATCAATCTCGCCAAGTGGCACATGTTTCTGGCCTGCCTTTCCGACCTGTCCGTCTATGCCGGCGGACTCATCGCCCGACGCACCGCGCTGTCGCCCGAACAGGTCCGCGAACTGATGCTCGCCCTGCTCGACCGGACCCTGGACGAAACCGGCCACCCCACCGACGCCGATGCCGAGTTTCCGGAACATGCGCGCCGGGTCCGCACCCGGATCGCACTGACCGACTGGCGGCGGGTCGCGGACGACGAGGACTGCTTCCAGGCCAGTCCCGAGGCACTGGTGCGCTGGGCTCCGGTGGTCAAGGAATTCATGCAACTGGACGAGTCGATCGTCCGGAACTCGGTCCGGTTCCATTGGCAGGAGGTCCGGGGGGACCTGCGCAAGCACCTGGACGCCCACTCGATCGCTGCCGCCCTGGGCTGACCCGATCCTGGGTTCACCACACCGGTTGGCAAGGCTTCCTTCGACGGGGATCGGCCGGACACCCTGTTGCCGTCTCCGACCGCCCCTCCAGGCCACCTGCGCAGTGGCAGGCGCTTCGTCGAGCGCGGGACGTGCCCGCGCTGGCTGGCTTCGCGCACCTGCGCGCCACCTGCAGCCACAGCAGTGGCTCGGGGACGCCGGCCCGCGCACCCGAACCGGGCACAGCGTCCCGGCACCGCCGCGCGTCAGCCGCCCCCGCGCAGCAGACCCAGCAGGTAATACATACCCTGCGCGATCTGCCCCTCGAGGGGGAACGACAACATGCCCATCACCGAATAGCCGAGCAGCCAGGGCATGACGTAAAAACGCGTGATGAAGAAGAACCAGGCCACGTACAGGGGCACCATGGGCTGGATCAGGAACTCGGGCGTGATCGGCTTGAACAGCTTGATCAGGGGATCGGTGACCTTGATGAAGAACCGGCTGAAGAAGAAGCGGCTTTCCTCGGGCAGGAACAGTCGCATGCCGAAGCGGCCGATCAGGGTCCACATGACCATGCCCAGCACGTAGTCGATCGCCACAGCGTAAAGCGGAACCCCAGTCACCATCCTGCCCACCCCGGTCTCAGGCCAAGTTCCGCCATGCTCTCACAACCCCAGGCCAGCGAAGAAAAGATGCCGGGACAGCAAAGCCGCCCCGGCATCGAAGAGTGCCCCACCCAGGAGACGGGGGTGGGGCGTGTTGGAGAACCTCAGCCCATCTTCGATCCGATGATGGTCTCGCCTCTGGGAATGCGGACCTCATCGACCATCCGCTGGATCTCCGGGCTCGGTTCGGGCGTCATCAGGGTCACCACGATCATCGCGGCGAAACTGGCAGCCACGCCGACCACACCGAAGCGCAGATCGTCCAACCCCAGCCAGGGAGTCATGCCATTGCGGACCGCGATCAGGTACAGCCAGCCCGCTGCCAGACCGACCACCATGCCGGCGACGGCGCCGGCCCGGTTCGCCCGCTTCCACCAGACCCCGAGCACCAAGGGCGCGAACAAGCCCGACATCGCAAAGCAGAAGGCCCAGGCGACGGCGCCGAGGATGCCGGTCAGCTTCATGCTCGCCACCGCCGCACCGGCGGCACCGATAACCAGCAGCAGGACGCGCGCCGTCATCAGACGCTTGCGGGTCTCGGCCTTGGGATCGATGATCTTGTAGTACAGATCGTGCGAAAGCGCGTTGGCCATGGCCAGCAGCAGGCCATCGGCCGTCGACATCGCAGCCGCCATGCCGCCGGCGGCGACCAGGCCCGAGATCACGTAGGGAAGACCGGCGAATTCCGGCGTCGCCAGGACGATGATGTCCGGGTTCAGGAAGAACTCGTTGACCTGCAGGATGCCGTCCGCGTTGGAATCTCGGATGGCCAGCAGGCCGATCTCGCTCCAGTTCTGCACCCAGGCCAGTGACTGCACGTCGGCGATCGCCTTGCCGAAGATCGAGGTCGCCAGGTTCGGGTCGAACAGGGACAGCTTGCTCAGCGTCGCCAGGGCGGGCGCGGAGAAGTAGAGCAGGAAGATGAAGAACAGGGACCACGCCACCGAGTTGCGCGCCGCCTTCACCGAAGGCGTGGTGAAGTAGCGCATCAGGATGTGCGGAAGCGAAGCCGTGCCGACCATCATGCAGAAGGCCAGGGTGGCGAACTGCCAGGCCGCAAGCGCGCCCTCGCGGGGTGCAGCGTGCAGAGTGGTCAGCACGCCCAGGCCCGGCACCGCTTCGGCCGCCCTCGCGCCGACGCCGAGCAGCGGCTCGAGCTCCGTGATGCGCGCCACCGCCGGGCCGTACTGGAACTGCGGGAACCAGCCGAAGCCCTGTACACCCGACATCCAGACGATCGGCAACAGGTAGGCGATGATCAGCACGATGTACTGCGCGACCTGGGTCCAGGTCACGGCGCGCATGCCGCCGAGCATGGAACAAACAAGGATGCCCAGCAGACCGAACCACACGCCCACCTCGAACGGGATCAGGAATGCGCGCGCGGCGATGGTTCCCGTTGCGGTGATCTGCGCGGTTACGTAGGTGAACGACGCCACGATCAGCACGACGATGGCGCAGAACCGCGTCAGCTTGCCCCCGTACCGGGTACCGATGAAGTCCGGCACGGTGTAGCAGCCGAATTTGCGCAGGTACGGCGCCATCAGCGTCGCGACCAGGATGTATCCGCCTGTCCAGCCCACCACGAAGGCCAGATAGGGGTAGCCGGCCATGAACACGCCGCCGGCCATCGCCACGAACGAGGCACCGGACATCCAGTCCGCAGCCGTCGCCATGCCGTTGAAGACGGGCGGCACGCTGCGGCCGGCGACGTAGTACGCCTCGACCGCCATCGTTCGCGACAGGATGCCGATGAAGGCGTAGATGGCCACGGTGAACGCCACGAACGAGATGCCGATCGCGCTGGCACTCATGCCCATGCGCTCGCCAAGCGCCATCAGTCCGAAGAACAGCAGGAACCCGCCCGTGTAGACCCCGTAGATCTTGGGCAGATTCTCGATAAAGGATTTCCCTTCCCATTGCATAGCCATGACGGTCTCCTGCTAGTCTTCCTGAACGCCATGCTTCACATCGATCGCGTGCTGCTGCCTGTTGAACAGGAACAGTTGCACGACGAAGACGATCAACGAGCCTTGCGCGGCGAAGTAGTAGCCCAGAGGCCAGCCAAAGAAGCTGATCCGGTTCAAGTCGGTCGCGAACCAGTGGATCACGAACGAAAAGATGAACCAGACGACCAGATGGCCGAGCATCAGGTTGCGCGTCTGACGCCAGTGTTCGGCGAAGTTGGTGGTCATGTGAGGTGCTCCTCCCTGCGATGGATCGCCCCGGGATCGCCCGTCCGGACAACGGGCGACGTGGATACAAGTGTGCTGCCCATGGCTGGCCGCTGGCCTCCCTCGTGCCGGATTCGACGGATGCGTCAGGCAGCCATCGGCGCGCCGGCGAACTGGGGCCGGACTGGCGCGCGTTCGAGGATCGCGCGCGGGCACGGGGCCGACAATTCGACTTTGGTCGCGTCAGGCCAGCATGGGCGCCTGGATCCGGCATGCCCGCCCGACGGGGTCGATGCTCGGCTCACCCTCGCAACCGGATCGCCACCGCCAGACAGGCCGGGGTCCCAAAAGGGTCATGGCGTTGCGGGCAAACCCCCGGAGACGGTCCAGCCGTCCGGACTCTGCTGCCGCGGCCAGGACGAGCATGCCGGCACCCCGCAGCTTGCGGTTGCCGCACCAGTGTGCGCCACCGTCAGTACCCGCCTGGACGGTCTGGGCCGGCCCGGGCATGTCCTGTGTGCGCGCAGCCAGGCCGTCGAGATCGCTTCGTGATGCGGGCGGCGGACCGTTGGACGGTGAAGGCGCAGCCGACGCCACGTCGAACAGGCCAACGGGGGCGGTCCGCACCATGGCGCGAAGACCGGCGACCGCAGTGGCGGCCGCATGGGTTAGCCAGGTCAGCCCTGATCGGCTTGCATCATACGGTTGCGCATCCGTTCCGCCGCGCCCGGTCCGTGCATGGCAGCCACCAGGTCGAAGGCGCGTTGCAGTTGGGTCATGAATTCCTGCTCGTTCGGGGCGCTCTCCAGCCGCATCGTCAGCATGTCGGCATCCGGCCCCATGAAGTCGTGCAGGAGTTGACTGGCCCGGACCCTCAGCTCGCGCCAGTCCGCACCCCCGGCAAGCCCCCCAGCCGCCGGCAGGCCCGTGGCCGCGGGGGAAGCCGCTGTCGCCGCCGCTGCCGAGGATTGCGCGCCCTGGCCCAGCGACTCGACCAGTCCCCTGGTGGCCAGGTCATCGATCAGCTCGGCGATCTGGGCCTCGGCACCGCCCGCACCGAAACGCTTGCACAACTCGCCGACCGTCAGCCTGCCGTTGATCGAGATCAGAATCGCGCGCTGTCGCGGCGTGAGCGGCAAGGTCCGTCGCTGCATGGCCTCCCGGCCAAGTTCGGTCTTGCCGAGCACGGTACCCGGTGCCAATGCCATAGGAGCCCTCCCAGCTCACCTGCTGGCTCCCAGTGTGTCGCAAACGCGATCCGGATCACAGACCCCCCTGACGAGTGAGGGGCCGCCCCCGGGTCGCGGCGTAGGGACTGGGGCAGAGGGGGATGGGGAGATGGCGGGGCGGGAGGGTACGCCCTCTTGGCAACCGGCTGGCGATGCATCCGCATCGCCAGCCGTCGGCCTTCCCCCTAGAAGCTGTAGCGGGCGTGGAAATGCAGGCGATTCAACTCGCCTGAATCGCCGCGTTCGAGCGTGCGCTTGCCCCAGATCCCCTCGATGCCCAGATCCAGCCTGGGCAGGATGGTCCAGATCAGGTTGGCATGCCAGCTCTCAAGGCGCTTGGTGATGCCCAGACCGGTGAGGTTCGCATCGTTGTCGTACTCCGCGCGCGAGTAGAAAACGTTGCTGCGGAACTTCGGGTTGAACACATGCTGCCATGCAACAAAGCCGGCGAGGCTGTCGATGGGCTCGAGCTGACCATTCTGGTCGATCACGGCATCCGTGGTGGCGGATAGCCCGATGTAGCGGTTGATTCCGCGCCCGCCCGTTATCATGTAACGGAGATTGTCGCTGGTGCCCAGGTTGTAGCGGCCCGAAACGCTGATGCCGTAACCCGGCGCACTGTCGTCGATGCCGGCCGCGGGATTCTCGTAGCGGAGCGAGCGCAGCAGGGCGGCTGCGCTGAAGTGTCCCCAGCTGCCACGCATCTGGTAGCGGGCGGTGAAGTCGGGCAGCACGTTGTCGCCGGTGAGCAGCCGAGTCGCATTGCCCTGGTAGGGCGTCAGCACGGTCTCCGGATTCTCGAACGAGAACGACCATGGCCCCTTCGTGTAGCGCAACTGCGACTGCCGTACGAAGGTGGTGGCGTCAGTGGGCCCGACGAAGTCGACTGCATCCGGCAGGGCCGCCACGTCCTGGAAGTTGGACCAGGTCTGACCGGCCAGCCAGCTGCGCCAGGTGGCGAACGCGTGACGGACGGTGACACCGTAGGTGTTGGTCGCCGCCTCGTTGCCAAGCGCACCGCCGAACAGGTCGAACTCCAGGTAGCCACGCAGCTTGTCGCCCGAGTCGAGCGTCGTGTCCGCGGCGAACCAAATGCGCGAGAACTGCGCATGGACATCGAGGTAGGGGTTGCTGTCGCCCTGACCGCCCACCGGGATGGCCTGGGGAAGATAGAACAGGCGACCCGCGCTGCCATCCGCGATCTGCCCGTCGTTGGTGTCGGTGAGCATCGCGTCGAGCTTGATGAAGCCGCCGAACGTGAAGTTGGCCCGCGGCGTCGAGCCGGGCACGATCGTGGTGGCCTGCACCGGCTGTGCGCCTTCGGGGGCCGCCGGCAGCCGGTCGAGCCGCGCAGCCTGGACCTGCTGCTCGCTGCGCACAGCCTCCTGCTCCCCTTGCAGGCTCTGTTGCTGGGACAGCAACTGCTGCACCATGGACTCCAGTTGCGCGACACGCGCCTCCAGGTCGCGCTCTCGGTCGGTCTGGGCCCAGGCGCCTCCGCCCGCGAGCACAGTGCTCAGCGTGGCGGCCAAGGCCAGTCGTTTCGGAGTGCCACTGCGATTCGGGTTCATCAGCCAGTCCTCCCCAGGGTTTGTATGCGGCACTGCGAGGTGTATCGCGAAGCGCCCCACTTCGCCCATTCACCTTTGGTCGTAGCGGCAGGAGACCGGCTTGGCCATGGCAGGGTCGATACGGCAGCGCAGCATGCGATGCGTATCACACTCGGTTCGGCAGGCTCCGGTTTTCAGCTGGAAAATCCGGCCGCCTCCGATGGCGTGGTGCTGCGACGCGACACGCCCGGCGCGGTGCGACCAAAGTCTAATTGGATGCCAGGTTCGGCTAGCCGCATGGTGTGAACCACCCTGCTCTCTCCCGCAGCGGACGCCACGGAGTGCACCATGAGTTCCGAGACCTTGTTTCCCGTACGGCCGGATTTCGCCCGTACCTGCCGGATCGACGGCAGCGCCTATCGCCGCCTCTACCAGGAGTCCGTCGACGACAACGAAGGCTTCTGGCGTCGCGAAGGGCAGCGCCTGGACTGGATCGAGCCCTACACCGTGGTCAAGGATGTCTCCTTCGACGCATCCGACCTGCACATCCGCTGGTACGCCGACGGCGTCCTGAACGTTTCTGCGAACTGTCTGGACCGCCATCTGGCCGAACGCGGCGACAAGACCGCGATCGTCTTCGAGCCGGACGATCCTGGCACCCCGGCCGAGCGGATCACCTACCGCGAGCTGCATGCGCGGGTCTGCCGCCTGGCCAACGCACTCAAGACCCTTGGTGTCGGCAAGGGCGACCGGGTCACGATCTATCTGCCGATGATCCCCGCGGCGGCGGAGGCCATGCTCGCCTGCGCGCGAATCGGGGCCGTGCACTCGGTGGTGTTCGGCGGCTTCTCACCGGACTCCCTGGCAAGCCGGATCGTCGATTGCGGGTCGCGCGTGGTGATCACCGCAGACGAGGCCCTGCGCGGCGGCAAGCGCGTCCCCTTGAAGGCCAACGTCGACGAAGCCCTGGCCAATCCCAGCGTCGGTGACGTGGACAAGGTGCTGGTGGTGCGTCACACCGGCGCCGACGTCAACTGGCTCGACGAACGCGACGTCTGGTACCACGAGGCCGTTGCAGGCGCGGCCGGCGACTGTCCGGCAGAGCCCATGAATGCCGAGGATCCGCTGTTCATCCTGTACACCTCGGGTTCGACGGGCAAGCCCAAGGGCGTGCTGCACACCAGCGGCGGCTACCTGGTCTACGTTTCCCTGACGCACGAGCTGGTTTTCGATCTGCGCGAGGACGATGTCTTCTGGTGCACCGCCGACGTCGGCTGGATCACCGGCCACAGCTATGTCGTGTATGGGCCGCTCGCCAATGGCGGAACGACGGTGATGTTCGAGGGCGTCCCGAACTTCCCGGATTTCAGCCGCTTCTGGCAGGTCTGCGACAAGCACCAGGTCACCATCTTCTACACCGCACCCACGGCGATCCGCGCCCTGATGCGGGAGGGCGATGCACCGGTGAAGCGTTGCTCGCGCGCCTCGATCCGCCTGCTCGGCACGGTCGGCGAACCCATCAATCCGGAAGCCTGGCTCTGGTACCACCGTGTCGTCGGCGAGGAACGCTGCCCGATCGTCGACACCTGGTGGCAGACCGAGACCGGCGGAATGCTGATCTCGCCCCTGCCCGGCGCGACCGCCCTGAAGCCCGGGTCGGCCACCCAACCGCTGTTCGGCGTGCGGCCCGCCCTGGTCGACGCCGAGGGCGCGATTCTCGAGGGCGCCGTTTCCGGAAACCTGGTGCTGCTCGATTCCTGGCCGGGCCAGATGCGCACCGTGTACGGCGACCACCAGCGCTTCATCGACACCTATTTCCGCACCTACCCGGGCATGTACTTCACCGGAGACGGTTGCCGCCGCGACGAGGACGACTACTACTGGATCACCGGGCGGGTCGACGACGTGATCAACGTCTCCGGCCACCGCATCGGCACCGCCGAGGTCGAAAGTGCGCTGGTCGCCCATGCCGACGTCGCCGAAGCGGCGGTGGTCGGGTTTCCCCACGACATAAAGGGACAGGGCATCTACGCCTACGTCACCCTGGTCGCCGACGCGCAACCATCCGACGAGTTGCGCAACCAGCTGGTCCGGACAGTGCGTGCGGCGATCGGCCCGATCGCCACGCCCGACCACATCCAGTGGGCGCCGGGACTGCCCAAGACGCGCTCAGGAAAGATCATGCGCCGGATCCTTCGCAAGATCGCCGCCAACGAGCACGATCAGCTCGGCGACACCAGCACCTTGGCCGATCCAGCAGTGATCGACAGCCTGGTCCGGGAGCGGATGGTACGCTGACCCGGGCAGACCAGCGCTGAGCGCGATCCGCCACCCTGCCCTGCGCCGAACATGGACATTCTGATCGCCGACGACCATCCGCTGTTCAGGGACGCCCTGAAGCGAGCCGTCTCGCGGGTGCTGCCTCAGGCGGCCCTGCACGAGACCGACAGTGTGCCGGGCCTCCAGGATCTCGCCGAGGCGCATCCCCACGCCGACCTCCTCCTTCTCGACCTCAACATACCGGGCGCGCAGGGTTTCAGTGCGCTGGTCCATTTCCGCAGCCATTACCCGCAGCTGCCGGTCGTCGTGGTTTCGGCCCGGGAGGAGTCATCGACCATGCAGCGTGCCATCCGTCTCGGGGCAAGCGGCTTCATCCCGAAGTCGGCCTCGCTCGAGACCATCGCACAGGCGCTGACGGAAGTGCTCGAAGGAGCGGTCTGGCTGCCAGGCGACCTGGTCGAGGATGGCGAGGCGGACGTCCGGGAGAACGACCTCGCCGCCCGGATCGCCGAGCTGACCCCACAGCAGTTCCGGGTTCTGGCCATGCTCGGCGAAGGGCTCCTGAACAAACAGATCGCCTGGCAGCTCGGCGTTTCCGAAGCGACCATCAAGGCCCATATGACGGCGGTGCTCCGGAAGCTCGGCGCGACCAACCGGACCCAGGCGATCCTCATGGTCAGGCGCCTGTCGCTGGACTCCGCGTCGGACGGAGGCGCCAGCCTTCCCTGAACGGACCGGCGGTTGGCGGCCTATCGTGGGTGTCGCCGGACCTTGAGTGTCGATACGGCCGCGAGCTGGGCACGCAGCACCGCAGGTTTCAGCGGCTTTCGCATGACCACGATCCCCTCGTCGCGCGCGCGCTGGGCGAGCGCCTCGCTGGTATCGGCCGTGATCAGGGCCGATTGCGGCGGGGATTCGGGCCAGCACCCGAGCAACTCGCGGAGCGCATCGATCCCGTCGACACGGTCGTGGAGGTGGAAGTCGACCAGCAGGACATCCGGTTTGCGATCACGGCACAGGATCAAGGCCCTGTCGACCCGATCGGCAAGCATGGGCTCCGCACCCCAGCGCAGGAGCAGCGAGTGCATGCCCTCGAGAATCGACTGGTCGTTGTCCAGGCAAAGCACGCGCAAGCCGGCCAGTGAGCCGAACGAATGACCGGCAGCCGGACGCTCGGTACGCCTGACCGGGGCCTTCGCGCCCGGCACCCGCACACTGAACCGGCTGCCCCGCCCTGGCACGGAATGGACGGTCAGGTGGGCGCCGAGCAGGCGGCAGATGCGCTGGCAGATGGAAAGGCCGAGGCCAAGCCCCTGCTCGCCCCAGGGGGAGTCCGCGCCGAGCCGGAGGAACTCGTCGAATATGTGCTCCTGGTGCTCGGCTGGAATGCCTGGCCCGGTGTCGAGGACCTGGAATTCCACATCCCCCCGACGGCGACGGCAACCCACCACGATCCGGCCACTGGCGGTGTAGCGCAGGGCGTTCGCGATCATGTTCTGGAGGACGCGACGCAGGAGCCGCCGGTCGCTGTGCACGCCGCACGAGCACGAATGGATGCGCAAGCCGATGCCCCGCGCCGCGGCGAGGCCGGAGAACTGTTCGCGCAGCGAGACCAGGAGGTCGTCGGCGGCGAGGTCGACGACCTGCGGCCGCAGCCGGCCCGTGTCCAGACGGGAGACGTCGAGGAGCCCGTCGAGCAGCTCTTCGGCGGCACGCAACGAAGTGTCGATGCGCTCGGACAACCGCTCCGCCTCCTCGTCCTCGAAGGGATGCTCGCGAAGGGAGGAAGTGAACAGACGGGCGGCATTCAACGGTTGCAGCAGGTCGTGGCTTGCCGCGGCGAGAAAGCGCGTCTTGCTGAGATTGGCGGACTCCGCCTCGCGTTTGGCCCTGGCTTCGGCGTCCAGCGAGCGGGTCAGCGCTCGGGTGCGTTCGCTGACCCGCAGTTCCAGGGTCTCGTTGGCCTCGCGCAGCGCCTGCTCGGCGAGCTTGTACTCGGTGATGTCGGCGAACGTCATCAGGTACCCACCGCCCGGCAACGGCTCGCCCCGGCTCTCGATGACCCGGCCGTCCGGCCAGTCGCGAATATGGACATGGGCGCTGCCCTGCTGCAGGTAGGCCAGCCGCTTCTCGACATGCTCGGCGACGCTGCCCGGACCCAGCAGCCCACGCTCGGCGTTCAGGGCGATCAACTGGGCGATCGGCGTTCCCACGGCGACGATTCCGTCGGGATAGTCGAACAGCTCGATGTAGCGTCGGTTCCAGGCCACCAGGCGCATCCGGTCGTCGACGACGCTGATGCCCTGCGCCATGTGCTCGAAGGTGACCCCGAGCAGCTCGCGGTTGAATCGCAGCTCTTGCGATGCCGTGTCCAGCAGGTCGACGACCTGGGCCAGGTCTAGGCCGCTGCCGCTCAGGGCGCCCGCCAGGACATGGCGGGCGGTTGCGGCACCGATCGCACCGGCAAGCAGACGCTCTGTGAACTGCAAGAGTGCGCGGTCCGGACGCCCTTCGAGGCCCAGCGGCACATCGCGCTCGGCCAGGTGTTCGTCGAAGGCACGGCGGACGAAGGGCTCGCCGAGAATGCGCGCGGCGAGCTCACGAAGATCGCCGACGGTGAGGCGCCCGACCGCCAGGTCCGGGGACTCGGTCGGCTGCTGGCGGTAGGGATCCAGGAATCGGGTCGCCTGCAGTCGTTCGCGCAGGCCGATCCGCCACCGCAAGGACACCAGGACCAGGGTCAGGGCGTTGACCGACAGCGACCAGAACACGCCATGCGTGATCGGATGCCAACCGCTGAGCCCGAACAGGGCTTCCGGGCGCAGCAGGGACAGCTCCAGCGGACCTGTGAGCAGCCAAGCCTCGGGCAGCCATCCGGCACGGGCCACGGTCGGCAGCAACAGCGTGTAAAGCCAGACGGCATAGCCGCCCAGCAGCCCGGCAAGCACGCCCTGACGGGTCGCACCTCCCCAGTAGAGACCGGCGAGCATCGCCGGCATGAACTGCGCGACGGCGACGAAGGCAAGCAGGCCGGTCGCGGCAAGACTGTCGCTCTGCGCCGTTATCCGGTAGTAGGCATAGCCGAGCGTCGCCAGTGCGACGATGGCGAAGCGGCGCACCCACAGCACCAGCCGCGAAAGGTCGCCTCGCTGTTCAAGGTGCAGCTTGCGCAGGCGCAACAGCAGGGGCATCACCAGGTCGTTGCTGATCATGATGCTCAGCGCGACGCTGGCGACGATGACCATGCCGGTGGCGGCGCTGAATCCTCCGATGTAGGCCAGCAATGCCAGGCCGTGCTGGCCCTGGGATAGGGGCAGCCACAGTACGGCGGCATCGGCGCTCAGCCCGGACCCCTGCAGGAGCGGCCAGGCCGCCAGCGCGATCGGCGGCACCAGAAGACTGAAGACCAGCAGATACGCCGGAAACCACCAGCGGGCCTTGCGCACGTCGCCGACGTCCTCGCACTCGACGACGCCCACCTGGAACTGCCTCGGCAGGCACAGCATGGCGCAGAAGGCCAGCAAGGTCTGCGCCAGGAAAGCGCTGGGCCACTGCAGGCGCTGGATGGGCAAGGGCTGCCCGGACGGAGGCAGCGCCGTCGCGCCGCCCGGGGTCAGCAGCAACCACAGGGCATACAGGCCAACCGCGACGAAGGCGAGGAGCTTGACCAGCGACTCAAGGGCGATGGCCAGCATCATCCCGTGGTGGTGCTCGGTGGCGTCGATCTGGCGCGTGCCGAACAGGATCGCGAACAGCGCCAGCAGGGCCGCGATCCAGAACGCCGTGTCGGCCAGCACCGCGGGCGCGGCGCCTTCGGCCTCCGACGTCGCCGAGAGCACCTCGATGCTCATCGCGACCGCCTTGAACTGCAATGCGAGGTAGGGGATCGCCGCCGTCAGCGCGATCAGCGCGACGGTCACCGCCAGGCCCTGCGACTTCCCGAAACGGGAGGCGATGAAGTCGCCTATCGAGGTGATGTTCTGGTCCTTGGCGATCAGCACCAGGCGCTCGATCAGGCGAGGGCCGAACAGGAAGAGCAGGATCGGACCCAGGTAGATCGCGAAATAGCCCCAGCCGCTGCTGATCGCACTGCCGACGGCGCCGTAGAACGTCCAGGACGAGCAGTAGACCGCCAGGGCGAGGCTGTAGACGATCGGACGCAACCAGACGCGGTTCGGGTACAGCGGTCGGCGATCGCCGAAGTAGGCCACGGCGAACAGCAGCCCGACGTAGGCCACCGAGACCAGCAGCAGTACCCAGTTTCCTATCACTGCGTGCGATACCCCTCGAGGCCGCAGCCATGGCACGCGCCGGTCGGCGGATGCCCGGCAGTCCCGCGCCGACGCGCCCCCAGGACGGGTATCCGCCCTCCCCGGGGCAGTCTACGCTGCGAACCGGCCCGGTCAAGGGCGGCGACCGACCGATCCTCCCCTGCCCGCCTCGCCGCGGACCGTCCGCAGCGGCGATTCGGCCACGGGATGCCGCAATGCCGGCGCCCCGTGGCCTGGGCCAGGGTCAATCCAGCGCGATGGTCAAGGCGGCAGCCGCCGCGCGCGCCTTCGAGCGCGCCTGTTCGAGATCGTCGCCGCGAGCCAGCGCCACGCCCACCCGGCGCTTGCCCTGCACCACGGGCTTTCCGAACAGACGCAGCTCGGTGTCCGCGTCCGCCAGTGCGGCGTCCAGCCCGGAAAAACGAGGACGACCCTGGCCCTCCGCCAGGATCGCCACCGAGGCGGCAGGACCACGCTGCCCGATGCCCGGTATGGGCAGGTCGAGTATCGCGCGGACGTGCAGGGCGAATTCGCTCAGGTCCTGGCTGGCCAGGGTGACCAGGCCGGTGTCGTGCGGGCGCGGCGAGACCTCGGAAAACAACACCTCGTCGCCACGCACGAACAGCTCGACGCCGAACACGCCCTGGCCGCCCAGGGCATCGGTGACCGCGCGGGCGATCTCCTGGGACCGCGCCAGTGCGGTGTCCGACATCGGATGCGGCTGCCAGCTCTCCCGATAGTCGCCGTCGATCTGCAGGTGTCCGATCGGCGCGCAGAAGGCGGTACCGCCGGCATGGCGCACCGTCAGCAGGGTGATCTCGTAGTCGAACGGCACGAAACCTTCGACGATGACCCGGCCGGCGCCCGCGCGGCCGCCGCGCTGCGCATGCTCCCAGGCCAGGCCGATGTCGTCGGCGCTGCGCACCAGGCTCTGTCCCTTTCCGGAGGAGCTCATGATCGGCTTGACCACGCAGGGCAGGCCCAGGGCCTCGACCGCGGCACGATAGGCGACCTCGTCGTCGACGAAACGGTA
This sequence comes from Lysobacterales bacterium, assembly GCA_019634735.1. NCBI lineage: Bacteria > Pseudomonadati > Pseudomonadota > Gammaproteobacteria > Lysobacterales > Lysobacterales bacterium. The sequence continues at coordinate 237,786 of JAHCAT010000003.1, read as the reverse complement.
GGGCGAGGTCGGCACGCCCAGGCTTTCCGCAGCCAGCCTTCGGATACCCTCTCGGTCCATGGTCAGCGCGGTGGCGCGCGCGGTGGGCACCACGCGCAGCCCCTGCGCCTCCATCGCCACCAGGGTCGCGGTGTGGATGGCCTCGATCTCGGGTACCACCAGGTTCGGGCGTTCGGCCTCGATCACCGCGCGCAGCGCGGCGGCATCCAGCATGTCGACGACATGGCTGCGATGGGCGACCTGCATGGCCGGCGCGTTGTCGTACCGGTCCACGGCCACCACCTCGACACCGTATCGCATCGCTTCGATCGCCACCTCCCGACCCAGCTCTCCCGAACCGAGCAGCAGCAGGCGGGTGGCGGTATCGGTGAGCGGCGTTCCGATCTGGACCATGGCGGGCTCCGGCAGGGCGGGTCATTGTAGTGCGCAGACCTGCGCCGCCACGCAGGATGAACCCCTTGAACGGGAGGCCTCCGCGGTCGCCGGCTGGCGCGGCGCGATGGCTCGACGAGGCGTCGAATCCTGCCGTTGTCATCGGGCGCGCCCCGGGTGTCCTCCCCTCGGCCGCGGCTGCGCCTCGCCCCGCCAAAGCACCGGGCCGGCAGGTGCGGGCGCCGCGCCCGGGATGCCATCATGGCGCCATGCGCCGACCCACCTGCCCGATGAGTGTCGCTTTCCAGGTCCTCCTGCTGGCTGCCCTGCTCCTGCTGCCGCAGACCGGCCTGGCAACTCCAGCCCGGGCGGACGAGGCCGACGAGCAGTGGCTGCGCGTGGTGCTGGAAGGCCGCAAGGTGGGGCATGCCCATTTCCGGACGCTGCGCACCGGCGGCGAGGTTCACACCAGCCAGGTCATCGAACTGTCGCTCGGCCGCGCCGGCGTACCGGTGCTGATGCGCATCGAGGAGCGCCATGAAGAAACCGCTGCGGGTGAGCCGCTGGCGTTCTTCGCGACCAGCACGCTCAGCGGCCTGACCATGTCGGTGTCCGGCAGGCGCCGGGCCGATGGCCGCTTCGAGGTGCGCTCCGGGCGGGGCGACGGCGAGCAGGGTGCAGTGCGCGAGATCGACTGGCCGAGCGGCGCCCTGCTCGCCCATGGCGCCGAACTGCGCCTGCGGAACCTGGGCACGCGCCCTGCCGCCAGCACGCGCATCCAGCTTTTCCAGAGTCTGTTGCAGGAAGCCGTGGCGATGGACCACACGGTCATCGGCCCGACCTGGGTCGACCTTCCCGAGGGCCGGCTGCGGCTGACCGAGGTGCGCCAGGTGCTGGCCCTGCCCGACGGCGAAATGGTCAGCCGTGGCTGGCTGGACGAGCGCCTGCGCCTGCGCCGGATGACCATGGACATGCTGGGACAGGAACTGGAGATGATCGAGTGCGACCAGGCCTGCGCCACCGCCGCCAACCAGCCGGCCGAGATCCTGGAGACCGCCCTGCTGACGTTGCCGCGCCCGCTTACCGCCGGAGACCGCAGCCGCCCGATGCGCCTGGCCCTGCGCAGCGAACGTCAGCCGCGCGACTGGCCGGGCATCGATGGCCAGCGCGTGCTGGCCATCGATGCCGAGCGCTGGGCCCTGCACCTGCGCGACCCGGCCGGCGGCGATCCGGTACCGCCGCCGGTGGCTGCCGATCTTGCCCGCACCGATTGGCTGGACCACGACGACCCCGATGTCCGTGCCCTGCTGCCCAGCGACCTGGACGGCTCGCCCAAGGCCGCCATGGAACGCCTGACCGGCCTGGTCGGTCGACACATCCAGCACAAGACGCTGGCAGTCGGCTACGCCAGCGCCAGCGACGCGGCACGGCTTCGGGAGGGCGACTGCACCGAGCACGCGGTCCTGCTGGCCGCCCTCGCCCGCGCCGCCGGCATCCCGGCACGGGTCGTCACCGGCCTGGCCTACAGCACCGAGTTCGGCGGACCGGCCTTCGTCCCCCACGCCTGGGTCGCGGCCTGGACCGGCAAGTCCTGGCAGGCCTTCGATGCCGCCCTGCCCGGGCAGGCGCAACTGCGCATCGCCGTCCATGCCGGCGATGGCGATCCGTGGCGCTTCTACGGCGGTGTCGAGGTGCTGGGCGATCTGGCCATCGAGGCAATCGGGGCGCTGCCCACGCCCTGACCGGCGACAACAGTTGCCCGACCGCTGCGACGGTATCGCCTCGGACCGCCCCTCCCCGCCGGCACTTGCCGGGTCGCTCCGACTCGCCGACACTCGACGTCGTCGTGCCCGCGGGGCCTCATGTCCGACCGTGCCATCAACCTGCGCGACAAGCTGGCCCTGATCTCCGAGCAGTGGTCGCCGCGCGTGGTCGCGGAAATGAACGACTACCAGTTCAAGCTGGTGCGCCTGCAGGGTGAATTCGTCTGGCATGCCCACGCCGACACCGACGAGACGTTCATCGTCCTCGAAGGCCACATGATCCTGGAGTTCAGGGACCGGGCCGTGGCGATGGCGCCAGGCGAGCTGTACGTCGTGCCTCGGGGTGTCGAGCATCGGCCCGTGGCAGCAGGGGAATGCTGCGTTCTGCTCGTCGAACCGCGCGGCGTCGTCAACACCGGCGACGCCGGCGGGACGCTCACGGCACGCAACGACGTCTGGGTCTGACCGCCCCAGTCCGCTCCCGATTGCCCGGCCCACGGCAGTCTGGCTCTCGCAACGAACCTGCGCCCGGCAAGCAGCCGTTGTCCGGGTGCCTCCGGACAGGTTCCGACCGAGCGCCGAAAGCCGACCCGCGCGCTCGACGTTCGGTGGCGCTGGCAGCTTGTTGGAAAACGACCGTCCTGGTCGTTTTCCAAGGCGTCCGTCCGGCGCGGGTCCGGACACGCTCCCGTCGAGCCAACCGCTTGCGCAATGGCTTCGCCGAGCGGCCATCCATGGCCGCAGCCAGCACCCTGTGCTTCAACAGCCTGCCAGGTGAGGTCTGATCAATTTCAGACCTTGCCTCCGGCCCATGGACGGGCCGGCGCGAATCAAGCACGCATGTGCGTTGTTCATCGGAGCCGGGCACGGACATGTGCCGCGCCCGGCGACTCTGATCAATGCCGGGACGGGCTTGATCAGACCTTCCCTAGTCCCCGCCGGATCCGCCGAAAGGCTGCCCGGCAACCTCGGGCGCCCCCTCGAAGTCATCGGCGAACAGCTCCGGCACGACGCGGATGGAGCCCATCATGCCCTGGGCGAAATGGAAATCGCAGAAGTACGGATGCTCTCCAGGACCGACCAGCAGGCGCTCCGCCTGCTTGCCGCTGGTGATCGAACCGATCGGGCTGCCCGGGTCGATCACGGCCTGGCCGCCGTTCACCGTCCCCCCATAGAGCGGGTGCATGCCGAAGTTCGGCACGGCCCTGAAACGGACCACGGTGCCTTCGCTGACGGTCACGCAGCGCGGCCGGTAGCGGAACGGGTTGGTCGGGTCGTCGTTGGCGATCTCCACCATCGCCTGGCCCCGCCGGTCGACAAAGGCCCCGTCCGTGCAGCCGTTCAAGGCGAACGCCGAGCGGCAGGACAGGCCGGCGGCGAGCAGCACGAGCCCGGCCAGCACTGCCCGCCGGGAAAATCCGCGGCGTCCGCGGGTCCCGCTGGAAAGCGTGCGTTCCATCACAGTTCGAGTCCGGCAGCAGTCGTTAACCTTCGCGGCGTAACACTTGTAAACTCAGCGCCGCACTGCGCCCGATTGTAGGCAATGTGCTGGACGACCTCCAAAGGGGGAGGACATGGGGATACGCACACGACGAGCCGCCGGCTGCCTGGCGGCGATGGCGCTGCTTGCCGGGACGGCGCAGGCGGGCGACCACCTTTTCGACGCCAATTTCAGCGAACGACCCGAAGGCCCGCACTCCGACGCCCAGGCGGCCCGGTTCCTGACCCAGGCAACCTTCGGCCCGACGCTGGCGGAGATCGCCCGCCTTCGCGGCCTGGGCTACCACGGCTGGCTGGCGGAGCAGCGCGCGCTTCCCCCCGGCCTGCACCTTCCCTACCTGCAGGGCCAGGCGGCCGGCGGCATGGACATCTACCAGAACAGCCGGCAGGAAGCCTGGTGGCTGCGCAGTCTGCGCGGCCAGGACCAGCTGAGGCAGCGGGTCGCCTTCGCGCTCAGCGAGCTCCTGGTGGTGTCGGACCAGGGCGGCGCCATCGAGGGCCACCCCATGCCGATGGCGCTTTACTACGACCAGCTGGTGAACGGCGCCTTCGGCAACTACCGAATGCTCCTCGAGCAGGTGACGCTCAGCCCGGTGATGGGCCACTACCTGTCGATGTTCAAGAACCGCAAGCCCGACCCCGCGGAGAACATCCGGCCCGATGAGAATTACGCCCGGGAGATCCTGCAGCTGTTCTCAGTCGGCCTGGTCAGGTTGAACGCGGACGGCACCCAGATTCTGGTCGGCGGCCAGCCCGTGCCCACCTACGACCAGCACACCATCCGTGGCTTCGCGCACGTGTTCACCGGCTGGAACTGGGCCAACTGTCCGCGCACCAATGGTGGCCAGCCCTGGCAGTGGCAGTGGTGCCCCTCCGGCCCGGTCGACTGGCCGAACCCCGGCTGGGACGCTTCCTGGTTCCTGCCCATGGAGGAGTGGGAGCAGTACCACGCCAGCGAGGGTGGCAAGCAACTGCTCGCCTACCCGGGCGTCACCCTGCCTTCCGGGCAGCTTCCGGAGGGCGGCACGGCGCGCGGCGACATGACCGCGGCGCTCGACAACATCTTCAACCATCCCAACGTGCCGCCATTCATCGCGCGGCACCTCATCAAGCGGCTGGTGACCAGCAATCCCAGCCCGGCCTACGTTGGCCGCATCGCCGCGGTCTTCGCCAACAACGGCGCTGGCGTGCGCGGCGATCTTGGCGCGACGGTCACCGCCCTCCTGCTCGATCCCGAGGCACGCAACCAGCCCGCGCCCACCAGCGCCGCGGGCAAACTTCGGGAGCCTTTGCTGAGGCTCACCCATCTGTGGCGCGCGCTCGACGCTCGCGCGGACGATGGCCGCTATCGCGAGTGGAACACCGAGTTCTGGCTCGGTCAGGCCGCCTTGCGCTCGCCGACGGTGTTCAATTTCTTCCAGCCCGACTATCGGCCGCCCGGCGAGCTCTACCAGCTCGGCCTGGACGCGCCGGAATTCCAGATCACCACCGACACGACGATCGCCAGCGTCGCCACCGGCCTGGGCGCCAAGGTGTTCTGGGCCTGGCGCGGCCAGCCCGGCCAGGACCCCGAGGACGTCGTGGTCGACCTGGGTCCTGAGGCGGAGGTCGCACGGAACGTCGTGCGCCTGGTCGATCGCTACGACCTGCTGTTCATGAACCGCACCATGAGCGACTTCATGTTCGACACGCTGGTCGCCTACCTGTCCACCTTCCCGAACACCGCGTCGGGCAGGCGCCAGCGCGTGCAGGAAGCCGTCTGGTTGATCCAGTCCTCGCCCGAATACGCCATCGAACGGTGATGCCATGAAGCGACGCGATCTGATACGCAGTGCCCTGTGCGCTACCGCGGGTTCGGCGTTGTTCACCAGCCTGGGCGGGAAACTGGACCTTGCCCACGCCGCTGCGGGGGTCTCCCCGTACCTTCGCGGCAGCGGCTACCGCGCCCTGGTGTGCGTCTACCTCTACGGCGGCAACGATTCCTTCAACACGGTGGTGCCCACCAGCGGCCCGGAGTACGGCCAGTACCAGGGCGTGCGCGGCGCCCTGGCGCTCAGCCAGGCCTCGCTGCTGCCGCTCAACCCGAGCGCCCCCCCGCTGGGCGGCGGCAGCTTCGGTCTGGCACCGCAATTGCCGCAGCTGCGCGCGCTGTTCAACCAGGCGAACTCGCCGCTCGCCATCGTCGCCAACGTGGGCGCGCTGCTCCATCCGATCACCCGGGCGCAGTACCTGGCCGGTTCGGTGCCGGTCCCCGCGCAGCTGTTCTCGCACAGCGACCAGACCGTCACCTGGCAGAAACCCGCTGCCGACCATCCCTCGCGCCGTGGCTGGGGTGGCCGGCTGGCCGACCTGTTCCATACCGCCAACCCGAATCCCGACCTGTCGATGAACATCTCGGTGGACGGCGAGAACGTCTTCCAGGCCGGTAACGAGATCGTGCCCTACTTCGTCGGCACCAATGGTGCGGAGAGCATTCCCTTCGTCGACTCGCAGCCGTGGAACGCCAATCGACGGAACGTCTTCGTCGCCCTGCGCGACGCGGCGCACCCTCACCCCATGCAACGGCAGTATGCGACGGTCATGCGTCGCTCGATGAACAACGGCGTGCAGATCAACAGCGCGCTGGCCGGGGCGACACCCCTGGCGACCGCGTTTCCCGACAGCCACCTCGGCCGGCAGTTGCGCATGGTGGCGCGCCTGATCAACGCGCGAAGCGCGCTGCAGATGCAGCGGCAGATCTTCTTCGTCGGTCTTGGCGGTTTCGACACCCACGACACGCAACTCAGCGACCACGCCACCCAGCTCACCGAACTGGACGGCGCGCTGGCGGCCTTCCACGCGGCCACGGTGGAAATGGGCCTGGCGAACCACGTGACCACCTTCACGGCGTCGGAATTCGGCCGCACCTCGACGATCAACGGCGACGGGACCGACCACGGCTGGGGCGGACACCACTTCGTGCTGGGCGGCAGTGTCGTCGGCCGGCGCATCTACGGCCGGATGCCCAACCTTGCCGTCAACGGTCCGGACGATGCCGGCTGGGGTCAGATCATCCCCACCCTGGCAGTCGACCAGTACGCCGCCACGCTGGCCCGCTGGTATGGCGTGGCGCCCGGCGACCTGGCCACCGTGTTCCCGAACATCGGCCACTTCAGCAGCGCGGATCTGGGCTTCATGGCCGCCACCTGACATTCGGTGGCATCCGCTGCCCCAGCGCCTTGGGCGCCCCCCCCTTGAAGCCCGGCGCTGTGTGTCGCCGCGGACTGGACCGGCGGGTCGATCGAAGGCAACCTGTGCTTCGGCCCTGAGGCGCCACGCGAGGACCTCGCCGTGCAAGCGGTCGAACGGGCCGGGGGTCCGCTCGGACAAGCGCCGGAGGGCGATTGCAGGAACCTCAGGGACGATCGCCTTCGGAGGCCAGCTTGGGCGCTCGATGGGCAGAACGGTCCTCATCCGTCCCGACCCGCGCCATGGGGAGCCCTACGCATGCCCACGCCCATTGCCCAGGCCCTGCCCTTCTCCGACCGGATCGATGCGGCCGAACAGCTGGCCCGTGCCCTGTCCGCCCACCGTGGCCGCCATCCCCTGGTCATGGCCATCCCGCGAGGCGCGGTGCCCATGGCACGGGTGATCGCCGACCGCCTTGACGGGCAGCTCGACGTGGTTCTGGTGCGCAAGATCGGCGCGCCGGGCAATCCCGAGTTCGCCGTGGGCGCCATCGACGAATCGGGCTGGTTGTATGTCACACCGCACGCGGGTCGGGTCGGGGCCGACCAGGATTACTTGCGGCGCGAATCTTCGCGGCAACTCGCGCTGATCCGCGAACGGCGCGCCCGGTACACCCCCGGACGGGGGCCCGTCGACGCGCGCGGCCGCGACGTCATCGTCGTCGACGACGGCATGGCCACCGGCGCCACCATGCGGGCAGCGATTCACGCCTTGCGCAGACAGGATCCGGCCGGCCTGACCTGCGCGGTGCCGGTGGCCGCTCCCTTGGCAATGGGCGCCATTTCGCCACACGTCGACTCGCTGGTCTGTCTGGCCGCACCTGAATGGTTCGAAGGGGTGGGACAGTTCTACCTCGACTTCCGTCAGGTTGAGGACAGCCAGGTGACCGCCGCGCTGTCCGGCAGCAGCCGCCCTGCGCCCGACCCGCCGCCCAGCCTGGATCCTTGATGGGGCCGCAAAGCGAGCCTCTCGGGATCGCGTTGCGGTGCGGGTAGCCGACCGTTGGACAGTGAAGACGAAGTCGACTCCACCTTGAACTCACCCACGGGAGCAGACCGCGGCACGGCAAGAAGATCGGCGACCTCATGAAGCATGCGGGTCAACGCCCGCTCGTCAACGCCCGGCGGCGAACCCGACACCCAGCCGCTGCCCCGGCGCGAAGGTGTCCGGACGCGCAAGCGGCCAGAATCGCTTGAACACTGCGTGCTCGGGGATGCCATCGAGCAGGGCACCGGGCTCCACCCAGCGGTAGTTGAGCGCCATGGAGCGCACCTGGAAAGGCGAAACGCGGCGGATGATGTGCTCGGGGCCCAGTTCGTCCGGATGGCTCAGGCCGGCGGCCGCCAGGAGGGACTTCAGCGCACTCAGGGTCTGGGCGTGGAAGCGTTGCACGCGCTCGGCCTTGTCGGCCACCACCAGGCCGCGCTGGCGCAGCGGGTCCTGGGTGGCGACCCCGGTCGGACACTTGCCGGTGTGGCAGGTCTGCGACTGTATGCAGCCGAGCGCGAACATGAAGCCGCGCGCCGCGTTGCACCAGTCGGCGCCGAGCGCCAGCGCGCGCGCCAGGTCGAAGCCGGTGATGATCTTGCCCGCGGCGGCGACATGGATGCGCTCGCGCAGCCCGAGGCCGACCAGGGTGTTGTGGACCAGCATCAGGCCCTCGCGCATCGGCACGCCGACATGGTCGGTGAATTCCAGCGGCGCGGCACCGGTGCCGCCCTCGCCACCGTCGACGACGATGAAGTCGGGGCGCAGGCCGGTCTGCACCATCGCCTTGGCGATCGCGAACCATTCCCAGGGATGGCCGATGGCCAGCTTGAACCCGGTCGGCTTGCCGCCGGACAGCTCGCGCAGCCGGGCGACGAACTCGAGCAGGCCGATCGGCGACTCGAACGCGCTGTGCCGGGCCGGCGACAGGCAGTCGACGCCCTCCGGCACGCCGCGCGCCTCGGCGATCTCGGCGGTCACCTTGGCGCCGGGCAGGATGCCGCCCTGGCCGGGCTTGGCGCCCTGGCTCAGCTTGAGTTCGATCATCTTCACCTGCGGGTCGGCGGCCTGCGCGGCGAATCGCGCCGGATCGAAGCGGCCATCGGCCGTGCGGCAGCCGAAGTAGCCCGAGCCGATCTCCCAGACCAGGTCGCCGCCGTGCACGCGGTGGTGGCGCGAGATCGAGCCCTCACCGGTGTCGTGGTAGAAGCCGCCGCGCCGGGCGCCCTCGTTGAGCGCCAGGATCGCTGCCGCCGACAACGAGCCGAAGCTCATCGCCGAGATGTTGAACACGCTCGCCGAATAGGGCTGCGAACAGGACGGACCGATGGTGATGCGGAAGTCGTGGCCTTCGATGCCGGCCGGGGCCAGCGAGTGATTGATCCACTCGTAGTCGTCGCCGTAGACGTCCTGCTGGGTGCCGAACGGCCGGGTGTCGATCTGGCTCTTGGCACGCTGGTAGACCAGGGCGCGTTGCTGCCGTGAAAACGGCACCTCGTCGTTGTCGCCCTCGATCAGGTACTGGCGGATTTCTGGACGGAAATGCTCGAACAGGTAGCGCAGCCTGCCGAACACCGGGTAATTGCGCAGGATCGCCCGCGGTGCCTGGCTCAGGTCGCGCAGACCCACGGCCAGCAGGGACAAGCCCAATGCCGCCAGCAGCCACCAGCCCCAGCCGCCGCCGCGCAGCGCCAGCCAGGTGCCCAGCACCGACAGCGCGACGCTGAGCGGCAGCGCCAGGTAGCGTCCGATCACCAGTCCCCGCATGGGCGCCTCCTTGCCGTTCCAGCCCACAGTCTAGTCGGAGCCGGCGCAACGGCACGTGCACGGGCACCTTGCCGCGCACCGGGCCACTCCGCCTGCGCGGGCGCGCAACCGGACGCGAGGAATGGCACCATGCCCGGCATGCCGCTGTTGTTCGACAGCCATTGCCATCTGGATGTCGCCGAGTTCAACGCGGACCGCGATGCGGTGCTGGCACGGGCGCGCGCCGCGGGCGTGTGTCTTCAGCTGCTGCCGGCCATCGACGCGGCCGGCTGGCCGGCACTTCGCGACCTGTGCGCGGCGACCCCCGGCCTGCATCCGGCCTTTGGCCTGCACCCCCTGTTCATGGACCGGCACCGGCCGGCGCATCTCAAAGCGCTGCGCGACTGGCTGCAGCGCGAGCGGCCGGTGGCCGTGGGCGAATGCGGACTTGACTTCTGGACCGGCAATGACGACGCGCCGGCGCAGATGGCACTGTTCGAGGGCCAGTTGCGGCTGGCGCGCGAGTTCGACCTGCCGGTCGTTCTGCATGCCCGCAAGGCCCTGGACGCAGTGATCGCCGCGCTGCGCCGCACCGGCGGCCTGCGCGGCGTGGTGCACAGTTTTTCCGGCAGTCCGCAGCAGGCCCGGCAGTTGTGGGATCTGGGCTTCCACCTCGGCATCGGAGGTCCGGTCACTTACCCGCGTGCACGCCGCCTGCGGGCGCTGGTGGCCGACATGCCGGCGAACTGGCTGCTGCTGGAAACCGACAGCCCGGACCAGCCGCCGTGCGGTTGCCAGGGGCGCCGCAACGAGCCGGCGCGGCTTGCACAGGTGGTGCTCGAAGTGGCGATGCTTCGCAACGAACCACCGGATGCACTGGCCGCCACAACCACGGCAAACGCCTGTCGCCTGTTCGGGCTGCCGGTACCGGATCAGGCTTGACCTGTATCAAGCGCAGCTTCTGCTGCGGTGCGACAATAGGCCTGCCGTACCCCTTCCCTCCCGAGCGCCAATGGCCCTATCCGCCTTCATCCAGGAGACGATCCTGGACGTCCGCCACTGGACCGACAGCTATTTCAGCTTCACCTGCAGCCGCGACGACGGCTTCCGGTTCGACAACGGCCAGTTCGTCATGATCGGCCTTGAGGTCGACGGCCGGCCGCTGATGCGCGCCTATTCGATCGCCAGCCCGAACTGGGAAGAGCAGCTCGAGTTCTTCTCCATCAAGGTGCCCGACGGCCCGCTCACGTCGCGGCTGCAGCACATCCGGCCCGGCGACACGCTACTGCTCAGCCGCAAGCCGACCGGCACCCTGCTGATCTCCGATGTCCATCCTGGCGGCACCCTCTACCTGCTGGCGACCGGCACCGGGCTGGCACCGTTCCTGGCGATCGTCCGGGACCCGGCGACCTACGAGCGCTTCGACACCGTGGTGCTCACTCACGGCGTGCGCGAGGCACGCGACCTCGCATACCGCGACTGGATCGAGAACGAGCTGCCGCGTCATCCCTACCTGGGCGAGGAGATCGCCGCCAAGCTACGCTACTACCCCGCGGTCAGCCGCCAGCCGTTCACGCACCAGGGACGGTTGACCGAGCTCATGGCCAGCGGGCGGATGCAGAGCGACCTCGGCCTGCCGCCCCTGGACCCGGCGCGCGACCGGGCGATGATCTGCGGCAGCCCCGCAATGCTGGCCGATTTCCGCAGCCTGCTCGACGAACGGGGCTTCAGCGCCTCGCAGAAGATCGGCCAGGCCGGGCACTACGTGTTCGAGCGCGCCTTCGTCGAGCGCTGATCGGCGATCGCTCCTCGCCACGCGGCTGCGGTGGGACCCGGACCGCACGACCCGCACCGGGGCGGAATTGCCGCGCAGTGCGCCGCCATTGCGCCCCGATCGCCAGGGGTACCGCGCTCAGGCGCAGGGCCGGGCGTCGTCGGCGGCGGCTTCTCGATCAAGCACGTCGACGGTCTGGCGATACAGCGCCTGGGCGCGCGCAGGCCGATCGGCGATGCACACCAGGCCGAGCTTGCCGAACTCCGACATCGCCCCGATCAGGTTGAAGACCACGCCCTCCAGGCGCGTCTCGTCGAACTGCAGGCGGTTGCACACCAGGATGTCGATGAGGTCCTCCGGCACCAGGCGCCGGTAGCGCGGATGCACGAGATTGTCGGTGGCGTAGTAGTGGCGATGCTGGCCCAGGGGCGTCATGAAGGTGGCCCTGGCGGCGTCGTAGACGCCGTTGGTGAGGAACTGCAACATCTGGAACGGCAGCGTGGTGCCGCCCTTGCGCAGATTGATCTCGATCGCCCGGTGGCGCCACCCGTCGCCGTCCGGAACCGACACGAAATCCACTGCGAAACGGCCGAGCACGCCTTCGTCGCGCAGGACACCCGCCACCGCCAGGGCGCGCTCCTGGATCGCCACGGCATAGGCCGGGTCGGCCGGGAAGGTGCTGCCCTGGAAGACCTGGCCGCTGCGCCCCGCCAGCACCTGGTCGTGGCTGGAGATGAGCTCCAGGCCGCCCAGCGGGTTGATCCGCACCTGGACCGACGGCGAACGCTTGCCCTCGCCGTCCAGCCAGGCCTCGACGATGCCGCCGTGGCGGCGGAACAGCTCGCCGTAGCGCTCCAGCGGCAGGTCGTCGGCCTCCATGCGCAGGGCCGCCGGAAGGGCCTCCAGGACGCTCGCTGTCCGGGTCGGATCGACCACGTCCTTGCGGTCGAGGACCGCGTTGCCGTCGCCGGAAAAGCCCTCGTTGAGCTTGAACACCACCCGGCGCAGGCCGACGTCGCGCGCGAACAGGGCGGCGGCCCCCTCGGCGGCAGCGGCCAGGTCCGCCAGATCCTCGACGCCGTCGGACAGCTCGATGCCCGCCCGGCGGAAGGCCTCCCGGGAGCCCGACTTGCCGCCCCAGCGACCATGCACGGGATCGCAGGCGTACATCGGGATGCCCAGTCGAACGGCAAGGCTGACCTCGTCGGCGGTCGCGTTGAACACCGACAGGTGGGCGCTGTCCGGGTCGCCAAGCTCCATGCGGATGCGCTCCAGCAGGCGAGGCCGCGCCAGCAGCTTGGCGGTCAGACTGCCCGGACCTGCATCGTGGGCGCTGAGCAGTACCAGGCGACGACGCGCATGGTCTGCGGGAACGCCGGACAGCAGGCTCAGGTAGTAGTCGACCACCACCGGCGCGATCGGAACGCTGGTGACGTAGACGATGCGGGTGCGCGGCAGGCGTAGCAGCATCAGCATGCTGAGCAGGCGCTCCTCGTAGTGGCGGGCGCCGGCGACCTTGGCCAGGACCTCCGCGTCCAGACTCAGGCCCGGCACCACCACCACCGTGCGCGGTGCGCCGGGATCGCGGAACACCTCGCGGAACAGGCCGGGCAGGCGCGCCTGCAGCGCCAGGAAGGCGGCGCGCTCGGCCTTGCTGCTGGCGGCTGGTTCGGTGTGCGGCTGCGGATGATCCGGGTCCATGCCGCCATGGTAGGCGCTCGCGCGCTGAACCGCGCGCTACTGCCGCCCTCCACACGGCGCCGCCGGGATTGAGATGGGCGGCCCGCCCCGGGCAGACTGTCGGCATGCGATTCGAGCCCTATGCCGCCCCGTTCCAGGCCATTGCCGGCAGCCGCGAGGACCTGCTGGTGCTGTGCTGCCACGCCAGCCACGCCATCCCCGACGCGCTCGGCGAACTCGGCCTGACCCCGGTCGACCGCCGGGAACATATCGCCTGGGACCCCGGTGCGCGCGAGGTCGCCCTGGCCCTGGCCACGCGCCTGGACTGCCCTGCCCTGCTGGGAGGGGTCTCGCGCCTGGTGGTCGACCTGAACCGTTCGCCCACCTCGTCCGAGCTGATCCTGGCCGAGAGCGACAACCGCATGGTGCCTGGCAACCTGCGGGTGAGCGACGCCGAGCGCGCGCAGCGGATCGCCGACTGGCACTCGCCCTATCACCAGGCGGTCGATCGCCACCTGGACCGGCTGGCACGATCCGGCATCCGCCCCGCCCTGGTCGCCGTGCACAGCTTCACGCCCGTGCTCTGCGGCCGCGAACGCCCCTGGCCGGTGGGCGTGCTTTGGAAGCACGACCGCCAGCGGGTCGCGGCGCTGATCGGGGCCCTGCAGGCGCAGGGACTGGACGTGGGCGACAACGAGCCCTACGACGGTCATGTCGCCATGGGCTATACCCTCGAGCAGCACGGCGAGCGGCGCGGACTGCGGCACGTCCTGCTGGAACTGCGCAACGACCTGCTGGGCACGCTCGAGCAGACCGACGCCTGGGCCAACCGCCTGGCCGCGGCGCTGGCCGAGGCCGGCTGGCGCTGAGCGCCGACGGCGCCATCCCGGCTCAGCCTGGATTTTTCATGAGGACGCACGCCGGAGGCCGTCGAGATCGCGTCGTGGTGCGGGCAGCGGACCGTTGGACAGTGAAGGCGCAGCCGAGACTCGATCGAGCTGGCCGACCGGGGCAGACCGCGCCGCGGCGCGAAGATCGGCGGCCGCAGTAGCGGACTCAGGAAAGATCCAGGTCAGCCCAAAGCTCGCTCGATCTCGCTGCGCAGCGCCTCCGGCGTCGTGGTGGGTGCGTGCCGGGACAGGACCCGGCCGTCCCTGCCGACCAGGAACTTGGTGAAGTTCCACTTGATCATGCGCAGGCCGAGGAGGCCGCCGCGCTGCGCCTTCAGCCAGCGGTACAGCGGGTGCGCCTTGCTGCCGTTGACCTCGATCTTGGCGAACATCGGGAAACTGACGTCGAAGTTGAGGCTGCAGAACTGCGCGATCTCGGCCGCGTCGCCCGGTTCCTGGTGGCCGAACTGGTCGCAGGGAAAGCCGAGCACCACCAGGCCCCGCTCCCGGTATCCCTGCCAGAGCGCCTCCAGGCCAGCGTACTGCGGCGTGAAGCCGCAGCGCGAGGCAACGTTGACCACCAGCAGGACCTGGCCGCGCCAGTCCGAAAGCGCCTTCTCGCGCCCGTCGAGCAGAGTGGCCTTGAAATCGTATGCGCTGGTCATGTTGGCATCCAGTGCCTTGCCGGGGACCGCAGCTTAGCGCTGGCGCCGGTCGGAGAAGAAGCAGGCCGAATGGCGGGCATGGGTGTTGCGCACCCAAGCGGCCCGGATCGCAAGCGCAATCGCATGGTGACCGGCCGCACGAGCCGGGTGCCACCTATGCGTGGGGGAATCGGTTGCTGTGCGCGCCGGTCAGCGCATACCGAGCTCGGCACCGCCGTCGTCCGTCGACTCATCCGGCACGGATGCGCCAGGCGGCGCGCTGGTGCCGGCGCCCTCGCCATGGATCTGGCCTCGGACGAAGCGTTCCGCGGTACCCAGCAGGCAGACGTGCTCCTGCAGCCGGGTCGCGCCATGGCCCATCTCGGGGACATGCAGCAGTCGGTGACCCTTGCGCGGATCGAGCCTGCGCGCGAATCGGGCGGCGTGCTCGTAGCTGACCCGCCGATCCCTGCCGCCGTGCTGGAGCAACACCGGAACCTCCAGGCGATCGGCGCGGTAGAGCGGCGAATTCTCCTGCATCGCCGGGTCCCTGGGGTCGCCGATGGCTTCCACGACGATGCCGCGGGTCCGGGGCGAGGAACTCCAGTCGCTGGTGGTGAACAGCAGCGGCAGATCGGCCGGCGCGGCGCGGGCGACCGCGCAGCGGTAGCGGCCCGGATTGCGGATCGCCAGCATCAGGGCCGAGTAGCCGCCGTAGCTTGCCCCGACGGCGCAGACGGCGTCGCGGTCCAGGCCTGCATGGCTGTCGAGCACGGCGTCGACCGCGGCTTCGATGTCGTCCTCTATCTGGCTTCCGAAGCCGCCGAAACCATCGAGCAGGTGTTGCACGCCGAATCCATAGGAGCCACGGAAGTTCACCTGCAGGACCGCGAAGCCACGGGTCGCCCAGAACTGCACCTCGCGATCGAAGCGCAGGTTGTCCTGCACGTAGAAGGGGCCGCCGTGCGGCATCACCAGCAAGGGATGGGGACCCTGCCCCGGCGGCACGGCCAGTAGCGACTGCACCCGGTGGCCATCCCGGGCCCGCACCTCCTCCACCCGCCGCGGAACGAATGACACGTCATCCAGCCAGGGCGTCGCCACGGCGAGCTCCATCGCCGTATTGCTGGCCTGATCGAACAGGTACCAGACGGGGGTGCGGGTGTCGCTGCTGACCCTGACGATCGCCCGACCCTGCCTGCGATCGACCTCGACCAGCTCGGCGTGGCGATCCGGGAAGGCCGCCTGCAATCGGGCCGCCCAGCCGGCGACCGCGGAGTCGAAGAACTCGCTGCGCGGCTGCCCGTCCTGGTAGTGCCTGACGCCGACCACGGTGCGGCCATCCGATTCGAACACCACGCCGGAAAGATCGATCCCCGGGATGGCATGCACCGTTTCCATGTGGCCGGGCGAATCCGGCCGGATACGAACCAGTTCGGTCTGCTCCCGTCCGATGTTGCTCAGGACCAGCAGGCTGCCGTCGTCCTCGAGCGCCACCGGCTCGAGCAGCATGTTGCCGGCCTCGACTTCGACCAGGGTCTCGAACCGGTCCTGGTCGGGCGGTCGATGGACGATCCGCATCCGCTCGTCCTCGCTGACCAGGGCAACACGCAGTTCGCCGCGTCGATCGGCAAGCCAGGCGAGGTCGCCCTGCACGTCCGGGTCGATGCGGTTGCGGGCGTCCAGCCGGGTGCGGATCATCTGGCGTGCCCGCAGGTCGATCCGGAACACCTGGAAGCGATCCTTGTGGTCCGGGCGGAAGACGCCATAGAGCATCTGGTCGGGTTGTCCGGGCAGCGCATCGACCACCACACCGGGCAAGGGCAGTTCCAGCACGACGGGCTGCTGGCCGGTGAGGCTGCCCTCCTGCAGGGAGAAGACCACCGTGCGCAGCACGCCCTCCGAGGCACCGAAATCCAGTCCCAGGACGATCCGCCTGGGGCCGGCCCAGGCTGCCGCCATGACCTCGAAGTCCCCGCCGTACAACAACAACGCCTCTCCGCGCACGGGATCGAGCACGCTTGCCTCGAAGCGGCCACTGCGGTGGGCCACTTCCAGTGCCAGTTGGCCGGTCGGCGAGAGCGTCAGGCGATCGACCTCCTCCCTGCGGAACAGGCTGGCGACATCCGGACGGCCCTGAGGCAGGTCTGCCGGCGGCGGGCACGCGTCGGGACGCAGGCCCTCGCTGTCGTTCAGGCTGGCGCGCAGCGCCGGCCAGGCGTCATCGAATGCGCGGACCGCCTGGACCGCAGGCAGGGCGTCGACGCCGGGGTGCCGTTGCGCCGCGAGCTGCATGCCCAGCTCGAAGTGGTTGAGCAGATCGGCGGACATCCGGCGCCCGAAGAACCGGAGGTGCAGCTCTCCCGCGTAGTTGAGCCTGCCTGCCGCCACCGTCACCTGCGGCAGGTGGGTGTAGCGCGTCAGGTCGAAATAGTAGGTCCCGCCCGGCATCACGACCCGGTCCCAGCGCAGGGGGCCGGCCGGAACCCGCAGCACATGGACGCTGCGGCCCAGGGGAAGCGCCCTGATTTCCTGCCGCCCGAATACCGCGCCGGCCGGCGCCATCCGCAGGCGGTCGAGGAAGCGGTTGCTGTGGACCGCCACCACCAGGTAACCGTCGTCGCCCGTCAGCGGCGGCAGGGGCCCTTCGGGCAGCACGCGCGCCGACAGCGATGGGCCTGCGATCAGCAGGAAGGCCAGGATCAGCAGCCTGCCCGGGACGAGCCAACGCGCCCTGGCTGTCATCGAAGCCCCCCGTAATCCCTGCAAATTGGTATCGTCCCACATGTGCCATTGCCCGGAAAGCACCGGTCGCAGGCTTGGGCAGGGGCTTCTGGAATCAGGCGACGCCGGTTCCTGATGGCATCGTCAGCAGTCGCTCGAGCACCCGGCCCACGGCCACCATGCCGAAGGTCGCGGTGACGTGCATGGCGGCACCCAGGCTGGCGTCGCAATCCAGGCGGGCAGCGCCGCCCGGTGCGGGCCGTGTGCCGCAGACACTGCCGTCCGGCTGCGGATAGCGGACGTTCTCCAGCGAGTACACGGCCGGAATGCCGAAGCTGCGCCGCGGATTGCGTGGGAAGTTGAAATCCTGGCGCAGCTTCTTGCGGACCAGGGCAAGCAGGGCGTCGTGCTCGGTGCCGGACAGGTCGCGCACCCGCACCAGGGACGCATCGGCGCGACCACCGGCGGAACCGCAGGTCACCAGGGGTACCCGGTTGCGCCGGCACCAGGCGATGGTCTCGACCTTGACCCGGAAGGCGTCGCAGCAGTCCAGCACCAGGTCATGACCGGCGCCGAGCAGCTCGGGGATGGTCGCCGGCGTCAGGAAGCGCTCGAGCGCCTGCACGCGCAGGTCCGGATTGATGGCCCGGGCGCGCTCGGCGAGCACCTCGACCTTGGCGCGGCCGTAGGCGCCCATCAACGCCGGCAACTGGCGGTTGGTGTTGCTCAGGCAGACATCGTCGCCATCGATAAGCACCAGATGGCCGACGCCGGAACGGGCCAGCGCCTCGACCGCCCAGGAGCCGACCCCGCCGGTGCCCACCACGCACACCTGGCGACCGGCCAGTCGCGCCACCGCACCGCTGCCATACAGCCGGTCTATCCCCCCGAACCGCACCGAGCGCAGCTGTTCGGGCGTTTCCACTTGGTGGACCGCGCGTTCTTCGGACATCGCTCTCAGGCCAGCCGCGTTCCGTTCGGCACTGGCCGCTCGATTGCGGTAAGCACCACGCCTTCCTCGGTCGGGAAGCCGGTCAGCAGAAAGGTCGAACGCACCGGCCCCACCTGCTTCGGAGGAAAGTTCAGGACGCCGACGACCTGCCTGCCGACCAGGTCCTCCGGCCGGTACAGGGCGGCCACCTGCGCGCTGGTCTTGCGCTCGCCATAGGGCCCGAAATCGACCCAGACCTTCAGCGCCGGCTTGCGCGCCTCGGGGAACGGCTCGGCGCGGGTCACCGTGCCGGCGACCAGCAGGACCCGCTCGAAGTCCGACCAGGAGATCTCCGGAACCGGCTCAGGAACCGCCATCGAGCACCTCGCGCAGGTGCGCCAGGGTCGGTGCGCGCAGTTCGGCGTCGTCCAGCGCGTAGCGCAGCGTCGCCTGCACCAGGCCCAGCTTGTTGCCGCAGTCGTACCGGGTGCCCGCGAACCGGTATGCCCAGACCGGATCGCCGGCCTCGATCAGGGCCTCGATGGCGTCGGTGAGCTGGATTTCGTTGCCGGCACCCGGTGGGGTCGCGGCCAGCGCCCCGAAGACCTGCCCGGACAGCACGTAGCGGCCGACCACGCCCAGCGTGGAGGGCGCCCGATCGGGTGCCGGCTTTTCGACGATCGCGCTCATCCGCAGGGCATCGCCATGCGCCTGCCCGGCGTCGGCCAGGGAGACGATGCCGTAGCTGCCGGTCTTCTCGCGCGGCACGTCCTCGACCGCCACCACGCTGCCGCGCTCGCGCTCGGCGACCTCGACCATCTGCGCCAGAGCACCCTTGCCTCGGCTCCAGATCAGGTCGTCGGGCAGCAGAACCGCGAACGGCTCGTCGCCGACCACCGGACGCGCGCACAGGACCGCATGGCCCAGGCCGCGCGCCTCGCTCTGCGTGACGAACACGCAGCGCACGCCGTCCGGCAGGGTGCTGCGCACACGATCGAGCAGATCGTCGCGTCCCTTCATTTCGAGGCGGTGCTCGAGCTCGTAGGCGGTGTCGAAGTAGTCGGCGATCGCATGCTTGTAACGGTTCACCACGAATACCAGGGTCCGGCATCCGGCCTCGACGGCCTCGTTGGCGGCGTACTGGATCAGCGGCATGTCGACCACGGGCAGCATTTCCTTGGGCACGACCTTGGAGGCCGGCAGGAAGCGGGTACCCAGGCCGGCCACGGGGAACACGGCGGTGCGGACCTTGTATGTCATGCGATATGCCTGTCTTCATGGGACTCGTCGCGCACGAACTCCGGAACCAGTTCGTGGATCAGGCGCGACAGGCGCAGGGTGTCGTGATCGTGCACGGCCGCGGCGATCAGGTCGAGGCGCTGCACGAGCAACGGCCAGTCGGCGCCGCGCGAGCGTGCCTGCCTGATCTTCGGGTGGGCGGTCTCGACGTAGCGCTCCTGCGGGTGGAACAGCTCCTCCGACAGCTTCTCGCCCGGGCGCAGGCCGGTGTAGGCGATCTGGATGTCGGCGCCGGGCGTCTTGCCGGCCAGGCGAATCATCTGCTCGGCCAGGTAGCCGATGCGGACCGGCTCGCCCATGTCCAGGGCGAAGATCTCGCCGCCCCGGCCCAGCACGCTGGCCTGCAGGATCAGCTGGCAGGCCTCCGGAATGGTCATGAACCAGCGCTCCACCTCCGGGTGGGTGACCGTGACCGGGCCGCCGCGGGCGATCTGCTCGCGGAACAACGGCACCACCGACCCGGCGGAGCCCAGCACGTTGCCGAACCGGACCGTGGTCACGCGCATGCCGGTGCGTCCGGCCAGGGCCTGGCAATACAGCTCGGCGATGCGCTTGCTCGCGCCCATCACATTGCCGGGATTGACCGCCTTGTCGGTGCTGATCAGGACGAAGCCCTCGACACCCCCGGCCGCCGCGGCCTCGGCCATCGCCCGCGTTCCCAGCACGTTGTTGCGCAGGGCCTCGCGCATCTGCTGCTCCAGCAGGTGCACGTGCTTGTAGGCGGCGGCATGGAACACCTGCTGGGGACGGAACCGTTCGACCACGTGGCGGGCTGTCCCCGGGTCCGAGCAATCGCCGAGCACGGCATCGATGTGCAGGTCCGGCCAGGCGCCGACCAGCTCCTGTTCGATCCGGTACAGGTTGTACTCGCCCTGCTCGAGGATGATCAGCCGGGCGACGCCCAGGCGCGCGAGCTGCCGGCACAGCTCGGCGCCGATCGAGCCGCCGCCGCCGGTGACCAGAACACGGTGTCCGGCCAGCCCGGCGCCGATCGCCTGCCAGTCCAGCTCGATCTCCTCGCGGCCGAGCAGGTCCTCGATCGCCACCTCCTTGAGCTGCCCGGCCTGCGCGCGACCGGCGATCACGTCCTTCAGGCGGGGCACCGTCCGGAACGGCACGCCGGCGTCCTCGCACAGCTCGACCACACGCTTCATCTGGGCCGTACTGGCGGTGGGGATGGCGATCACCAGCAGGTCGGCGGCGACCTCCCGAGCGATCCGGCCGACCTGGCCCAGCTCGCCAAGCACCGGCAACCCGCGGATGCGGGCGCCGCGCAGCGCCGGGTTGTCGTCGAGCAGGCCGACCGGACGCCAGGCCCGGTCGTTCTGCAGTTCGCGCAGCAGCGCCTCGCCGGCCCGGCCGGCGCCCAGCACCAGCACCCGGGTCGAGCCGGCGCGCCGCATCAGGTCGAGCCTGCTGTCCTTCCAGTAGCGATAGGCCAGGCGCGGCGCCGCCAGCGCCAGGGCGGCGACGAACGGGTACACGAGCAGTACGCTGCGCGGCACGCCATCGAGCCTGTACACCACGAACAGGATCAGCGTGACCGCCAATGCACCGACCACGGTGGCGCGCAGGATGTTGGAGAGGTCGGGAAGGCTGGCGAAGCGCCAGAGGCCGCGGTATAGGCCGGTCCACCACAGCACCAGGCCCTGCGCCAGCACCACCCAGGGCAGCTCGCGCGACAGCAGCGCCGGCGCCACGTAGCCGATGTCCGACATCCAGTAGCGCAGCCACTGCGCCAGGTACCAGGCCATGCAGACCATGAGAAGGTCGTGCAAGACCACCGCCAGGCGCGGATGCAGGCTGGCCATCAGGCTACGCAACCTGGCCATCGCCGACCTCCGGGGCCAGGCGCCGCGCCAGCAGCAGACGCAGCAGCAGCCAGAGCAGTCCCGCCGCGATCAGCACGGCGCCGGCGAGCAACCACTGCCGGTCACGGGCCAGGTGCTGGCCGACCAGCAGCGCGGGCAACGCCACCAGAAGGTTCCAGGCCAGGTAGCCCAGGCTGACCATGGCATGGCTGGCACCGGCCCGGACCAGCCACTGGTACAGATGCTCGCGATGGGGTTGCCAGAAGCGGTCGCCCCGCAGGATGCGGCCGACCAGGGTGAGGCCGCTGTCGACCAGGAAGGCCGACATCAGCACCAGCGCCATGGGGAACGGCACGATCGCATGCACCGCGGCGAACAGCGCCAGCCAGGCCACGGCGACACCGAGAAAGCCTGACGCGCCGTCGCCCAGGAAGGCGCGCGCGCGCGGAAAGTTGAAAGGCAGAAAGCCCAGTGCCGCGGCGGCCAGCAAGGCCGCGAACATCGCGGCCCCATACTCGCCCGCCATGCCCAGCGCTGCCGCGTAGAAGACGCCGTACCAGAGGGTCTGCAGGGCGAGCAGGCCATCGATGCCGTCCATGAAGTTGTGCAGGTTGATGCTCCAGGCCATCGCCAGAACGGCGGCCCCTGCCAGCCACGGCGCCACACGCAGGCCATCGGCGCCCATCAGCAGGGACCCGGCCAGCAACGCGGCGGCGAGCAGATGCGCAAGCAGCCTGGGCAGCGCCGGACGCGGCCGGGCATCGTCCAGCAGCCCGACGCCGGCGACCAGGGCAAGCCCAGGCAAGGTGAGCAGCCAGGGCACCGGCCAGGCACCGGCCACCACCAGGGCGCCGACCCCGGCCAGGCCGATGACGACGATGCCCAGGCCACCCATGCGCGGCACCGGCACGCGATGGGAGCTGCGCGGGCCGGGATGATCCAGCGGTCCAAGCCGGTGCCGGATCTGCGACCAGGCGACCAGGGCGGCGACGGACGCCGCCAGCGACAGCGCCAGCAGAGGCGGCAACCAGACCGGCAGGCTGGTCAGGGTCATTCGGCGAGCAGCCGGTGTTGCGGTCGCAGACTGTCCCAGCCCTTGCAGCTCGGACACTGCCAGTGGTGGTTGCGCGCTCCGAAGCCGCAGCGCCGGCAGCGGTAGCCGGCCCCCTGGTCCAGCATGCGCTCCGCCAGTTCGGCGATGCCGGTGAGCAGCGGCCGCATGCTGTCGTCGGCACGCCGCAGGCCGATCTGGGCCAGGTGGCGCAGACCCGGGACGGTCGGATGCCGGCGCAGTTCCTTGGTCAGCATCGCTTCGGCGGCCGCCTCGCCCTCTTCGCGCTCGACCAGGCGGGACAGCGCAAGCACGGGCGCCACGCCGGGGAACCGGGCGCCCATCTCGGCAAGGAACTCGCGCGCGCGACGGCCGTCGTCGAGCGCCTGGTAGCAGGTGAGCAGCGGCTCCAGCAGCAGCGGCAAGGTGTCGAGGTCGATGCGTGCGGCACGCTCGAAGGCCCGGGCTGCGCGGGTGTGGTCGCCAGCGCGCAGCTCCACGCCACCCATCAGCAGCTCGGCGCGCGCGCAGTTCGGATCCGCCTTGAGCGCCTGCTGCAGCTCGTCGCGGGCGACTTCCAGGTGGCCGCGGCCGCGCGCGCTCTCTGCCAGTTCGCAACGGTAGTGCGCGACCGTCGATCCCTGCGGGCGTCCTGAGACCTGCTCCAGACGTTCGGCGTGGGCGATCGCCTTGTTCCAGTCGCGCTCGGATTCGGCGATGGTGACCAGACGGCGCAGCGCCTCCGCGACCTCCACCTCGGCAGCGACCAGGTCGGCGAACAGACCCTCGGCGCGATCGAGCAGGCCGGCACGCATGTAGTCCTCGCCCAGCTCGAACAGCGCGTCGGTGCGCTGCCGGCGGCTGAGGGTGTCGCGCTTGAGCAGGTCCTGGTGGAGGCGGATGGCCCGTCCGACCTCGCCGCGGCGCCGGAACAGGCTGCCCAGCGCGAGCTGCGTCTCGACGGCCTCCTGATCAAGCTCGGCGATCGACAGGAACACCTCGATGGCCTTGTCCGGCTCCTCGTTGAGCAGGTGGCTCAGACCCTTGAAATAGCCGCTGGAGAGGCGGTCGACGCGCGCGCCACTGACCAGTTCGGTGCCGCGCCGCGCGAAATACCAGCTCGCGGCGGCGACCACCGGCAGCAGCAGCCAGAACAGACCTAGCTCGGACATTCAGGGCACCACGCGCGCGGAGCGTTGGAGCGGAGAGGGATGGCAATGCTAGCAGTCCGCGGCTGCGGACATCACCACGGCGCGACGCATCGCCGGGCGATCCGGGCCATGCACAGCGCCTTGCGACCGGACGTGGGTCGCCGGTCTTCGACACGGCGGCTGTCGTTCAGCCTTCGTCGACGTCGTCCTGGTCGGCACCCGACGCGGAAACGATGGTCGCCTCGGAGGCGTTGACGCGCTCGCGCAATTCCTTTCCGGGCTTGAAGTGGGGCACGTGCTTGCCGGGCAGGGCAACGGCCTCGCCGGTCTTCGGGTTGCGACCGACGCGCGGCGGCCGGTAGTGCAGGGAGAAGCTGCCGAAGCCGCGGATCTCGATGCGGCCGCCGCCGGCGAGGGTACCCGCCATCTGCTCGAGAACCTGCTTGACGGCCAGCTCGACGTCGGCCTGCTCGAGGTGCCGGAGCTGGTCCGCAAGGCTGTTAATCAGTTCCGACTTGGTCATCGCGACTCCTTCGCTCCGACGGTCGCGGCACGCTCAGACGACGCGGCGCCGCACCGGGACGACGGTCCGGCATTCCCCATGCCGGGCCGCCGCGACCGCGCCGGACGTTGCCGTCCGGCGCGGCTTCCTTAGCACAGGACGGTCAATCGCCCTTGCGCATCTGCTCCTTGAGCAGGGCACCCAGGTTGGTGGTGCCCGCCGAGGCGTTCTGGTACTCCTCCAGCACTTCGGCCAGCTCGGCCTCGTCCTTGGCCTTGATCGACAGCTGCAGCAGCCGGCCCTTGCGGTCCATGCCGATGAACTTCGCCTCGACCGAGTCGCCGACCTTGAGGTGCTGGGTGGCGTCGTCGACCCGCTGCTTGGCGATGTCGGCGGCGCGCACGTAACCCTCGATGCCTTCGCCGAGGTCGATCAGGGCGCCCTTGGCGTCGACTTCCTTGACGGTACCGGTGATCACCGAGCCCTTCGGGTGGCTGACCATGTAGCTTCCGAACGGATCCTGCTCGAGTTGCTTGATGCCCAGCGAGATGCGCTCGCGCTCCGGATCGACAGCCAGCACCACGGCCTCGATGTCGTCGCCCTTCTTGAAGCGACGCACCAGATCCTCGGTGGCGCCCTGCCAGGAGATGTCGGAGGTGTGCACCAGGCCGTCGATGCCGCCGTCCAGACCGATGAACACGCCGAAGTCGGTGATCGACTTGACCGGGCCGGACACCTTGTCGCCCTTCTTGTAGATGGCGGCGAAGGTCTCCCACGGGTTCGCCGAGCACTGCTTCATGCCCAGCGAGATGCGGCGGCGCTCCTCGTCGACGTCCAGGACCATGACCTCGACCTCGTCGCCGACCTGGACCATCTTGGCCGGATTGACGTTCTTGTTGGTCCAGTCCATCTCGGACACGTGCACCAGGCCCTCGACGCCCGGCTCAAGCTCGACGAAGCAGCCGTAATCGGTGACGTTGGAGACCTTGCCGAAGAAGCGGCTGTTGGCCTGGTAGCGGCGGCCGATGCTGACCCACGGGTCGTCGCCCAGCTGCTTGAGGCCCAGGGAGACGCGGTTGCGCTCCTTGTCGTACTTGAGGACGATCACGTCCATTTCCTGGCCGACCTCGACCACCTCGGACGGGTGGCGGACGCGCTTCCAGGCCATGTCGGTGATGTGCAGCAGGCCGTCGATTCCGCCGAGGTCGACGAACGCGCCGTAGTCGGTGAGGTTCTTGACCACGCCCTTCAGCTTGGCGCCTTCGATCAGTCGCTCGATCAGCTGCTCGCGCTCGACCGAGAACTCGCTCTCGACCACCGCGCGGCGCGAAACGACGATGTTGTTGCGCTTGCGGTCCAGCTTGATGATCTTGAACTCGAGGTCCTTGCCCTCGAGGTAGGTCGGCTCGCGCACCGGCCGGACGTCGACCAGGGAGCCCGGCAGGAAGGCGCGGACGTCCTTGATGTCGACGGTGAAGCCGCCCTTGACCTTGCCGCTGATGCGGCCGGTCACGGTGGCGTTGTCGGTCATGGCGTGCTCGAGCTCGTCCCACACCATGGCGCGCTTGGCCTTCTCGCGCGAGAGCATGGTCTCGCCGAAGCCGTTCTCGATGAACTCCAGGGCAACCTGGACCTCGTCGCCGACATTGACGTCGAGGTCGCCATCATCGTTTCGGAACTGGTCGATCGGAATGACGCCCTCGGACTTGAGGCCGGCATTGACGATGACGACATCGGACTTGATGTCGACGACCACGCCGGACACGATGGCACCCGGCTTGAGCTTGGCAAAGGCCTGGCTCTGCTCAAACAGCTCGGCAAAACTCTCGGACATAAAGATTCCAGTTGATCCACGGACCGCAGGACGCGGTCCACCGGTAGGAGGCGCCTTCCGGCACCGTTACGAAAACCCCTGGCGGCACCGTGGCGCCGCCAGGGAACGAAGGCCGGCCCGTCGCCGGGCCCGCCGCATGCTGCCGCGCCGGACCGGCAACGCGCGCACGCCCCGGGTGGGGGAGCGCCTGTGCCGGTCCAGTTCGCCTGGCGGGACGTCCGGCCGGAGCCGGGCGTCAGGTCAGGACTGCAATCCTTGCAGATGGACGAAGTCGAGCACCTGCCCGACCACCTGCCCGACGGACATCCCGGTGGAATCGATGCGCAAGGCACCTTCCGCCGCCCTCAGCGGGGCCACGCTGCGCTCGCTGTCGCGCGCGTCCCGCAACCGGATGTCCGCCAAAAGGGCGTCAAGTGTAGCGGCAACACCCTTTTCCATCAACTGCTTAAGGCGGCGCTGCGCGCGCTCCCCGGCACTGGCGGTCAGGAACACCTTGCAAGGGGCGTCCGGAAACACCACGGTGCCCATGTCGCGGCCGTCGGCGACCAGTCCCGGCACCTGGCGGAAAGCCCGCTGGCGGGCCAGCAGGGCGTCCCGGACGGGGGGCAACGCGGCCACGGCGGAGGCCGCGGCGCCAGCCTCCTCGGTGCGCAGGTCGGCATCGCGGGGGCGCCCGTCCAGGCACACCGAAACGCCCTGGTCGGCGGCGGCGAAGGCGATCGGCAGGTCGCGGGCCAGCTCCGCCAGCGCCTCGGCATCCGCCAGATCGATGCCCCGCTCCCCTGCCAGCAATCCGACCGCCCGGTACAGGGCCCCGGAATCGAGCAGGTGCCAGCCCAGGGCCTGGGCGACCAGGCGGGCCACCGTGCCCTTGCCGGAACCGCTGGGACCATCGATGGTCAGTACCGGGACGCTCGGGTCGGATCGCTCGCTCACTCGGTTTCCTCGGCCAGGCTGAAACCTGTCGATTGTGCCAGAGCGGCAAAGCCCGGGAACGAGGTGGCGACATTGGCGCAGTCTTCGATGCGCACCAGGCCGTCTGCGCGCTGCGCCGCCACCGCCAGCGCCATCGCGCAGCGGTGGTCGCCGGCACTGTCGACCCGGCCGCCGGTCAGTCCGCCGCCCCGGATTCGCACCCCGTCGGGGGAGGTCTCCACCGCGGCGCCGAGCCGGACCAGGGCGTCGGCCATCACCGCGATGCGGTCGGACTCCTTGACGCGCAGTTCGCCGGCGCCGCTCACCCGCGTCTCGCCATCGGCCAGCGCGGCGGCCACGAACAGCGCCGGGAACTCGTCGATCATGTCCGGCACCCGTGCCTGCGGCACCTCGATGCCGCGCAAGGGCGAGTGGCGGACGCGCAGGTCGCCGACCGGGCCGGCCTGCCCGATCCGCACGGATCCCACCTCGATCCCGGCGCCCATTTCGCGCAGGCAGTCGAGCAGGCCGGTGCGGCGGGCATCCAGACCGATTCCGGTCAGCTCCAGGTCCGAGCCCGGCACCACGGTCGCAGCGACGATCAGGAAGGCCGCCGAAGAGAAGTCGCCGGGAACCTGGATCAGGCCCGGCGACACCAGGGGCCGGCCCGGGCGCAGCTCGACGGTATCGCCGACAAGCGCAACCTCGGCGCCGAACGCCGCGAGCAGTCGCTCGGTGTAGTCGCGCGTGGGGTGGGGTTCGCGCACCCGGGTCGGACCCACTGCGTAGAGCCCGGCCAGCAGCAGGGCGGACTTCACCTGGGCGCTGGCCACGGCCAGTTCATGTTCAAGGCCGACCAGCGGCTGCCCGCCGCTGATGCGCAACGGCGCCGTGCCGTCCGGGGCGGTGGCGATCCGCGCACCCATGCGCGCCAGGGGCGCGGTGACCCGCTGCATGGGCCGGCCGCTCAGCGAGGCATCGCCGACCAGCTCGCTGTCGAAGGACTGCCCGGCCAACAGGCCGGCCAGCAGTCGCATGCCGGTGCCGGCATTGCCGCAGTCCAGCGGCCCCTGCGCGGCGCGCAGGCCGTGCAGACCGACGCCATGGACGATCCGGGTGCCGGCGTCGGGGGCGTCGATGCGCACCCCCAGGCGCTCCAGGATGGCGGCGGTGGCGCGGGTATCCTCGCCCTCGAGGAAGCCCTTGATGCGGGTGCTGCCCTCGGCGATCGCCGCCAGCATCACGGACCGGTGCGAGACCGACTTGTCGCCAGGTACCGCGATGCGGCCGCGCAGCGGCCGGCCGGGTCCGGCAATCCAATGCAGCCGCCGGCTCATCCAGGGGTCGCCACGGCTTCGGCCAGCGCCGCTGCCAGCGCCGCCTCGCGCGCCGGCGGCGCCAGGCTGATCCGCAGACGCTCGCCCAGGCCATAGCCTGCCATCGGACGCACCACCACGCCGGTGCTGCCCAGCGCCTGCTCCACCGAGGCGGCGCGGCCGGCCGAGCCGAAGTCGGCGAGCAGGAAATTGCAGCGCGACGGCAGCGACGCAACGCCCAGGCCGGCCAGCACACCGGCCAGCCTGGACCTGGCGGCGGCGGCCGCCGCGCACTCGGCAGCGACATGGCCGGCATCGCCGAGGGCCGCGGTGGCCGCGGCCTGGGCCAGCCCGTTGACATTGAACGACTCGCGCACCCGGTCCAACACCGCGATCACTGCGGCATCGCCCGCCGCCCAGCCGACGCGCAGGCCGGCCAGGCCATAGGCCTTGGAGAACGTGCGCGTCACCAGCAGGTTGCGGTGCCGGGCGAGCAGGCGCAGCGCGCTGCGCGCCGCGGCCTCGGGCTGATACTCCTGGTAGGCCTCGTCGACGACCACCAGGGTCGTCGACGGCACTTCGTCGAGCAGGCGCGCCAGCGCATCAGGCTCGAACCAGGTGCCGGTCGGATTGTTGGGATTGGCCAGGTAGAGGACGCGGGTGTCGGCGCTGCAGGCGCCGGCCAGCTTCTCCAGGTCGTGGCCCAGGGGCATCTGCGGGTGGTCGGCCGGCAGCGCGGGCACCGCCACGGCCCGGGCGCCGGCGGCCGCCGTGGCGATCGCGAACACCGCGAACCCGTACCGCGAGAACACCACCGGCGCTCCGGCCGGCGCGAACGCCAGGGCGATGCGCATCAGGATCTCGTGGCTGCCATTGCCCAGGACGATGCCGTCCGGCTCCAGGCCGTGCAGGCGCGCCAGCGCGGCGCGCAGCGCGCCGCCACGTGGATCCGGGTAGCGCCAGGCGGCCTGCCGGGGGTCGGCCAGTGCAGCCAGCGCGGCGGGGGCCGGGCCGAGCAGGTTCTCGTTGCTGCCGACCTCGATCAGGCGGTCGCCGAAGCGCACCCGGAACGCGACCAGGTCATGGCCAGGGTCGTAGGCGCGCAGGGCGGCGATGGCCGGCGGCAGGCGGGCATCGGACCAGGGATGCAGGGGCATGCCGCGAGCCTCAGGCGATCGCCAGCGGATAGGAACCCAGCACCTTGACCCGTGCGGCGCATCCGGCCAGTTCGTCGAGCGCCGCGCGCATGGCGGGTTCCTCGACATGGCCCTGGATGTCGATGAAAAAGGCGTACTGCCACAGGCCCTCGTGGGAGGGCCGGGACTCGATGCGGGCCATGCTGACGCCATGCCGCGCCAGCGGACTGAGTACCTGGTAGAGGGCACCCGGCTGGTCCTTCACCGACACCAGCAGCGAGGTCCGGTCGTTGCCGGAGGGCGGCAGCAGCTCGCGGCCGATCACCAGGAAACGGGTGGTGTTGTCGGGCCGGTCCTCGATCGGCCCGGCGATCCGGCGCAGGTGGTAGACGTGGCCGGCCCACTCGCCGGCGATCGCCGCGGCATCGTCGGCCAGGCGCGCCCTGCGCGCCGCCTCGGCGTTGCTGCTGACCGGGATGCGCTCGGCACCCGGCAGATGCTGGCGAAGCCAGGCCTGGCACTGGGCCAGCGACATCGGGTGCGAGTACACGCGCTCGACCTCGGCCAGGTTGCCGGTCCGCGACAGCAGGTGCTGGTGGACGCGCAGCTCGACCTCGCCGCAGATGCGCAGGTCCGAGGTGAGGAACATGTCGAGGGTGGACTGGATGGTCCCCTGCCCCGAGTTCTCAACCGGCACCACGCCGAAGTCGGCGTTGCCGGCGGCCACTTCGTTGAAGACCTCCTCGATGCTGGCCAGCGGCAGGCCGTGCGCGGAGTGGCCGAAGTGTTTGCGCACCGCCTGCTCGGAAAATGTCCCCTGCGGGCCCAGGAAGCCGATCTTCAGCGGCTCCTGCTGCGCCAGGCAGGCCGACATGATCTCGCGGAACAGGCGCACCATCTCTGCGTCGGAAAGCGGACCGTCGTTGCGATCGACCACCCTGCGCAGCACCTGCGCCTCGCGCTCGGGCCGGTAGTAGTCGACCGCGGCCAGCAAGGGGCCCTTGGCCCGGCCGACCTGGTGGGCGAAGCGCGCCCGCTCGGCGATCAGGTCCTGGATCTGCCGATCGATGGCGTCGATGCGGCTGCGCACCTCGGCCAGGGACGTGGCGTCCCCGGATCCGGCCGCGGTGCCGGGCGGATCGGCTGGCGCGGCCATCTCAGACCACCCTTACCGACAGGATGCCGTCGATCCCGGCGATCGCCAGCGCGACGCTTTCCGGCACCGCGGCGTCGACATCGATGACCGTATAGGCCATGTCGCCCCGCGAGGCGTTGTGCATCTGGGCGATGTTGAGCTGGGAGTCGCCGAGCACGTGCGAGAGCTGGCCGATCATGTTGGGCCGGTTGCGGTTGGCCACGCAGATCCGGGCGCTGCCCTCGCGCGCCATGCGCAGCGCCGGGAAGTTCACGGCGTTGCCGATGTTGCCGTTCTCCAGGAAGTCGCGGAGCTGCTCGACCACCATCACCGCCGAGTTCTCCTCGGCCTCGCGGGTCGAGGCGCCCAGGTGCGGCAGGGCGATCACCCGCTCGTTGCCGGCCAGCCCGGGCACCGGGAAGTCGGTCACGTAGCGCGCGATCCGGCCCTGTTCGAGACCGGCGCGCAGCGCCATGCCGTCGACGATGCCGCCGCGCGCGAAATTGAGCAGCACCACACCGTTGCGGACGTGCTGAAGGGAACCCTGGTCGAACAGGTTGCGGGTGCCGTCGGTGAGCGGCACGTGAAAGCTGACGAAGTCGGATCCGGCATAGAGCTCGTTGAGCGATCCGGCCTTGATGACGTCGGCGGAAAGCTGCCAGGCGCCCTCCACGGTCATGTGCGGATCCAGGCCGAGCACGCGCATGCCCAGGGCGCGCGCGGCGTTGGCGACCTTGACCCCGATCGCGCCCAGGCCGACCACGCCGAGGGTGCGGCCGGCCAGTTCCTGGCCCACGAAGCGCTTCTTCTCCCGCTCGATGAGCGGACCCAGCCCCTCGGCATCGCGATGCTCGGCGAGGAAGCCGAGCGCCTCGGGCAGGTTGCGCACCGCCATCAGCATGCCGGCCAGGACCAGCTCCTTGACGGCGTTGGCATTGGCGCCGGGCGCGTTGAACACCGGCACCCCGCGGGCCGACAGCGCCGGCACCGGGATGTTGTTGGTCCCTGCGCCGGCGCGGGCCACGGCCTTGACGCTGGCAGGCACCTCGAGCGCATGCATGTCCGCAGACCGCACCAGCACGGCATCGGGCTGCTCGATGTCGGCACCGACCCGGTAATGGCCTGCCGGGAACCGCGCCAGCCCCTGCGGCGAGATGTTGTTGAGCGTGAGGATGCGGTACATGCGCGAGGACTCCGGTTGTGCGCCGCACCATAGCACTGGCCGCACGCCGGGTGAATCCTGGGCGTCCGTGCCTCGCGGGTCCCGGCAAACCCTGCCGGCATCCCCGTTAGACTGCGGCGATGGAAACCAGAGCCAAGCACGTCGCCGTCGGCGCCTTCGTGATCCTGCTGTCCGCTGCGATGCTGATGTCGGTGCTGTGGGCCGGCAAGCTGAGCCTGGAACGGGAGTACGACCATTACGACGTGTACTTCAGGGAGGCGGTGACCGGCCTTTCCAAGGGCAGCCCGGTCCAGTACAGCGGCATCCAGGTGGGCGACGTCACTGCCCTGCGCCTGAGCCGGGTCGACCCGGGCCGGGTGATCGCCCGCATCCGGATCGCCGGCGGGACGCCGGTCAAGGAGGACACCCAGGCCAAGCTGGGCTACCTCGGCCTGACCGGTGTGGCCTTCATCCAGCTTTCCGGCGGCAGCGCCGAGGCGCCCCGGCTGCTGCCGCGTGACGGCCGCGAGGTGGCGGTGATCCGGGCCCAGCCGTCCGACCTTGCACGGCTGTTCGAATCCGGCGCCGACATCGTCGTTACCGTCAACGACGTGCTCGAGCGGGTCGCCGCCATCCTCAGCGACGAGAACGCGGAGCGTCTGGCGACGGCGATCGCGGACTTCGGCCGCATCACCGCCGCCGTCGGTGCCGAGACCGATTCGATCCAGGGCATCCTGCGCGACGGCGCCCGCGCAAGCCAGGAGCTCACCAGCACCCTGGAAGGCATCCGCGCGACGGTCGCCCGCCTGGAATCGACGGTCGGTACCGCAGACCGCCTGCTCAGCGAGGACGTCAGCGAGGCGATGGCGGCGCTGCGCCAGGCCAGCCAGGACATCCAGGGCATCCTCGGCGACAACCGCGGCGCGATCGACCAGTTCGCCCAGGAGGGCCTGGTCGAGCTCGGCCAGGTGCTCACCGAACTGCGCACCCTGCTGATCAGCGTGCAGTCGTTGAGCCGGCGCCTCGAATCCGATCCGTCCGGCTTCCTGCTTGGACGCGACCAGCCCCGGGAGTACCGACCGCGATGAAGGCACGTACCCTGCCCCTGCTTGCCACCGTCCTGCTGCTGGCCGGCTGCACCGCCCTGACCGGGCCACGCAAGGATTTCACCCTGTACGCCCTGGACCCGCCGATGGCGCGCGGCGAGGGTACCGCCCGCGACTGGCAGCTGCTGGTCGAGGAGCCGCATGTCGGCGAACTGCTGGACGGCTTCCGGCTGGTCGTGGCGCCCGGCGGCAACGAGCTGCAGGTCTACCAGGGCGCCCGCTGGACGGAACGCACGCCGGCGATGCTGCAGGGCCTGTGGATCCGCGCCTTCGAGGCCGACGGCCGCCTGCCCGGGGCGGCGCGTGCCGGCACCGGCGTGCGCGCCGACCTGATCCTGGCCTCCGACCTGACCCGGTTCCAGGCCAGCTATCGCGGCGGCATGCCGACCGTCGAGATCGAGCTGCACGTCCGCCTGGTCGATCCGCGCGACCGCCGAATCCGAGGCCGCCAGGTGTTCCGCGCCGAAGCCGCTGCCGCCGACAACGAAATCCCTGCCGTGGTCGCGGCGTTCGAACAGGGGATGGCCGAACTCAACCCCCAACTGGTCGCCTGGGTGCTGGGCGCCGGCGACGCGGCGCTGGCGGCACGCGGCAGCGACTGAGGGTCGCGGGCGCCCAGGCCTTGGTCGACGCGGGCCGGGGTCAGGCGCGCGGGCAGCGCGCGAACGGCAGGCGCAGGTGGCGCGGATCGTTGCTGCGCCAGGGGGCGATGTCGATGCCACCACGCCGCGTGAAGCAGGCCAGCACGGTCAGCGCGACCGGGCGGCAGCGGGCCAGGACATCGCGGAAGATGCGCTCCACACACTGCTCGTGGAAGCCCTGGTGCTCGCGAAACGAGACCAGGTAGCGCAGCAGGCCGGCCGGGTCCATCGCAGCCCCCCGCCAGGCGACCAGGACATCGGCCCAGTCGGGCTGCCCAGTGACCGGGCATCGCGAGCGGAACAGACGGGTGACCAGGGCGTCGTCGACCTCGGCGACCCCCTGCAACACCCCAAGCAGGTCGGCATCCGGTCCAACGGCGGGCGCAATGTCGATCTCCAGGCCATCCAGCGAACGTCCCGGGAGCGCCGCCACCTGAAGGGACTCGATGGCATCGCCAACCACCAGTTCGACCCGCACCGGCGCGCCGCAGACGGCGATCAGATCGGTCTCGATGCGCACGCGCACCTCGTCGGCGTCGTCGAAGCGCTCGTGGGCATAGCCGTTGAGATAGAGCTTCAGCGACTTGGATTCGCAGATCGCCGGCGATCCGGCCGGCACCTCGATCCGGGCCACCGCCACCCGGGGCCTGCCGCGGCGGTCCAGCCAGGACAGCTCCCAGGCGGTCCACAGGTCGGCGCCGTGGAACGGCAGGGGCTGCGACTCGGCGAACAGTTCGCGACGCTGCCGCTCGCGTTCGATCGGAAACAGCAGGCCGGCGTCGACCCGGGTGGGATAGTCGACCGGCAGGCCCAGGCTTGAGTGTTCGGGTCGGGACATGGATCGGTGAGGGGTGGCACGTGTGCAGGGCGCCATGGTGGCACAGCCTGCCGGGACCTCGACCCGGCGACCGGCCGACGCGCCGGGAGAGAGCGCGAATCCGGGGCGCCTACCGGCCCGGCGGCGGCACGGGCGGCAGCGCGGCGTTGCGCACCTGCCGGAAGGTCAGGTTGATGCGTCCCCCAACCGGTCGCGCGGTCCGGGGCAAGGCGTGGCGCCAGCGCGACTGGCTGTCGCCGGCCATCACCAGCAGGCTGCCATGACCCAGTGCCAGTGCCTCGCGGCGCCCGCTGTCATGACGCAGCGCGAAGCGGCGGGGCGCGCCGAAGCTGGCCGAGGCGATCACCGGCCGGCCACCCAGCTCGGGCTCGTCGTCGCGGTGCCAGCCCATGGCGTCGCCTCCGTCCCGGTAGCGGTTCGCAAGCACGGAATTGAAAGGCAGGCCGAGCGCCTCGACGAGGCGGTCGCGGACTGCGATGAGGGCTGGCGTCCAGGGATGGGGTTCGTGCCAGCTGCCCGAGTAGCGATACCGGGCTCCCGCCTCGCCGTGCCAGGCGGACAGGCGCGGCGCGAGGTGCTCCCTGCCGAACAGCCGGACGCGATGCCGCGTCCAGGCCGGCTCGTCGTCCAGCGCCGTCAGCAGGGCGTCCGCCTGCGCGCCGGTCCAGAACGCCGGTGCCCAGTAGAACGGCCCGTCCGGCCAGTCCAGCAGGGTCAGGCCGGCCGCCCGGCAGCACGCGTCCAGGCAGGCCGACGCACCCATCCGACGGTCAGCGCCTGGGCAGGAACTGCTGCGGATCGACCGGCCGTCCGTTGCGGCGGATCTCGAAATGCAATTTGTCGCGGTCGGCGCCGGTGCGGCCCATCTCGGCGATCGGCTGGCCCGCCTGAACCCGCTGGCCCTCGTTGACCAGGCGCACCCGGTTGTGCCCGTAGGCGCTCAGGAACTCGGCCGAATGCTTGATGATGATCAGCTCGCCATAGCCGCGCAGGCCTGACCCTGAATACACCACTTCGCCATCGGCCGCCGCGACCACGGCCTGGCCGCTGCGGCCGGCGATGTGGATGCCCTGGCGGGCCAGGTCGCCATCCGAAAAGCGCTTGATGACCTCGCCCTGGGTCGGCCAGCGCCAGCGGATGCCGGCGACATTGGCGCTTGCGCCGGGGACCGGCGCCTGGGTCGCTTCAGCCGGCGGCGGACCGACGCTGGCCCGTGGCGGCGACGGTGACGGCGCAACAACCGGCGACGCGACGGGGGGTGCCGCCGCCGAAGGTGGCGGGGCGGCAGGCGGCGAAGCCGCCGAGGTCGGCGGAGTGGCGTCGCTCGCGCGCGGCGGCGGCGTATCCGCGGTCACCGGCACGATCCGGTCCGGGTCGGCCGGAGCCGTGGCGATCGGCGCCGCGGCTGCGGGCGGCGCCGCGCCCGGCGGCGGCTCCAGTGCCCGGTCCGGCGCAGTGGCGCCGGGCGGCGCCCCCGGCCGGGAGGGTATCGCAGCGACGGCGGAGACCCCGCCCGGCGAGGACAGACGCAGGCGCTGTCCGGGATAGATCGTGTAGGGCGCGGCCAGACCGTTCCATGCCGCGAGGTCACGCCAGTCCAGGCCATTCCGGAAGGCGATGCTGTACAGCGTCTCGCCGCGCGCCACCTGGTGGCTGCCGGCGGGCACGGGCGCTGGCGGCTGGGATGCGGAGGGCGTGGCGCCGGTCGCCGCGCCGGTGCGGACCACCGCCACACGGGTTTCCATGCAGCCGGCCAGGACTGGCAGCAGGACCAGCCACAACCGCCAGCCCCCCCTCACTGGTCGACTCCCGGCAGGATCGGCACGAACGCGACCGCGCCCAGGTCGTCCTCGCGCTGCTGGCCGTCGCTGCGACTGATGCGCAGCAGCCGTTGCACCGCGCCCGGCTCGCCCACCGGGGCGACCAGGACACCGTCGACGGCAAGCTGGTCGAGCCAGGCCGGCTCGATGCGGCGCGCCGCGGCGGTCACCATCACGGCGTCGAACGGCGACTCTTCC
Organism: Lysobacterales bacterium; assembly: GCA_019634735.1. NCBI lineage: Bacteria > Pseudomonadati > Pseudomonadota > Gammaproteobacteria > Lysobacterales > Lysobacterales bacterium. Next base: position 201,632 of record JAHCAT010000003.1, on the reverse strand, counting down.
GGCCAGCCGGCGCGGCCATCGTCATGACGGGTACGGATGTTGGCCAGGCCGAGCTGGCGAAAGCGCCGGCGCGCCTGGCGCAGCAGCGGCCCGATCCGCTCCACCGTGTACACCTGATCGACCAGACCGGCCAGGACCGCGGCCTGGTACCCGGAACCCGTGCCGATCTCCAGCACGCGGGACGGCCGGCCGGCGGCCAGCACCGCCTCGGTCATGCGGGCGACGATCAGCGGCTGCGAGATGGTCTGACCGTTGCCGATCGGCAAGGCGGTGTCCTCGTAGGCGCGTCCGGCGATCGCCTCGTCGACGAACAGGTGCCTGGGCACATTGCGCACCGCCTCGAGCACGCGCGCATCGGAAACGCCCTCGGCGACCAGACGGTCGATCAGCCGCTCCCGGACGCGCTGGCCGGTCAGGCCAAGACCGGCCCCGTCGACCGGATGACGCAAGGTCAGGCCGCTCATGCCACGCCGGTCCCGGCGCTCGCGGCCAGCGACTGCACCCAGCCGGCAACCTTGTCCAGGGCCTGGTACCGGGTCAGGTCGACGTGGATCGGCGTGATCGAAACGAAGCCGCGCCGCACCGCGTCGAAATCGGTGCCCGGACCGGCGTCCTGTTCCGGCCCGGCCGGTCCGATCCAGTAGACCTTGCGGCCCCGCGGATCGGTCATCGGCACGCAGGGCTCGGCGCGGTGGCGGTGGCCCAGGCGCGTGGTCTCGAAGCCGCGCAGTTCGTCCCAGGGCAGGTCCGGGACGTTGACGTTGAGGATGGTGTCGGCCGGCAGCGGATCGACCAGCAGGCGATCCATGATCAGGGCGACCGCACGCGCCGCCGTGGGGAAGTGCCGGGGCCGGTGGTCGCGGCTGCACAGCGACACGGCGATCGCCGGCAGGCCGAGGTAGCGGCCCTCCATGGCGGCCGCCACGGTGCCCGAATAGATCACGTCGTCACCGAGGTTGGCGGCGTTGTTGATGCCCGAGACGACGATGTCGGGATCATCGTCGAGCAGGCCGCAGAGCGCCAGGTGCACGCAGTCGGTGGGCGTTCCGGCGACCCGGTAGATGCCCTCCTCCAGGCGTGCGACGCGGATCGGCTGGTCGAGGGTCAGCGAATTGCTTGCCCCGGAGCGGTCGCGGTCGGGCGCCACGAGGGTGACGCGGCCCAGCCGTCCCAGCGCTTCGGCGAGGATCCGGATGCCCGGGGCGTCGACGCCGTCATCGTTGCTGATCAGGACGTGCATGCGTGGCTTGCTTGGCAGAGGGGACGGGGTCGCGGCATCGGCTGCCGATGGCCGGCACGGCACCGGCAGCGGCGAACGGGGGGTCGACGCATGCGCTGTGCGTCACTATAACAAGCCGATGAACCGCCGATGGCCGCAGCCGTGAACCGACGCAGAACACCGGTGCCGCCCGCGCCGCCGGCTTCGGCCGACGATGCCCGACTGTTCCGCGAGGCGGTAGGCCACGTGCGTCCGCTGTCCGGAGACGTCCGGGCGCCGGTGCCGCGACCGCCGCCCAGCGACGAGCCTGTGCAGTTCCTGGCTGACGAGGCCCGGGTGCGCGACGAATTGCTCGCCGCGTCGCCCGATGCCCTGGCCATGCAGGCCGGCGAGGCCTTGTCGTTTCTTCGCGACGGCCACGACCCGCGCCTGCTGCGGCGTCTGCGTGGCGGACAGTTCGCGGTGCAGGACGAGATCGACCTGCACTGCGTCGGCACCGAGATGGCGCGCTCGATGGTGCGCGAATTCCTGGCCGAGGCGCTGGCCTCGCACCGGCGCTGCGTGCGGATCATCCACGGCAAGGGTCTGCGCTCCCCGCAGGGTCCGGTGATCAAGGCCCTGGTCGACCGCCTGCTGCGTCAGCACGGCGACGTGCTGGCGTTCGCCTCGGCACCGGCCGCCCAAGGCGGCACCGGCGCGGTGCTGGTCCTGCTGCGCGCCCGCTGAAGCTGCACAGAGGCGCAGGGCCTGGCCTGGCAGGCTGTTGAAAAACAGCCCGCTGGCGGCGGCCATGGATGGCCGCTCGGCGAAGCAAGTGCGTAAGCAGTTGATTCGACGGGAGCCCGTCCGGACCTGCGCCGGACGGGCGACTTGAAAAACGACCAGGAAGGTCGTTTTTCAACAAGCTGCTAGGGCGGGAGGTCGCCGGGCGGTGCCGGTTCGACCTTTCGGGTCGGCAGGCTCAGCCAATAGACCCGACCCCAGTTCATCCGGGCCGAACGTTCGACCTGGGCGATGCGGGCATGGTCGATCTCGTACTGGCTGGGCCGCAGCGACGCCTGGCCGGTCTGCACCGGATTGCCGGCACAGGCGACGAGCAGGAGGACGGCCGGGGCAAGGGCGAGCCGTGCGATGAGGGTGCGCATGATGGACTCCTTGGCGATCAAGGAAACGGCTGCGGACCGGCCACGACCCGTGCCCGGACCGCAGTCCAACACTACGCCGACCCTCGGCCAGCGCCAGTGCCGTGGCGCACGATCCGCCGCGGCCGGTCGGCGTCCGGGCGCGCCCCGGCCGGCTATGGGACAATGGTGCGGCGCGCCAACGGCGCCTTCCGATCTCGAACCGCCCCTGAGAGCCCCATGAGCGAAACCTACGACGTCGTCATCCTCGGAGCCGGACCGGCCGGCTATGTCGCCGCGATCCGCGCCGCCCAGCTCGGCCTGAAGACCGCCTGCGTCGACAACTTCAAGGGCAAGGACGGCAAGCCGGCCCTGGGCGGCACCTGCCTCAATGTCGGCTGCATCCCGTCCAAGGCGCTGCTCGACTCCTCCCGGCAGTTCCACAACCTGCTGCATGGCTTCAAGGACCACGGCATCAGCGCCGCCAAGCCGGCGATCGACGTCGCCACGATGGTTGGCCGCAAGGACAAGATCGTCAAGCAATTCACCGGCGGCATCGCGCAGCTGTTCAAGGCCAACAAGGTCACCCCGGTGGCCGGCACCGGCCGCCTGCTGCCCGGCCGCAGGGTCGAGGTGACCGGTCACGACGGCAAGGTCAGCGAACTGGCCGCCACCAACGTCATCATCGCCACCGGCTCGGTGCCCTTCGAGCTGCCCGGCATCCCGTTCGATGGCGAGCACATCGTCGACAACGTCGGCGCCCTGGACTTCAGCGAGGTGCCGGCGCGCCTGGGCGTGATCGGCGCCGGCGTGATCGGCCTCGAGCTCGGCAGCGTGTGGCGCCGCCTGGGCGCCGAGGTGGTCGTGCTGGAAGCGATGGACAGCTTCCTGGCCGCCGCCGACGCCGACATCGCCAAGGCCGCCAAGCGCGAGTTCGACAAGCTGCTCGACATCCGGCTGGGCGCCAAGGTCGCCCGCGCCGAGGTGAAGAAGAAGAAGGGCAAGGCCGTGGTCGAGGTGGTCTATGCCGACAAGGACGGCGAGCACACCCTGGAGTTCGACCGGCTGCTGGTCAGCGTCGGCCGACGCGCCGCCACCGACGGCGTGCTGGCCGACGACACCGGCGTCAAGCGCGACGAGCGCGGCCGCATCGAGGTCGACGGCCACTGCTGGACCGGCGTCGACGGCGTCTGGGCGGTCGGCGACTGCGTGCGTGGCCCGATGCTGGCGCACAAGGCCAGCGAGGAAGGCATCGCCGTGGCCGAGCTGATCGCCGGGCTGCCCGGGCACGTCAACCTCGACACCGTGCCCTGGGTGATCTACACCGAGCCGGAGGTCGCCTGGGTCGGCCGCACCGAGAAGGAGCTCAAGGACGCCGGCGTGCCCTACCGGGTCGGCACCTTCCCGTTCGCCGCGATCGGCCGCGCGGTGGCGATGAACGAGCCGCACGGCATGGTCAAGATGATCGCCCATGCGGAGACCGACCGCATCCTGGGCGTGCACATGGTCGGCCCGAACGTCTCCGAGCTGATCGCCGAGTGCGTGGTCGCCATGGAATTCAAAGGGTCGTCGGAGGACCTGGCGCGCATCGTCCATGCCCACCCGACGCTGTCCGAGGCCGTGCACGAGGCCGCCCTGGCGGTCGACAAGCGCGCCATCCACAAGGGCAACTGATCGGGACCGCCGCCCGGATGGCCGTGGCCCTCCGGGCACCTGAGGCCCGCGCGGCCGACCGCCGACCGGCCAGGAGCACGCCATGACCGTACCCGAGCAGTTCAGCGCCTTCCGCATCCACGACGACGAAGCCGGCTACCGCGCCGGCATCGAACAACTCGCCCTCGACCAGCTCAGTCCCGGTGAGGTGACGGTCCGGGTCGCCTGGTCGTCGGTGAACTACAAGGACGCCCTGGCCGGCACCGGCAAGGGCCGGATCCTGCGCCGCTTCCCCCTGGTCGGCGGCATCGACGTCGCCGGCCACGTGGCCGCCTCGACCGACCCGCGCCACCGGGACGGCGACGCCGTGTTGATGACCGGCGGCGGGCTCTCGGAAACCCGCGACGGCGGCTACGCGCAGTACCTGCGCCTGCCCGCCGACCAGGTGGTGCCACTGCCGGCCGGCCTGGACCTGCGCGAAGCGATGGCGCTGGGCACCGCCGGGTTCACCGCCGCACTGGCGTTGTTCCGCATGGAGCAGAACGGCCAGTCCCCCGACCAGGGGCCGGTGCTGGTGACCGGCGCCACCGGCGGTGTCGGCATGCTCGCGATCGCCATCCTGGCCCGTGCCGGTTACCAGCCGCACGCCCTCACCGGCAAGTTCGAACGCCTGGATACGCTGACCGCGCTGGGCGCGACGTCGGTGCTCGACCGGCGCACCCTGCCGATGGGCCAGCGCCCCCTGGAGTCCACGCACTGGGCAGGCGCCATCGACAACGTCGGCGACGAGACCCTGGCCTGGCTGACCCGGGTGGTGCAGCCCTACGGCAATGTCGCCAGCTGCGGCCTGGCGGGCGGCGCCGAACTGCACACCACGGTGATGCCCTTCATCATCCGCGGCGTCAGCCTGCTGGGCATCGCCTCGGCGGGCACCGACTACGGCATCCGCCGGGAGATCTGGCAGCGCCTGGCCGGCACCTGGAAGCCCACGCAACTGGACCGGATCGTCACCCAGGAGACCGGGCTCGACGGGTTGCCGGCCGTGTTCGACCGGATGCTGGCTGGCGATTCGTTCGGCCGCACGGTGGTGCGGATCGGCGAGGCCGAGTCCGGGACCGAGGCCGCCATTTGACTTGCCGGTCCGACCCGGCCGATGATGGCCGGGCCATGGTCCAGCGCGCCACCTTCACCCGATTCCACCTGCACGCAGGCGCGCTGGCCGTACGCGCCTGACCCCGGGCGCCGCCCCCCCAACCGGGCCGGCTGGCCCCGGGGACCGCGCCAGCAGGCGTCATCGACGCCGATTCCCGAATCACCCCGCCGGCACCGACGCCCCATCGCGCGCGACCGGACGAGACGGAAACTCCACCATGACCGACACCCTGCCCGCCCTGGGAGGTTCCCGCCCACCGTTGCTGCTGGGCCGACTCGCGCACCGCCGCCTGGTCGCCCTCGCCGACGCCGCCGCCGACCGCCAACCCGAGTTCGCCCAGTCCCTGCTGGTGGAACTGGCCCGTGCCAGCCTCGCGGACGACGATCTGCTGCCCGACGATGTCGTGGCGGTCGGCCGGCGGATCGAGTACTTCGACCATCACGCCGGGCGCAGCCGGTGCATCGACCTGGTCTGGCCGTCCGAGGCGGACATCGACCTGGGCCGGATTTCCGTGCTGACGCCGATCGGTGCCGCCCTGATCGGGCTGCGCGTCGGCCAGTCGATCCAGTGGCAGGTCACCGATGGCAGCGTCCGCCGCCTGGACGTGCGCAAAGTGACAGCCACCGGCGTGCCGCCCGTGACCGCCTCTCAGGCGTCGACCGGTTCGCCGTAGGCCTGTGCCAGCGCCTGCCAGGCCTGGCGCTGCTCGGCGCTGGCCGCGGCCGGCGCGTCGATCTCGATGCGGACGAAGTGGTCGCCGGGCGGATCGCCGGGCAGACCGCGACCCTTGAGTCGCAGGCGGCGGCCGCTGGGTGTGCCGGCCGGGACGCGCAGCCTGACGATTCCGGCCAGGGTGGGCACCGGAACCTCGGCACCAAGGGCCGCCTGCCAGGGCCGCACCGCGACCCGGCCGAGCAGGTCGCGACCGTCGACCTCGAACTGAGGATGCGGTGCCAGCGCGATCTCCAGCAGGACATCCGCACCGTCCGGACCCTGTCCGGAGAGGCGGATGGTCTGGCCGGCGGCGATACCGGCCGGGATGCGCACATCAAGGGTCCGGCCGGCCAGGGTGATGCGCTGGCTGCCGCCCTGGGCGACCTGCTCGAGCGGCAACTCCAGCGTCGCCCGCAGGGCCGCTGGCTTGCGCGGCCGACCACGGGCGCCACCCGTGCGGCCCTGACCGCGCCCGAAAAGGCTTTCGAAGAAGTCGCTGAAATCCCCGGCACCCTCGCCCGGCGCGCCGAAACCGCCACCGTTCCAGTCCGGCGGCGGGCGGAACTGCTGGCCATCGCGGTAGCCGGCGCGCAGGTCGTCGTAGGCGGCCCTGCGATCCTTGTCGCGCAGCACCTCCCAGGCCTCGTTGATGGCCTTGAACCGGGTCTCCGCGTCGGCTTCCTTGCTGACGTCCGGGTGGTACTTGCGGGCGAGCCGGCGATAGGCCTGCTTGATGGTGGCCTCGCTGTCGTCGGGCTTGACGCCCAGCTCCCGGTAGTAGTCATGGAACTGCATGGCGGGATGGTCTCACATGCGTCGACGGGCGGCGGGCGACACCCTGCCCGCCGCTGCTTGGGTCAGCGGCGGGCAGGCCAGCGGGAAGCCGGGGCGGCACCGGCCCGGCGCGGTCACTCCACCGAGATGCGGCGCGGCGTGGTCTCCGGGCGCTTGGGGATGACGATCTCCAGCACGCCGTGGCGGCCGGTGGCGCGGATGCCCTCGGCATCGGCCGAGTCGGGCAGTGCGAACCGGCGGTAGAACAGGCCACGCGAGCGCTCCATCCGGGTGAAGCGCTCGGTCTCCTCGACCTTTTCGCTGCCGCGCTCGCCCCTGATCGACAGGATGCCCTTTTCCATCGAGATCTCGATGTCCTTGGGGTCGACGCCGGGGATGTCGGCCAGAATCACGAATCGGCCGGTCTCCTCCTTGATGTCCACCCGGGGCGCCCACTGGCTGGTGACGACGTCGGACTGGTCCGACTCGTCCAGCGTGGCGAGCTTGTTGAAGGCGTCGAACGCCTGTTTGAACTCGTCCCGGATGGCCGGGGCCAGGTTCCAGTGGTAACGGCTCAGACTCATGGTTCGCTCCTTGGCTTGATCCGGGCGGACCGACTCGGCCGCCCATGCCGCCCAGATAGGTGCGCCCCGAGGAAAGTCAAGGCCCCCGGGGCCTGCGGGCCGGCACCGGACATCTGGCGGTCACGCGGGGGATGGCTACAATGGATTCCCGGCCGAATGGCCACCGACGCGAGGAGCAACCCATGCAGATCCAGGTCACCGGCCACCAGCTTGAGGTCACCCCCGCGCTCCGCGACTACGCGACCGGCAAGGTCGAGCGGCTGACCCGCCTGTTCGAGCAGGCCACCGGCGCGCACATCATCCTCTCCGTGGACACCAAGCTGGTGCACAAGGCCGAATGCCAGGTCAACGTGCCCGGCAAGCAGCTGTTCGCCGACGCCGAGGCGCCGGACCTGTATGCAGCCATCGACGGCATGGTCGAGCGCATGGAGGTGCAGGTGCGCAAGTACAAGAGCAAGCTCACCGACCACCATCGCGCCGAGGCGCGCCGCGCGCACGCGGACTGATCGTGACGGCCGGGACACGACGCATGCCTCCCGGCCGAACGCCCGCCGCCCCGCTTCCGGCGGCGGGCCGACCGCGTCGTCGCCCCTGCAGGGCACGGCCATGATTCCCCGGCTGACCGTCCGCGAGCTGTTCGACCAGGTCGGCGAGCGCATGAAGCTGCGCTGGATCGCCGGCCAGCGCGGCGAACAGCGGGTCATCGAGCCGGGCGAGAACCTGACCCGCCGGCCGTCGCTGGCCGGCTACCTCAACGTGATCTTTCCCAACAAGGTGCAGATCATCGGCACCGAGGAGCTGCAGTTCCTCGACGGCCTGGATCCCCGCCAACGCTGGGAGATCATCGAGAAGATCGTCAACTACCGCCCCGCGGCCCTGGTCGTCACCAAGGACCAGCCGATGCCGACCGACCTGCGCGAGGCGGCCAACGAGACCGACACGCCCCTGTGGCAGTCGCCGCTGCGCGGCCACGAGCTGCTCACCTACCTGCAGTACCACCTGGCGCGCGCACTGGCCAGGCGCACCACCCTGCATGGCGTGTTCATGGAGGTCTATTCGATCGGCGTGCTGATCACCGGCGATTCCGGGTCGGGCAAGAGCGAGCTGGCGCTGGAGCTGATCACCCGCGGCCACCGGCTGATCGCCGACGACGCCCCCGAATTCACCCTGATCGCCCCCGACGTGATCGACGGCACCTGCCCGGAACTGCTGCAGGACTGCCTGGAGGTGCGCGGCCTGGGCATCCTCAACGTCCGCGAGATGTTCGGCGACACCGCCATCAAGCGCAACAAGTACCTGCGCCTGGTCGTGCACCTGCAGCGCCTGGACGGCGACATCAACAGCCAGCCGATCGACCGCCTGCGCGGCGACGCCTCTTCGCGGGAGGTCCTGGGCGTCGAGGTGCCGATGCTCACCCTGCCGGTGGCGCCGGGCCGCAACCTCGCGGTCCTGGTCGAGGCGGCGGCACGCAACCACATCCTGCGCCTGAAGGGCTACGACCCGGCGCAGACCTTCATCGACCGCCAGGCCCATCAGCTCAAGCATCAGCGACCATGGTGAATCCGCCCTCCCCCGACACGTCCGGGATCGCCGGACCGCCCAGCCAGGCGGCGCGCCTGGTCGTGCTCACCGGCCTGTCCGGTGCCGGCAAGACGGTGGCGCTGCGCGCCCTCGAGGACCTGGACTTCTACTGCGTCGACAACCTGCCCGTGGCCCTGATTCCCGACCTGCTGGCGTCGGCCCGCGGCGGCCGCGCCGACTACCCGCGCGTCGCGGTCGGCGTCGATGCCCGCAACCGCCCGGAGGACCTGGCCGAGCTGCCGCGCATCCTGTCCGGACTGGTCAGCGCCGGCACCGAGGTCCAGCTGGTGTTCCTGGACACCCCCGACGCCGTCCTCATCAAGCGCTTCTCCGACACCCGCCGCCGGCACCCGCTGGCCGGCGACGACCGGGCGCTGGCCGACGCCATCGCCCTGGAACGCCAGCTGCTGCGTCCCCTCCTGGCGATCGCCGATCTCACCATCGACACCGGCGAGATGAACGTGCACCAGCTGCGCCGGCTGGTCAGCGCCGAGGTCGGCCGGCACGGCCTGCGCCTGATCCTGCTGTTGCAGTCGTTCGGCTTCAAGCGCGGCGTCCCCGGCGACGCGGACTTCGTCTTCGACGCCCGCTGCCTGCCGAACCCGCACTGGGTGCCGCACCTGCGGCCCCTGTCGGGACGCGATCCGGAAGTCCGCGACTGGCTGGAGTCCGATCTCCAGGTCGGCAGCTTCATCGAGCGCGTGCGCGGCCTGCTCGACGACTTCGTGCCGCGCTTCGATGCCGACGACCGCGCCTTCCTGACCATCGCGGTCGGTTGCACCGGGGGCCGCCATCGCTCGGTGCACATCGTCGAGAGGCTGGCCGAGCACTTCCGTACCGGCGGCCGCGACGGCGTGCTGGTGTTCCACCGGGAGCTGTCGTGAGCGTCGGCCTGCTGCTGGTCGCGCACGGCGACATGGGCGCCGAGCTGATCCGGGTCGCCCGCAGCCTGGTCGGCGAGCTGTCGCTGCGGGCCGAGTCGGTGTCCATGCCCAACGACTGCGACGACGGCGCCGCCCTGGCACAGGTGCGCCGCCTGGTCGGCGAACTCGACCAGGGCGACGGGGTGCTGGTGATGACCGACCTGTACGGCGCGACACCGAGCAACATCTGCGGCCGGATCGAGGATCTCGGCGGCCACACGGTGCGGGTGTCCGGCCTGAACCTGCCGATGCTGCTGCGCGTGCTCAACTACGCCGGCCAGCCCCTGCCCGAGCTCGCCCGCACGGCGCTCGCCGGGGGCCGAGGCGGCATCATCCTGGACCCGGAGGCCGCGTGATCGAGCGCGAGATCGAGATCGTCAACCGCCTGGGCCTGCATGCCCGGGCCGCCGCCAAGCTGGTCCAGCTGCTGGGCGGTTTCCGTTCGGCCGCGGTGCTCGCCTACCGTGGCCGCGAGATCAACGGCAAGAGCATCATGGGCGTGATGATGCTCGCTGCAGGCGTCGGCAGCTCGGTCGTGCTGCGCCTGGACGGACCGGACGAGGAGGCGGCGATGGCCGCCGCCGTCGAGTTGTTCGCCCGACGTTTCGACGAGGGCCAGTAGTGCACCGCGCCGCAAGCCCCCTCGCGTGCGCGGACCAGGCGCTTGGGTTGCGCTGCACCGGGCCGGCCCGCCGGCACCCCGCCGCACCGCGGTCGCCGCGCCGGCTGCGCGGCCCGACCGACGCCGGCGCCGGCGCTCATCGGGGCGCGTGATGGCCAGCCGGCGCATCGTCCTCGAAGGTCAGCTGTGCAGCCGGGCGATGGCACTGGGCAGGGCCCGGCTGGTGCACCCGGCGCACTTCGTGGTCGACGAGCGGCCGATCGGGCCGCGCAGGGTGGCGCCGGAGACACGCCGCTTCGAGCAGGCCCTCGCCGATGCCCGTGCCGAACTGGCCGCCCTGCGCGGCCAGCTCAGCGGATCGCTGGTGATGGAACTGGGCGAGATGCTGGACGCCCATGCCCTGCTGCTCGAAGACCCGGCGTTCATCGACGCCGTGCGCGAGCGGATCAGCGGCGAACGGGTCGGCGCGCACGCGGCGCTGAAGCGCGAGCGGGATCGCCTGATGGCCGAGTTCGAGGCGATCGACGATCCGTACCTGCGCAGCCGCGGCGAAGACATCGAGCAGGTCATCGGCCGCGTGATCGCCGCGCTCTACCGCGACGCCGAGGAACGCATCGACCCGGCCAGCCTGGCCGGAGAGATCATCGTCACCGACCAGGTGTCGCCGGCCGACCTGGCCAGCTGGCACGAGCACGGCATCCTCGGCGTGGTCATCACCGGCGGAAATCCGCTGTCGCACTCGGCGATCCTTGCCCGCAACCTGCAGTTGCCGATGCTGTGCGGCTGCCAGGATGCGCTGTCGCAGGTGCACGACGGCGACGTCATCCTGATCGAGGGCGAGCCGCCACGGCTGGTCCTGCATCCCGACCAGAACGACCAGGCGCGCTTCGAGGCCTGGCAGGCGCAGGTCGCCCGGGAGACCCAGCGCCTGGGCCGGCTTCGCAAGGCGCCGACCCGCAGCCGCGACGGCACCGACGTTTCCCTGTGGGTCAACGCCGAGCGCGAGGAGGACATCCGCGAGGCCTGGAAGCTGGGCGCTGCCGGAGTCGGCCTGTACCGTACCGAGTTCCTGTTCCTGCAGCGGGCGGGCCTTCCCGACGAGGAAGAGCAGTACCGTGCCTATGCCGCCGCGGTACGGGCGATGCGCGGCCGGCCGGTCACCTTCAGGACACTGGACATCGGCGCCGACAAGGCCGATCGAAGCGGCCTGGCGTTGTCCCAGGAGCCCAATCCCGCCCTGGGCCTGCGCGGTGTCCGCCTGTCGCTGGCGCGTCCCGAGGTGTTCGCCATACAGCTGCGCGCCATCGTCCGGGCGGCGGCACTGGGACCGGTGCGGGTGCTGGTGCCGATGGTCGCCAATGTGCGCGAGTTGCGTGCGGTTCGCACCATGCTGGCCACCGCGGTACGCGAACTGGCCAGCGCCGGCTACGAGCTGGGCGAGCGGATCAGCCTGGGTGCCATGGTCGAGGTGCCATCCGCGGCGATCGCCATCGACACCCTGCTGACGGAAGCCGACTTCGTGTCGATCGGCACCAACGACCTGACCCAGTACCTGCTGGCGGCGGACCGGAACAACGACAACGTTGCCGGGCTCTACGACCCCGGCCACCCGGCGCTGGCCTTCCTGATCGAGCGGGTGGCGGTGGCTGCCCGCGGCGCCGGCAAGGCGGTCGCCGTATGTGGCGAGATGGCCGGCGACCCGGATTTCACCGGGCACCTGCTGCGGCTGGGCATCCGGGAACTCTCAATGCACCCCTCGGCCCTGCTGCCGGTACGCCAGGCCGTGGCGGCAGTCGACCTCGGCACCGGCGCTGCCGCCTGACGGAGGTGGGCAGCGCGCCCGCGCGGCGACTTGATCCCATGACGGCCGGCGGCAGCTGTGCCCACCGGCTGTTGCCCCCGGCCTCAGAAGAAGCTGTAGCGCGCCGCCACGTACCAGTGCCGGGGCCAGCCGTAGTAGGCGGTCTGGATGTTGCCGACGCTTGAGAATTCCTGGCCGTCGACCTTGTAGACCTTGTCGGTCAGGTTGCGCACGCCGCTGCGGAGCTGCCAGCGGCCTTCGGGCGAGTCCCAGGTACCGGACAGGCCGACCAGGGTGTAGGCGCGCTGGCTGAGCACCTCGCGGTTGTCGACGCTGAGCCAGGTCTCGCCACGGTAGGAGACGTCCCCGCCCAGCGTGAAGCTGCTGCCGTTGCCCAGGAAGAAGGTCTGGGTGGCGGCCAGGCGCGCCGTCCAGTCCGGCGAGAACGGCACGTTGGCGTGCAGGTCGGCGAGCGCCGGGTTGAGGTCCACGCGCGGATCGTCGAAGCGGTCGTACTTGGCGTCCAGCCAGCCGACCTGGGCGCTCAGGCGGGTGCCTTCGCCGATCACGGCGACGCCCTCGAACTCGATGCCGCGGATGGTCAGCTCGGCGGCGTTGAGCACCGGGAACGCGAAGGTCGGGATCGGCGCGCCGGGATTCTGCACTTCGGACACGCGCGCCTGGAAATCCTTGTAGTCGCTCTGGAACACCGACACGTTGCCGACCAGCCGGCGATCGGCCGTGCTGGTCTTGAGGCCAGCCTCGTAGGTCCACACGTACTCCGGATCGAAGGTGCTGACCTCGCTGGCCGAATTGGCGCGGCCGTTGAAGCCGCCGGACTTGAAGCCGCGGCTGGCCGACATGTAGCCGAGCATGTTCTCGGTGAACGACTTCTCCAGGCTCAGCGAGGGCGTCAGCGCCGACCAGGAGTCGTCGATCTCGAAGGCGAAGGTGCCGTTCAGGACCGGCAGCACGCGGGAGAACGTGCTGGTGGTCCGGAAATAGTCCTTGCTTTCGCGGGTGTAGCGCAGGCCGGCGCTCAGCGACCAGGTCGGCGCGAACTGCCAGGTCGCCTGACCGAACACCGCCTGGCTGGTGGTGCTGAGGTCGTCGTCGATGGTGCGCAGGAAATCGATCGGCGCACCGGCCAACGCCAGGAAGTCGTTGGCATAGGCCTCCTGGTGGGAGGGTACGTTCTCCTTCAGGTAGTACAGGCCGAACACCGCCTGCAGGTCGCCGCCGGCGTCGTACTGGAACTGCAGCTCCTGGCTGTGCTGGTCCTGGTCGAGCTGCACCAGCACGTCGCCCAGCTGGAACTCGGACGCATCGATGTCGATGAAGAACGAAGTCTCCAGCTGGCGCGCCGCAGAGATGCTCTTGAGCGTCCAGGCATCGGACAGGCGCCAGTCGAACGAGAACGACCCTCCGGTGTGTTCGAGCTGCTGGCGCTGACCCGGCTGGAACGAGGTGCGCGAGCGGAAATCGTACTCGCCGGCATCGGGCAGGCGCAGGATCACCGGTCCCAGCACCAGGTCGGACTGCACCAGCGGCGCCTCGGGGTTGCCCAGGCTGAGCTCGTTGTCCTGCTTGGTGAAATCGAAGCTCGCCGTCCACCGGAAGCGTTCCGACGGCGTGCCGGCGAGCTTGAAGCGGATCGCGCGGTTGTCGTCGTCGTTGTAGCGGGCGTTGCTGACCTCGTCCCGGACGTAGCCGTGGTTGCGTCCAAGCACCGCCGCGACGCTGGCACCGACGGTGTCGCTGAGGGGGGTCGAGCCGTAGTAGCGGCCCTCCAGGCGGCCGAAGTCGCCGGCGGTGAACTCGGCGTCGAACATCGGGGTATCCGAGGGCTGCCGGGTCACCAGCTTGATCGCTCCACCGGTGGAGTTCTTCCCGTACAGCGTGCCCTGGGGTCCGCGCAGCACCTCGATCCGCTCGATGTCGTACAGGCTGAACAGGCCGCCCTGGATGCGCGAGTAGTAGACGTCGTCGACGTAGATGCCGACGCCCGGGTCGAAGGTCTGCAGGGCGTCGGGCTGGCCGATGCCGCGGATGAAGGCGTTGACGCTGGACGCGGAACCGCGTCCCTGCACGATGTTGGCGTTGGGCACCGCGCCCTGCAGCCCGTCCAGGTTGCGCGCCTGCAGCTCGCGCAGGTCCTCGCGGTCGAAAGCGGTGACCGAGACCGGGATCTTCTGGATGTCCTCGGCGCGCCGCCGGGCGGTGACGGTGACCGCGTCGAGGCGGGTCGCGTCGCGCGCCTGCGGGCTGCGCTCCTCGGACGTGTCCTCCTGGGCGACCACGGCCATCGGCGTGGCGAACAGGGCGATCAGCAGGGCGGCGGACAGGCGGTTCAAGCGGGGCGTGGACATGGCGGCGCGGCCCTCCCGGGGCGTTCTGGTTATGGCTCCCGGCAAGCGTAGGCGGGGCGCGTCCGGCCGGCACTCGTACCTTCGTACAGTGTCCAGGCGCTGCTCGCCGCGGGCCCAATGGCCGCCTGCCGTTCCTGGAGGCCGCATGTCCCTGCCCCGCTCCCCGACCCCGGCGCCCCGGCGATGAGCCTGCTCGGCCTGCTGCTCGGCCTGGCCCTGCTCATGGTCCTGACCATGCGCGGCATGAACCTGTTCCTGGCCAGCGCGCTGTGCGCGGTGCTGGTCGCGCTGACCGGCGGCGTCGCCCTGCTGCCGGCGCTCGCCGCGGACGGCGCCCCGAACGCCCTGAATGCCTATATGCAGGGGTTCTCGGGCTTCATCGCGAACTGGTTCTTCATGTTCCTGCTGGGCGCGGTGTTCGGCAAGCTGATGGAGGATTCCGGGGCCGCCGACAGCGTCGCGCGCTGGATCACCGGCCATCTCGGGGTGCAGCGTGCCGCGTTGGCCATCGTCGCCGCCTGTGCGGTGCTGACCTACGGCGGCGTCAGCCTGTTCGTGGTCGCCTTCTCGGTGTATCCGATGGCGCTCAGCCTGTTCCGGCAGGCCGACTTGCCGCGCCGGTTCATCCCGGCGACCCTCGCGTTCGGGTCGGTGACCTTCACGATGACCTCGGCCGGTTCGCCGGAAATCCAGAACTGGATCCCGGTCGAGCACCTGGGCACCACCCACCTTGCGGCCTGGCAGGCCAGTGCCGTGGTCGCGGTGTTCATGGCGGTCAGCGGCTATGCCTGGCTGGCCTGGATGCTGCGTCGCGCCCGCGCGCGCGGCGAGCGGTTCGAGGCCCGCGCGAACGACCCGGCGGTGCCGGACCGCGCCCTGCCCTCGCCGCTGCTGTCCAGCCTGCCCCTGGTGGTGGTGCTGGCGCTGGCCTTCGCCTTTCACGACCGTCTGGGCACGGCGGCACTGATCGTCGCACTGGGCGGCGGCTGCCTGGCCGCATGGCTGTTGCAATGGCGCCACGTCCGCGATGCCGGCGCCGCCTTCACCGCCGGCAGCGTCGGCGCCCTGGTGGCGATCGGCAACACGGCCGCGGTGGTCGGTTTCGGCGCGGTGGCGCGGGTCGTTCCCGGCTTTGGGCAGGTGGTCGACTTCGTCACCCACCTGCCCGGCGGCGGCCTGGTCAGCGCCGCGGTTGCGGTCAGTCTGATCGCCGGCATGACCGGCTCGGCGTCCGGCGGCCAGGCGATCGCGCTGCCCATCCTGGCGCCCCATTTCCTGGCCCAGGGCGTCAACCCGGAACAGCTGCACCGGGTCGTGGCGATCTCGTCGGGCTGCCTGGACTCGCTGCCGCACAACGGCTACGTGGTGACCACCATCCGTGCGATCTGCGGCGAGAGCCACCGCGCCGCGTACGGTGCCATGGCCGCGCTCACCGTGGTCGTGCCGCTGGTCGGCCTGGTGCTCTGCCTGGGCCTGTTCGCGCTCGGCATGTAGCAGGCTGTCGAATGGGCGACCGGTCCGATCGTTGCCCCGCCATCGGCCCAGCGCTCTCCGGCGCCGGCAGTCTCCCGCATCGTTCCTGACCCCGGGCGATGCCGCCCGGGAACGATACGCCGGCCACCGCCAGCAGCGTCGCCAGGGCGGCGCGCCGCTATGCTTGCGCCATGGCCACGCAAGCTCCCTGGGACACCGTGCTGATCGGCGCCGACCTGGTCACCCTGGCAGGCGAAAGCGGCTGGGGGCTGATCGAGGATGGCGCCCTGGGCGTGCGCGACGGGCGGATCGTCCACGTCGGGCCTGCGGCTGCGCTGCCCCGGCCACCCGAGTACCTGGCCAGGTCGGTCGAGCGCTTCGATGGCGGCCTGCTGACGCCGGCGCTGATCGATTGCCACACCCACCTCGTGTTTGCCGGGCACCGTGGCAACGAGTTCGAGGCGCGCCTCGAGGGCGCCAGCTATGAAGCGATCGCCAGGGCCGGCGGCGGCATCGCCTCGACCGTCCGCGCCACCCGGGCGGCCAGCGAGCAGGAGCTGCTGGCCGCCTCGTTGCCGCGCGCGCGGGCCCTGCTCGAAGAGGGCGTGACCTGCATCGAGGTGAAGTCCGGCTACGGCCTGGAGCTGGACACCGAGCGCCGCATGCTGCGCGTGGCCCGGCGCATCGGCGAACGCCTGAACATCGAGGTGCGCACGACCTTCCTGGGTCTGCATGCCGTACCGGCCGAGTTCGCGGATCGTCGCGGGGAATATGTCGCGATGGTCTGCGACCGCTGGCTGCCGGCGCTGGCCGCCGAGGGCCTGGTCGATGCCGTGGATGCCTTCTGCGAGGGCATCGGGTTCTCTCCGGCGGAGTCGGCGCGCTGTCTCGACGCCGCTGCGAAGCTGGACCTGCCGGTCAAGCTGCACGCCGAGCAGCTCAGCGACCAGGGCGGCGCCGCGCTGGTCGCGGCGCGTCGCGGCCTGTCGGCCGACCACCTGGAGTGGCTGGGCCCGGAGGGCATCGCCGCGATGGCCGACGCCGGTACCGTGGCGGTGCTGCTGCCGGGCGCCTTCTACGCCTTGCGGGAAACCCGGCTGCCGCCGATCCAGGCGCTGCGCGATGCCGGCGTGCCGATGGCGGTGGCGACCGACCTGAATCCCGGAACGTCGCCGATGCCCTCGCTGCGTCTGGCGCTCAACATGGCCTGCACCCTGTTCCGCCTGAGTCCCGCCGAGGCGCTGCGCGGCGCCTGCATCAACGCCGCCCGGGCTCTGGGCCTGGGCCACGAACGCGGCCGCCTGGAACCCGGCATGCGCGCCGACCTGCTGCACTGGGCAGTGCGCGACCCGGCCGAACTGCCCTACTGGATCGGCCCCTACCCGCGCCCGCGACTGCTGCGCGCCGGGGTGTCGGACGACTGAGCCGGATGCGGGCCGGCGCCGGCTGCGCCCAGCCCTGCCGGAAACGCACAGGGCGCCGGCTTCCGGCGCCCTGTGGGGTCACGACCAGCCTGCATGACGTCGTTCCCCCCGGACAGGGGGAGACGCCAGCGCCTCAAGCCTTCTTGCGCGCCGCAGTCTTGGCGGCCGGCTTGGCCGGCTTGGCTGCGGCCGGGGCCGGCGCAGCGGCAACGGCAGTGGCACTGCCCTGGGGACGGACGTTGCCGTAGCTGCCGCGGAAGATCTTGCCGCGGCGGGATTTCTTGTCGCCCTTGCCCATGGCCGGGACTCCTCGGTGTGATGATGGAAAACGGCCGCGCAGCATAGCAGCGCGGCCGTTGCTCCGCACGGGCGGGCGATGCGTGGCGAACCGGTCAGCCGGCCGGCGGCAGGATCACCTGGTCGATCACGTGGATGACGCCGTTGCTGGCCATGACATCGGCGCTGACCACGCGCGCGCCATTGACGGTCACGGTGTCGCCGCGGGTGGCGATGCTGACGTCGGCACCGTTGACGGTGGTCGCCCTGTCGAGCCCGACCACCTGCTCGGCCGTGACCTTGCCGGGCACGACGTGGTAGGTCAGCACTGCGACCAGGCGGTCCCGGTTCTCGGGCTTGAGCAGGTCCTCGACGGTACCGGCCGGGAGCGCGGCGAATGCCGCGTCGGTTGGTGCGAACACGGTGAACGGCCCGGGACCCTGCAGGGTCTCGACCAGGCCGGCGGCCTGCACCGCGGCGACCAGGGTGCCGAACTGGCCGGCGCCGGAGGCGACCGCGACGATGTCGCCGGCGGCCTGGGTCTGCTTGCTGCCCGCATAGTCGCCGGCGTGGGCGATCGGAGCGAGGGTAGCGGTGGCGAGCGACGAGGCAAGGGCGATGGACAGGATGCGAAGCGCGTTCATGAGTCGGCTGTCTCCAGGGGGGGTGGTGCCCGGGGAAGTCCGGGACGAGCGCAGGGTGGTGCGTCGACCGTCGCCCCGGCGTCTGCGCAAGGTGCAGGCGCCCTGCACGAATGTGCAGCCGCCGTCACTGCATCGACGCCGCATGCCGACCCGATGCGAGCCACGGTGACGCCAGACGCCGGCGGACCGGGGGCTGGGCGCGCAGGCGACGGCTGCTATACTCGCGCCCTTCGTTTCGCCCCTGGTTCCGGAGCATGAAGCCCATTCCGCTCATCCTTTCCGCCCTTGCCGCGCTGGCGGCCGGCAACGCCCTGGCCGCCGAGACCGACGAGGGTCGGCTGCTTGCCTACACCTGCACCGGCTGCCACGGCATTCCCGGCTACAAGAACGTGTACCCTCACTACCACGTCCCGCGCATCGCCGGCCAGACCCGGGAATACCTGGTTGCCGCCCTGCGCGCCTACCAGGCCGGCGAACGTGCCCACCCGACCATGCGCGCCCAGGGCGAGAGCCTGAGCGAGGCGGAGATCGAGCAGATCGCGACCTTCCTGGCCAACCACGGGAGCACGCGTCGATGACCCGCATTCTCACCAGCCTGGCGATGCTCGCCGCCCTGGTCCCTGCCCTCGGCCAGGCCGGCAATGTCGAGCGCGGCCGCGAGAAGTCGGTGGTCTGCCAGGCTTGCCACGGCCCTGACGGCAACGGCGTCGGCGACCCGCAGTACCCGGTCCTGGCGGGCCAGTACGCCGACTACCTGGCGCATGCCCTGCGCTCCTACCTCAACGGCGAGCGCCAGAACGTCATCATGCAGGGATTCGTGGCAACCCTGAGCGAGCAGGACATCCGCGACCTGTCGGCCTTCTATGCCGCCCAGTCCGGTCCCCTCGGCGATCTGCGCGACCTGAAGTAGCCGAACCTCGGCGCAGGCTTCCCCGCCGCATGCGGCGGCGCGACACCCGTCGCGCCCCGTGTCGCAATGACGTGCCTTGCTTGCAAGCCCTGGGAAGGGACGCGCAGCGCCGCTCAGGCGAAATACGGCGTCCGTCCACTTGCGTGGTCGGTCGCGTCGCGCACTGCGGTCACCTCGGGGATGCGTTCCCGCAAGGTCCGCTCGATGCCCTCGCGCAGCGTCACGCTGACCATGCCACAGCCCTGGCAGCCGCCCCCGAAGCGCAGCACCACCTCGCCCTGCGCGGTGACCTCCTCGAGCGCTACCCGGCCGCCATGACCGGCGAGCTGGGGATTGATCTCGCTTTCCAACAGCCAGCGGATCCGCTCCACCAGGCCGGCGTCGGCCGCGGGCGCGGCCGCACGCAGGGCCGGCGCACGGATGCTCAGCTGTTCGGCCGTGCCCTCCGTGCGCAGCGCGATCTCGGCCTGGTCGAGAAAGGGTGCGGAGTCGGCATCGATATAGAAGGTCAGTCCGTCGCAGACGTCGACCAGCCATTCGTCGCCGCGCAGGTCGGCGCGTTCGCAGTAGCGCAGGGCGACATCGGCACGGGCCGTGCCCGGCGCCACGGCACTGAGGTGGATGCCGATGATGTCGTCGCCCTGCCGTTCCAGCAGGGTGCGAAAGTAGGCCTGGGCGCGTGGGTCGACATGGATCATGGCGAAATCGTACCAGAACGGTCCGGTATTGCGCGGCCGGTCGACGCGTCGACCAGGCGTCCGGACCGCCGCCGGTTCCCGGCCGGCTCAGCCGTGTTCGCGCTGGAACGCCGCCATGAACTCGACCAGCGCCTCGACGCCGGCCATCGGCATGGCGTTGTACAGGCTCGCCCGCATGCCGCCGACCGCACGGTGGCCCTTCAGGCCGACCAGCCCCGCCGCCGTGGCGCCCGCCAGGAAGGCGGTGTCCAGGCCCTCGTCGTGCAACTGGAACGGCACGTTCATCCAGGACCGGGCGGCACCGGCGACGCTGTTGCGGTAGAAGCCGTCCGACCCGTCGATGGCCGAATACAGGCGCGCCGCCTTGGCCTGGTTGAGCCGGGCCATGGCGGCCAGGCCACCTTGCTCCTGCAGCCACTGGAACACCAGACCCGCCAGGTACCAGGCGAAGGTCGGCGGCGTGTTCAGCATCGAGCCATTGGCGGCATGACGGTCGTAGCGAAAGATGTCCGGCAGGGTGGCCGGTGCCCGCGCCAGCAAGTCGCGGCGTACCAGCAGGACGACCAGGCCGGACGGTCCGATGTTCTTCTGCGCGCAGGCGTAGACGATGCCGTAGCGGGCCACGTCGATCGGTCGCGACAGCAGGGTCGAGGACATGTCGGCGACCAGGGGCACGTCGCCGGTGTCGGGCGGCGCGTGGAACTCGACGCCATGGATGGTCTCGTTGGGCGTCATGTGCACGTAGGCGGCGCCCGGGTCGAAGTCGTAGCCCGCCGGCAGATCACGGAAGCCGCCCTGCTCGCTGCTCGCGGCGACCCGGACCGCACAGGCCTTGCCCGCCTCTGCCATCGCGCGCACGCCCCAGTGCCCGGTCAGCACGAAGTCGGCCCGCCCGCCCGCGGCGATGTTCATCGGCACCTGGGCGAAATGCTGGGTGGCGCCACCCTGGAGGAACAGCACGGCGTAGTCTTCGGGTACTGCCAGCAGGGAGCGCAGGTCGGCCTCGGCGCGGGCGGCCATGGCCTCGAAGGCCTTGCCGCGGTGCGAAACCTCCATCACCGACGCGCGCTCGCCGCCCCACTCCAGGAACTCGGCCTGTGCCCGCTCGAGCACGGCGTCGGGAA
The DNA here is from genome assembly GCA_019634735.1 of Lysobacterales bacterium. Lineage (NCBI taxonomy): Bacteria > Pseudomonadati > Pseudomonadota > Gammaproteobacteria > Lysobacterales > Lysobacterales bacterium. The sequence continues at coordinate 180,569 of JAHCAT010000003.1, read as the reverse complement.
GGGCGGCCGGACCGGCGCTGAAATTGTAGGCTCTGGACATGCAGGTACCGGTACTGGGCGGGGGCGGACGGGGCATCGATTATGCCGCAGCGCAGCACCGGGTGCCGGGACCGGATCGCCGATCCGGGGCGGCCGAACAGACCTGGCGTTGACCGTCGAGGTGGCACCATGGCCTGGCCAAGTCTGGAGTCCGTCATGCCCCGCCATCGGTTTCCGCAGCCGCCAGCCAGCGAGATCACCCCGGAACCGGTCTGGCGCGAACGCCGACGCCTGCTCGCCGCCTTCGGTGGTCTGGCCGCCCTGCCCTTGCTGGCTGCCTGCCGCGAACCGGGACCGGCCGCTGCGCCGCCGGCCGGCGAGCCGCTGTCGATCATTCGTCGCACCGACACCACCGGCGGCGAGGACATGACCCGCTTCGCCGACGTCACCGGCTACAACAACTTCTACGAGTTCGGCACCGGCAAGGACGACCCCGCCCGGTACGCGCACACGCTCAGGCCGCGTCCCTGGTCGCTGGAGGTGGCCGGTGCCGCCGAGCGGACCGGCCGCCTCGACCTGGAGGACGTGCTGGCGCCGCATCCGCTGGAGGAGCGCGTCTACCGGCTGCGCTGCGTCGAAGGATGGTCGATGGTGATCCCGTGGATCGGCTTTCCGCTGGCCGATCTGCTCAAGCGCTTCGAGCCCGCCTCCCAGGCGCGCTACGTCGCCTTCCACACCCTTCTCGATCCCGAGCGGATGCCTGGCCAGCGACGGCGCATCCTCGACTGGCCCTATGTCGAGGCGCTGACCATCGAGGAGGCGATGCATCCGCTGTCGTTCATCGCCACCGGGCTGTACGGCCAGGTCCTGCCCAACCAGAACGGCGCGCCGCTGCGCCTGGTCGTGCCCTGGAAGTACGGCTTCAAGAGCATCAAGTCGATCGTCCGTATCGAATTCCTCGCCGACCGGCCGCTGACCAGCTGGGAGCGCTCGGCGCCCCACGAGTACGGCTTCTACGCGAACGTCAACCCGCAGGTCGACCATCCCCGCTGGAGCCAGCGCAGCGAACGCCGGATCGCCGGCAGCAGCACCAGCGTGTTCGCCAGGCGTATCCCGACCCTGCTGTTCAACGGCTACGCCGAGCAGGTCGGCCACCTCTATGCCGGTCTAGACCTGCGCCGGAACTACTGATGCCGGCACCGGCAACGAATGCCGGCCGCCGGCCTGGGACGGCGGTCCGCAGCGCCGTCTTCCTGGCCTGCCTGTCGCCGATGCTGTGGATGGCGCTGCAGGTTGCCCGCGGCGACCTGGGGCCGGATCCGGTCGCCCGGCTGACCCATGAAACCGGCATCTGGGCATTGCGGCTGCTGCTGCTATCGCTGGCGATGACGCCGCTGCGCAGGCTCACCGGCTCGCCCTGGCCGCTGCGCCTGCGTCGGATGATCGGCCTGTTCGCGTTCGCCTACGCGCTGCTGCACCTGCTGGTGTACGTGGCGCTCGACCTGCAGGCCTACTGGCCGCAACTGCTCGAGGACCTGGTGAAGCGGCCGTTCATCACCGTCGGCGCCGCCGCCCTGGTCCTGCTGGTCCCGCTGGCGCTCACCTCGACCCGCGCCATGCAGCGTCGGCTCGGCCGCCGCTGGCGACCGCTGCACCGGCTGGTCTACCCGGCCGTGCTGCTGGCCTGCCTGCACTTCCTCTGGCTGGTCAAGGCGGACTGGCGAGAGCCGGCGATCCACCTGGGCATCGCCCTGTTGCTGCTGGCGCTGCGCCTGCCCCCACTGGCGCGCGTCCTTACGCGGCACACCGCCAGGGACGGTCCGGCTGCCTGACCCCGACATTTCATGAGACCGCTGCTGCGGCCGCCGATCTTCGCGCCGTGGCGCGGTCTCGACGGCCTCGCTACGCGTCCTCGCGAAACATCCGGGCTGAGGCGGAAAGCGAGCGCGGTCCGGGCACCAGGGCCAGGGCACGTTCCCTTGTCCTGGTGCTCCAGGAATCGATCATCGACCGGCAGGTCGACGGGGGTGGGCGTTTCGCCGGACGCTCAGATATAGATGAGTGCGGCGATCACGGCTGCCAGCAGGGCCGCCAGCAGAACCAGCCAGCCCAGGCCCGAGGCGCTGCCCGCCGGCGCCGGTTCCGGCATCGCCTCGGCTGCGGGCAGGCGCCGCGTGACCGGCTCGGGGACCGGTTCCGGGAGGACCTCGACCAGATAGCGCGCACGCGCGACCTGCAACTGGTCCCCGGGCGCAAGCGCCGCCTGGCCGGCCAAGGGGTGGCCGTTGAGCCAGGCCTGGACCGCACCGGGCTGCACGGCGACGCAGCCGCCCGAAAAGCTCACGCTCAATGCCGCCGCGGCGGCCGAGACCGGCTGCCCTTCGGGATCGAAGCTCTGCAGCGGGCCCTCCAGGACACTGCCCGCGCCGCTGCCGCCGCGCCGGCGCAGAACGAAACTGCGCACCGGCGGCACCTCGGTGGCTGGCGGACGTCCGAGCAGGTCGAAAGCGAGGTTGCCCAGGCAGACCCGATCGCCGGCATGCAGCCAGGCCAGCGACTGGACCGGTCGACCATTGACCACGGCACCCACCGAGGGGTCGTGCACGAACAGCCAGGCGCCCGGGGGGTCCGACTCCACCTCGGCGACGGCGCTCGCCCCGCCCGGTGCCGTTGACCCCTCCGGCCCGCCGGCAAGCGCCAGCCGCTGCCCCGGTGCTGGCAGCGGCAGCCGGGTGCCGTCGGCGAGTCGAAGCTGTTCGATCATCGCGCGCAGGGTAACGGAAAACCGGCCCCAGGCCGCGATCGGCGCCGCTGCCGGGACGGTCCGGCGGTCCCGGACTGTCCTGGCGCGGGCGTTGGGGGCAATGCCGATTCCGGCTAGACTCGTGGCGTCACCTTGCCAGGAGCCCGCAATGAGCAAGCAGGAACGCAAGTCCGCCGCCAAGGCCATCGCCGATTCCGCCCAGCAGATCTGGCTTGCCGGTCTGGGCGCCTTCGCCAAGGCGCAGGAGGAAGGGTCGCGGCTGTTCGACCAGCTCATCGTCGATGGTGCGGAGCTTGAGAAGCAGACCCGAAAGTACACCCACGAGCACCTGGCCAGCCTGCGCGACCACATGGAAGGCACCGTCCAGCGCCTGCGCGATACCGGCCAGGCCAGCATGAAGAAGATCCAGGGCCTGGTCGATGCCCGCGTTGCGCAGGCCGTGGAGCGCATGGCCGTGCCCTCGCGCGAGGACTTCGAGACGCTGATGGCGCAGATGGAGTCGATGCGTGCCCAGATGCTGGCGACCTTGACCGGTCACGGCGATGCCCGGACCGGCCCGGGCAAGCACACGGCCAGCAGTCCGGCTGCCAAGCCCGCCGGCCGGACCCCGGCAAGGCGCGCTGCCGGCAAGCCGGCGGCGAAGAAGGCAGGCGGCAGGACTGCGGCGAAGAAGGCGGGCAAGACTGCCGCGAAGAAGTCGCCGACCGTGCGCAGCAGCGCGCCACGCAAGCGCTGAACCGGCTGCCCCGGGCGTGGCCGCGGCGAACGCGGCCGCGCAGGTGGGCTGGCGGGCGATGCTACCTCGCCGATCTCAGATCGTGCGCCAGGCTGCCAGCGCATCCTCGCGGCTGCGCTGAAGGTCGACGATCGGGCGCCGGTAGACGCTGTCGTCGTCCACCCCCGCAGCATCGAGTACCGCGACGGGCGCCTGCCACGGCCGGTGCAGCCAGCGCGAGGGAAGCCGCGCCAGTTCCGGCAACCAGTGCCGCACGTAGCATCCGTCGGGATCGAAGCGCTCGCCCTGCGCCGCCGGATTGAACACCCGGAAATAGGGTGCGGCATCGGCACCCGAGCCGGCCGTCCATTGCCAACCCTGGGTGTTGTTGGCCAGATCGGCATCGACGAGGGTGTCCCAGAACCAGCGCGCGCCCGCCAGCCAGTGGATGCGCAGGTTCTTGGTCAGCAAGGAAGCCACCACCATGCGCACGCGGTTGTGCATCCAGCCGGTGCGCCAGAGCTGGCGCATGCCGGCGTCGACCAGCGGGATGCCGGTACGCCCGCGCTGCCAGGCGACCAGGTCGCCGGCGTCCTCGCGCCAGGGAAACGCCTCGTACCTGGGGTTGAGCGGCGCCTGTGGGGTTTCCGGAAAGTGATGCAGCAGGTGGTGGGAGAACTCCCGCCAGCCCAGCTCGCGGATGAAGGCCGCGGCGCCTTCGCAATCCGCGCCCCGCGCCCGGGCCTCGAGCAGCGCACGGCGCGGCGAGATCTCGCCGAAGTGCAGGTGTGCCGACAGCCGCGAGGTGCCGTCGCGATCCGGGCGGTCGCGGCCGTGCGCATAGTCCGCGGCCGCGTCCGACAGGAATGCGCGCAGGCGGGCCTGGGCGCCGGCCTCGCCCGGCGTCCAGGCCTGCGCCAGCCCCCCGTCCCAGGCGATGCGAGGCAACAGGCCGAGCGCGGCGACCTCATCTCCTGCGGGCATCCGCATGGGCGTCGGCAGACTGGGCGGCGGCGACACGGCCGTCACCGTGTCCAGGCTTGCGAGCAACCTGCGCCAGTAAGGCGTGAACACACGGTAGGGATCGCCCTGTCCGGTCGCGATCTGCCAGGGCTCGGCGAGCAACGCCCCGTTGAGGCTCTCGGCATGCAGGCCGGCGGCGCGCAGTTCGCGCTTGATCAGGGTGTCGCGCGCGACCACGGCGGGCTCGTAGCGCCGGTGCCAGTACACCGCGCTCGCCCCGCACTCGCGGGCGATCGAGAGCAGCGTCTCCAGGCTTGCGCCCGCGCGCACCACCAGGCCGGATCCGAGTCGCCGGAGGCTGGCATCCAGCGCCAGCAACGCGTGATGCAACCACCAGCGCGACGCCGCACCGGGCGCCCAGGGCGCCTCCTCGCCAGGCGCATGGACGTACACGGGCACGATGGCATAGCCGGCCCGCAATGCGGCATCCAGGGCGGGATGGTCGTCCAGCCGCAGGTCGCGGCGGAACCAGATCAGGGCGGTACGCGTGGGAAGGTCGTGGGGCATTCCGGGAATGCTCGGGGCAGGCATGTCGGCGCACCGTGCACGGACATCGGGGCCTGACTGTATTACCCTCCGGTATCGCGTTTCCCTGGAGGAGGGGTACATGTCCACAAGAATTCATCTGTCCGCCCTGCTGGCGCTGGCTGCGGCGCCGGCCGTCGCCGACCAGACACCCGTCCAGGCCTGGCAACTGGGCAGCGCCCTGGCGTCCACCGAGCTGGGTTCGCCGGCCGCCCGCCATGGCCATCGCATCGAGCTGGCCGACGGCGCGCTGGCGGCCGACCGGCTGCGGCTGCCGCTGCCCGGCGGCGATGTCGTGGTGCGGCGGGTCGACCACCAGCAGCGCGCCGACGGCGCCCTGTGGCGTGGCCACGTCGAGGGCGACCCCGACCATGTCGCCACCTTCACCCTGCATGCCGGACAGCTTGCCGGACTGGTCACGCTGCCCGGCGCCACCTGGGAGATCATGCCCGCCGGCGACGGCGGCGCCGACCTGCTGGCGATCGACCATGCCGGTTTCCCGGAATGCGCCGGCGACCATCCCGCGCCGACCATCGACACCCTGGCGCCGACCGCCGTCCTGGGCGGCCCCTCGCCGTTCCTGGACCGCTTCGACGACATCGACGTGATCATCTTCTACACCGCAGCGGCCCGCACCGGTGCCGGTGGCGAGGCGCAGATCCAGGCCACCGCACAGGCGGCCGTCGACAACGCCAATACGGCGTTCTCGCAGAGCGCGCTGCCGCATCGCTTCCGGCTGGTTGCGGCGCTGGAACTGGCGTTCAACGAGAGCGGCAATGCCAGCACCGACCTGTCGGCATTCCGCGCCAACGCCACCGCCAATGCGGCGCGCAACGCCTACCTCGCCGACCAGGCCGGCCTGCTGGTCGAGAACGGCGGCGGCGGCTGCGGCATCGGCTACCTGATGACCGTCGTCGGGCCGGGCTTCGCCCCCAATGCCTTTCAGGTCACGGCCCGGACCTGCGCGGTCGGCAACCTGACCTATGCCCACGAGCACGGCCACAACATGGGCATGGCGCACAATCCCGAAAACGCGGGCACCGCCGCCTATCCCTACTCTTACGGACATTGGAACGGCCTGGCCGACACCCCCGCCAGCGAGCGCTTCCGCACGGTGATGTCGTACGCCAATCCCTGCGTCGGCGGCTGCACCCGACGGCCCTACTGGTCCAGCCCGGAGATCAATTACATGGGTGTCCCGACCGGAGTCGTCGACGAGCGCGACAACGCGCGCAACATGCGCAACGTCGGTCCGACGGTCGCCAACTGGCGGACCAAGACGATCCTGCGCTTCGGCTTCGAAAACTGACTTGCGCCGCAGACCTGGCCCAAATGCCCCGCAAGGCTGCTGCCCCGTCCGCATGAAGCATCCGGGCTAGCAGCTTGTTGAAAAACGACCTTCCTGGTCGATTTTCAAGTCGCCCGTCCGGCGCAGGTCCGGACGGGCTCCCGTCGAATCAACTGCTTACGCACTTGCTTCGCCGAGCGGCCATCCATGGCCGCCGCCAGCAGCTGTTTTTCAACAGCCTGCTGGCGAGCGAGCCACGTACGCCCAGGCCCCGGACGTCCGGCGCGCTCACCGCGCATCGCCGGTCTGCGCGCTCCCGCGCGGGGCCAGCGATGCCCGCAGCTGCACCGCCGCGATGCGGATTGCTGCCCGTGCATCCGGATCCATCCGGTCCAGGGACCGCCATTGCAGGGCCGTGCGCGGATGCTTGCCGAAACGCCCGCGGTGACGGTCCAGGAAATCCCAGTAGAGCGTGGTGAAAGGACAGGCGTCCTCGCCCAGCGCGGTTCCGGGGCGGTACCGGCAATCCCGGCAATGATTGCCCATGCGCTCGATGTACCGGCCGCTGGCGACGTAGGGCTTCGAGCCCAGCAGGCCGCCATCGGCGTGCTGGCCCATGCCCAGGGTGTTGGGCAGCTCGACCCACTCCACGGCGTCGACGTGCATGGCCAGGAACCACTCGTGGACCTGCTGCGGCCGTACCCCGAGCAGGAGCGCGAACAGGCCGGTCAGCATCAGGCGCTGGATGTGGTGGTTGTATCCGTGCCGCAGCAATTGCCCCAGCGCGTCGCGCAGACAGGCCATGTCGGTGTCGCCGGTCCAGTAGAAGGCCGGCAGGTCGGCATCGGCGCCCAGCCCGTTGAGCCCGACGTAGTCGGGCATGCGCAGCCAGTAGATGCCTCGCACGTACTCGCGCCAGCCGATCACCTGGCGCACGAAGCCCTCCACCGAGGCCAGGGGCGCCGAGCCTTCCCGCCAGGCCGCCAGGGCCGCGTCCACCACGGTGCGCGGATCGAGCAGCTTGAGGTTCATCGCCGCCGACAGGCGCGCGTGGTAGAGCCAGGGTTCGCCCTGCCAAAGGGCATCCTGGTACGGCCCGAACGCCGCCAGTCGATGGCGCACGAAGTCGTCCAGTGCCTGAGCGGCCTGCGCGCGGGTCACCGGCCAGTCGAAACCGGCAAGTTCGCCGGGATGGTCGGGGAAGCGCCGTGCCACCTCTTCCAGCACTTCCCGGGTCAGGGCATCTGGCGGGAAGGCCAAGGGCGCGGGCAGCAGGCCCGGGCCCTCGCGTCCAAAGCTGCGGCGGTTGTCGGCGTCGTAGTTCCAGCGGCCGCCCTCGGGCACGCCGGCGGCATCGACCAGGATGCCCAGGCGCCGACGTTGCCAGCGGTAGAAGTGCTCCATGACCAGGGAGCGCCGACCGCGCGCCCAGTCGGCGAACTCGCCGGGATCGACCAGGAAGTGGTCGTCCTCGCGCCAGGCCAGTTCCACGCCGGCCTGCGCACAGCTCGCCGCCAGGGCCACCATCACGCCGTGCTCGCCGGGCCGGCAACCGACCACGCGCGCCGGGGCCAGCGCGCCGATGTCGTCGACCAGCGCGTCCGCGAGATCCTGGTGGCCGGCGTCCAGGTCCCGGTAGTGCACGGTCCAGCCGCGCGAACGCAGCGCGTCCCGGCAGTGCCGCATGGCGGCAAGGAACAGCGCGATGCGTGCCTTGTGCGACCACACGCGCGTCGCCTCGCCCACCGCCTCGGCCATCCACACGGCGTCGCGGGCGGGATCGAAATCGGCCAGCCAGCCGGCATCGGGATCGAGCTGGTCGCCCAGCAGCAGGAACAGGCGGCCGGGATGGGTCCGGGAGGCGGTCATCGGCGCAGGCTGCACCCGGAGCCGTGGTGCGCGCGTGCAGGCAGGGAAGCGGCATCGCCCGCCGCTATGATGCCGCCACCACCCGCAGCCCCCGGAGAGTCGCGATGAGATTGGCGCACCTGGCCTGGACCGCGCTCCTGCTCCTGCTGCTGACCGCCTGCGGCGGTGGCGCCGGAGACCGGGGCGAGGACGCCCTCCCTGCCGCCGAGGCCGCCACGCGATGGCAGGCGCCCGAAGACAGCAGCGGCTTCCACATCGCACGGATCGAGGGCTACACGCGCTGGGGCCGTCCTTCGCTGCGCCTGGTCGCCGCCGAACCGCTGGCCCCGGCGCAGGACTTCGACAGCCTGCTCGACCTCACCGACGGTGACGGTGCGCGACCCAATGGCAGCTGGCAGCTCGAGTCCGACAACCGCACGCTCAGCTTTCCCTGGCTGGAGGCCGACCGCCGCTACCGCCTGCGCGTCGATGCGGCCCTGGCTGCCGCCAGCGGTGCCAGCCTGCCGGAACCGCTGGCAGTCGAGGTCTACTCCGGGCCGCAGACCCCCTTGCTCGGTTTCGCCAGCCAGGGCCATGTCCTGCCGGGCCGCGACAGCGCCGGCCTGCCGGTGGTGACGGTGAACGTCGCGGAGGCCGACGTCGAGTTCCTGCGGGTCCGGGAATCGTCCCTGCCGGCCTTCCTGTCGAGCTGGCACCGCAACGGCCAGCGGGGAAGCTGGGAGCTGGAACAGATCGCCGAGCTGGCCGACAGCGTCTGGGCCAGCCGCTTCGCGCTGCGCGCCGAGGCCAACCGGCGCACGCTCAACCATATCCCGGTCGACCACGCCAACCTCGCCGAACCCGGCGCCTACTTCGCGGTGATGCGACCGGCCGGCCGCTTCCAGGACACCTACGCGACCGCGCTGTTCTTCGTGAGCGACATCGGCGTGCATGCGCGCCAGCACAGCGATGGGCTGTTCGTGCATGTCGCCTCGCTGGCCACCGGCCGCCCGCTTGCGGGCGTCGAGCTGCGCCTGCTCGATGCCGGCGGCACGGCCGTGGCCACCGTGCAGAGCGACCGCAGCGGCACCGCCAACCTGCCGGTCAGGCCGGCGCGCGAGCACGTGCTGCTGGCGCGCCGCGGCGGCGACCTGTCCCTGCTGCCGTTCGGCCAGCCGGCCCTGGACCTGGCCGCCTTCGACCTGCCGGCCGGCAGCGCCAGCGCGCCGGCCTCGGTGTTCCTGTGGGCCGGTCGCGACCTTTTCCGGCCGGGCGAAACGCTGCGCGTGCACGCGCTGGCGCGCGACGCCGACGGCCGGGCGATGGCACCGGCACCGCTGTTCCTGCGCCTGCGCCAGCCCGACGGCCGCACCTTCCTGGAACAGTCGGTGATGCCCGATGCGCTGGGCTACACCAGCCTGGTGCGCGAACTGCCGCCGGAGGCCGCGACCGGTCGCTGGCGCCTGGAGGCGGCGCGCACACCCGATGGCGATGCGATCGGCGCGATGCCGCTGCGCGTCGAGGAGTTCCTGCCCGAACGCCTGAAGCTGGACCTGGCGACACCGGAGTCCGGCAGCGGCCCGACGCTGGCGCTGAGCGCCGATTCGGCCTGGCTGTACGGCGCGCCGGCGGCGGGGCTGCGCTTCCTCGCCGAGCTCAGCTTCGAGCACGCCCCGGCCGGCCTGCCGGGCCTGCCCGGCTTCCACTTCGGGGACCCGGGCCTGGCCCTGCCCGGCCCTGGCGACGCCGCCTTCGACGGCCCGCTGGATGCCGCCGGCCGCGCCGAACTGTCGCTGGCGCTTCCCGAAACGCTGCCGGTCCAGACCCCGGTCGCGGTGTTCGCGCGCGGCAGCGTCTTCGAGCCGGGCGGGCGGGCGGTCAGCCGTACCGTCCGGCAGCTGCGCTGGCCGGCGCAGCCGCTGCCCGGCATCCGACCCCTGTTCGACATCGACGAGGGCGCCCCGGCGCGGGCCACCGTCGCCTTCGAGGTGGCCATGGCCGATGCCGACGGCCGCCTCAGCGACGGCCGCGTGCAGGTGCAGGTCCTGCGCGACGATCGCGAGGTGGTCTGGACTCATGATCTGGCGCTGGGCTGGCGCGCGGAGTACACCTCGAACTGGCGGCCGGTCGGACCGGCGCGCACGGTGACGCTGTCGGCCCAGGCGCCGGTGCGCATCGAGTCCGAGGTCGACTGGGGCGATTACCGGCTGGAGTTGACCCCCGACGGCGCAAGCGCGCCCGCCACCCGCCTGTCCTTCCATGCCGGCTGGCGCGCCGACGACGACAACCGCGGCGAGGCCGCGCGCCCTGACCGCATCCGCATGGCGCTGGACCGCACCGGCTACCGGGCCGGCGACGACCTGGTGCTCACCCTGACACCGCCGCACCCGGGCCCTGGCCTGCTGCTAGTCGAGGCCGGCGGCACCCTGCTGCACAGCCAGCCGATCGAGGCCACCGCCGGCGGCCAGGTCCGCCTCACCGTCGCGCCAGCATGGGAGCGCCACGATGTCTACCTGACCGCCCTGGTGTTCCGGCCCGGCTCGGCGCGCGAGAAGATCACCCCGAACCGCGCCCTGGGCGTGGTGCATCTGCCGATCGCCCGTGAGGACCGTCGCGTCGAGGTCGCCGCCAGCGCGCCCGAGCGGGCCCGGCCCGGCGACACCGTGCCGGTCCGCGTGTCGGCGCCCGCCCTGGCCGGCAGCACGGCGCGCGCCACCGTCTCCCTGGTCGACCAGGGCATCATCAACATCACCCGCTACGGGGTCCCCGACGCCGGCGCGCAGTTCTTCGCGCCGCGCCGTTACGCGGTCGACGCCTACGACCTGTACGGCCGGGTGATCGAGCACCTGGACGGCCATCAGGCCCGTCAGCGCTATGGCGGCGACCTTGCCCTGGCGGTGCTCGCCCAGGCCCGGCGGCCGACCGCCAAGGTCGCCACGGTCGATCTGTTCGACGGTCCCGTCGAGCTGGATGCCCAGGGCAATGCCGAGGTCGGCATCGAACTGCCCGACTTCAACGGTCGCCTGCGCCTGGCGGTGCTGGTCTACGACGACCATCGCCATGGCCATGCCGAGGGCGCCATCGAGGTGCGCGCGCCCCTGGTCGCCGAGGTCTCCAGTCCGCGGGTGATGGCACCTGGCGACAGCGCCGTGCTCAGCGTCGACCTGCACAACCTCAGCGGCCAGCGGCAGTCCCTGGCCCTGACCGTGCGCGCCGAACCGCCGCTGGCACTCGCCGAAGGCAACCAGCGCCTGGTGCTGGAGGACGGTGCCCGGCGCACCCTGTCGCTGCCGCTGCGGGCCCTGAGCGGCGAAGGGGTCGGCCGCATCGCACTGGCGGTCCGCGGCGAGGGCATCGCGCTGGACCGCAACTTCGAACTGGTGGTGCGTCCCGGCTGGGCGCCGTTGCGCGACGGCAGCCTGGAACGACTGGCGCCGGGCAGCCATGTGCGCCTGGACCGCAGCGCGCTGGCCGGCCTGTTCGATGGCAGCGGGCGGATCGGGCTGGCCGTCTCGTCGCGGCCGCCGGTGCCGTTCGCGAGTGCGGTCGACGGCCTGCTCGGCTACCCCTACGGCTGCCTCGAGCAGACCGTGTCCCGCGCCTTCCCGCTGGCCCTTCTCGACGCGCAGACTGCCCAGCGCATGGCGCTGCCGGCGCTGGCGCCGGACGCGCGCCGGCGGGCGCTGGACGATGCCTTCGCGCGGGTCGGCGCGATGCAGCTCGGCAACGGCCACTTCGGACTGTGGGCGGGCGAGGGCCAGGCGCAGACCCAGCTGACGCCGTTCGTCGCCGAGTTCCTGCTGGAGGCGCGCGAGGCAGGCGAAGCGATTCCCGAGCCGGTGCTGGAACGCGCGCTGACGCGCCTCACCGAGGACCTGCTCGCCGGTGGCGAGCGCTACTACGCCTACCAGAACGGACCGGCATTGCGCTTCGCGGTGCGTGCCCATGCCGGGTACGTGCTGGCCCGCCTGGGTCGTGCGCCCCTGGGCACCTTGCGGGCCATGCTCGACCACGAACGGGAGCAGGCGGCCAGCCTGATGTCGCTGGTGCACCTGGGCCTGGCCCTGCACCTGCAGGGCGACCAGCGCCGTGGCCTGGGCACCGTGCAGGCGGCGCTCGCCGGGCCGCCGCGCCGGCCGGCCTGGCTGGGCGACTACGGCAGCGAGCTGCGCGACCGGGCCCTGGCCCTGGCACTCATCGCCCGTCATGGCCTGGCGGTGGAAGGGGCCGAGGGCGAGTTGCTGGCGCTGGCGCGTGAGCTGGCGGCCCGCGACGGCCGGCAGGGCGGGATGGCGCTGACCACGCAGGAACAGCTCGCCTTGTTCCGGCTTGGCCGGCAGATGCTCGCCGCCGAGGCCGCGCCGATGCGTGCCCGGGCGATGCGCGGCGACGAGGCCGTGGCCGTCTCCGGCGGTGGCCTGTGGACGGCGCTGTACGACGAGGGCGACCTGGCGGCCGGGGTCGAACTGCACAACGAGGGCGACACGCCGCTGTGGCTGCTGCGCGAACGGGTCGGCACGCCGTTGTCGCCCCCGGCCGCGGACGCCGCCGGCATCGCCGTGCGACGCGACTGGTTCACGCCGGACGGCCGGCCGTTCCGCGGCGATGCCCTGCGCGAAGGCGACAGCCTGGTGGTCCGGCTCACCGTGGAGGCGCGCGAGCAGGTCGAGGACCTGGTGGTGGTCGACCCCCTGCCCGGTGGGCTGGAAGTGGAAAACCTCAACCTGCTCGACGCCCGCCTGCTGCAGTCCCTGGTGATCGAAGGCGAAGCCCTGGGCCAGCGCGGCGGCAGCGAGCTGATCCGCAACGAGGAATACCGCGACGATCGCTACAGCGCGGTGCTTCGCCTGTGGTCCGGGCAGACCGGCCAGCTCTGGTACGTGGTGCGCGCGGTATCGCCGGGCGAGTACGCGGTGCCGCCGGTTCAGGCCGAAGACATGTACCGGCCCTGGCTGCGGGCGGTCGGCGCCGCCCGGGCCCGGCTGCGCGTGTTGCCGCCGCAGGGCCTCCGCCAGGCGGAGCCGTGAGCCGCGCCTCCGCGCAGGCGGAGGCGCGCGCGGTCTGCGGACCGGTACGGCCATCGACCGGTGGCCACCGACCGCCCGCGGCACTGCCGGAAAGCGGCTGATGGCGGTTGCGCCCCCAGCTGCCCCTGCCGGCAGCACGCGATTGCCGCGCTGGCTGATGCGCGGCGCCTGGCTGCTTGCGCCACTGGCCGCGCTCGACCAGGCGTTGCCGCCGCCGCTGCCGGGCGACGACGGCGGTGCCGTGGTGCTGGCCGCCGACGGCCGGCCGCTGCGCGCCTTCGCCGGCCGCGACGGCGTATGGCGGCGGCCGGTGGATGCCGCATCGGTGTCGCCGCGTTACCTGGAGGCGCTGCTCGCCTACGAGGACCAGCGCTTCCACTGGCACCCCGGCATCGATCCCCTGGCCCTGGCCCGCGCCAGCTGGCAGGCGGTGCGCGCCGGCCGGCCGGTGTCGGGCGGCTCGACGCTGACCATGCAGGTGGCGCGCATCCTGGAGCCGCCGCAGCGGCGCCGGACACTCGCCGCCAAGCTGCGCCAGTCGCTGCGCGCGCTGCAGCTGGAACGGCGATTGGACAAATCGCAGATCCTCGCCCTGTACCTGGACCACGCGCCGTTCGGCGGCCCCGTGGAAGGCGTCGGCGCGGCCAGCTGGGCATGGCTCGGCAAGGATCCCGGCCAGCTCAGCCATGCCGAGGCGGCGCTGCTGGTGGTGCTGCCGCAGGCGCCCGGCCGCAACCGACCCGACCGCCATCCCGAGCGGGCCCGCGCCGCCCGCGACAAGGTGCTGGCACGCATGGCCGACACCGGCATCTGGCCGGTCGAGGTGGTCGCCGAGGCGCGCCAGGAGCCGGTGCTGGCGCGCCGCCTGCGCGCGCCCCAGGATGCGGCACTGCTGGCCCAGCGCCTGCGCAGCCAGGCGCCCGGCACGCCGGTCATCCAGACCCTGGTCGACGCCGACCTGCAGGCCGCCCTTGAGGAGCGGGTGCGGCAGTGGCTGCGTCCCCTGCCGCCACGCACCTCGGCGGCGCTTCTGGTGGTCGGCAACGACGACCTCGCGGTGCGCGCCTATGTCGGCTCAGGCGCCTTCGCCGACCTCGATCGCCTGGGTCATGTCGACATGGTGCGGGCGCGGCGCTCGCCGGGTTCGACGCTCAAGCCTTTTCTCTACGGTCTCGCCATCGACGACGGACTGATCCACACCGGCAGCCTGCTGGTCGATGCGCCATTCGCCTTCGACGGCTATCGACCCGGCAACTTCGACAGCGCCTTCCGCGGCCCGGTCTCGGCGGCCCAGGCCTTGCGGCTGTCCCTGAACGTGCCGGCGGTGGACCTGCTCGACCGGGTCGGGCCGGCGCGCTTCGCGGCGCGCCTGCGCCACGGCGGTCTCGGCCTGGACCTGCCGCGGGCGGCGACACCGAACCTGGCCATGGTGCTGGGCGGTACGGCGACTTCGCTGCAGGAACTGGTCGGCGCCTACCGCGCGCTGGCACGCGATGGCCTGGCCGGACGGCCGCGCCTGCGCCCCCAGGACCCGCTCGAGGAGCGCCGCCTGCTCAGCCCGGGCGCCGCGGGCCTGGTGCGCTCGATGCTGCTCGTGCCGGGCCCGGCCGGGAGCACGGGGTCCAGTGCGACAGGCCTGGTCGCCAAGACCGGGACCAGTTGGGGCTACCGCGACGCCTGGGCGATCGGCATCCTGCCCGAGTACACCCTCGGCGTGTGGATCGGGCGACCCGACGGCACGCCACAGCCCGGCCAGTTCGGCGCCATAACCGCCCTGCCCCTGCTCGAATCGGTGGCCGCGGCCCTGCCTCGCCGGGCGGGTTCGCGCTGGCAGGAACCCGCGGGCGTCGAGTCCGTCGAGGTCTGCTGGCCGTCCGGACAGCCTGTTGGCGCCGACCCCGCCGCGCCCTGCCCGGAACGCCATCCATCCCTGCTGCTCGAGGGTCTGCGACCGCCGCCGCTGCCGGATCGCCTGGCACCGGGTGCCGGCGCCGAGCTGACCGTCCTCCTGGACGCCGACGGGCGGCGACGCAGACCGGATTGCGCCGGCGGCCAGATCCTGTCGGTCCTGCGCCTGCCCCGCTGGCCGCTGCTGGCGCAGCCCTGGCTGGACCCGCAGCGCCAGCGCGCCGCTCGACCCCCCCCCTGGGCCGGTGCCTGCGGTCCGGCTCCGCATCTGGCCGTCGGAACGCTGCGGCTTGCCGGTGTGGTGGACGGCGCGACCCTGAAGCCGGCGCCCGGCGGCGACGGCTCGGTGAACCTGCGCCTGGTCGCCGACGGCGGCGAGGGCCGCCTGTGGTGGCTGCTGGACGATCGCCTGGTGGCCGAGCATCCCGGCGGCCTGCCCCTGGACCTGCGCCTGGCGCCTCCCGGTCGACACCGGCTGGTGGTGCTCGACGCCGCCGGTCGATACGCCAGCGCGCGCTTCCGCGTCATCGAGTGAGCGTCCCCTGGCCGCGCCGCTGCGCGGGCCGCTCCCCGGCCGACCTGATCGGTGCCGTATCCGCACCTCCCAGCCAGTTCGCCCACTGCCAGGCGCGTGCTTGCAGCGGCACTGCACTTCTGCCCCGCCTGCGGGGAGGCGGGGCAGAGTTCCGCCCCGCCCAGCGCGCGCTGCTGGGCCAGCAACGGTGCAGATCATCGCAAGTGCCGGCCCGCTCCCCGCTCCCGAACCGGGTTGGCGTCGTCTCTCAGCGACCGCCACAGACGGGTCCGCCCCTTCCTGCCAAGCGGGCACCGCCGGTGCGAAGGCACCGCACTTCTCCCCTCCCCCACCAGTGCGGGAGGGGCGGGGGAGAGGGCCGCCCCGCCCGGCGCGCGCCGCGGGCCCTGCCCGCTCATCGCTCCGCAGTGGTTGGCCGGATGCAAGCGGACGACCCGTCGCGCCGGATCGGCGCCTGCCTGACGCTGTTAAGCTTCGCGGTCCCCCGGACCGGCCCACCGCCGCAGCGCACACCCATGGACCTGATCGACGACCTCAAGTGGCGCGGCCTGCTGGCCGATTGCACCGACCTGGACGGACTGGCCGCCCGCCTGCGCGAAGGGCCGATCGCGGTCTACTGCGGCTTCGACCCGACCGGCGACTCCCTGCACGTCGGCCACCTCATGGGGCAGCTCATGCTGCGCCGCTTCCAGCGCGCCGGCCACCACCCGATCGCCCTGGCCGGCGGCGCCACCGGCATGATCGGCGACCCGTCCGGCAAGTCCGCAGAGCGCAATCTGCTGACCCGCGAACAGCTCGACCACAACGTCGCGGCGATCAAGGTCCAGCTTGCCCGCCTGCTCGACTTCGAGGCCGAAGCCAACCCGGCGCGACTGGTCGACAACGCCGACTGGACCGCGCCAATGGGCTTCCTGGAGTTCCTGCGCGAGGTCGGCAAGCACTTTCCGTTGACCACCATGCTGGCCAAGGAGTCGGTGCGCACGCGGATGGGCAGCGAAGCCGGCATCAGCTACACCGAATTCAGCTACCAGCTGCTGCAGGCCAACGACTTCTTCCACCTGCGCAGCACGCTCGGCTGCGAACTGCAGATCGGCGGCTCCGACCAGTGGGGCAACATCACTGCCGGCACCGAGTTCGTGCGCCGCAAGCTGGGTGCCACGGTGTGGGGCTGGACCTTCCCCCTGATCACCAAGTCCGACGGCAGCAAGTTCGGCAAGACCGAATCCGGCGCGGTCTGGCTGGACCCGGCGCGCACCAGCCCCTATCGCTTCCACCAGTTCTTCCTCAACACCGAGGACGCGAAGGTGGGCGAGTACCTGCGCAAGTTCACCTTCCTGCCGCGCGAGCGGATCGAGGCCCTGGAAGCCGAGCATGCGCACGACCCGGGTGCCCGCCAGGCGCAGCGGGCGCTGGCCGACGAGGTCACCGCCCTGGTGCATGGCCAAGGTGCGCTGGACTCGGCGCTGAGGGCCGGCCGCATTCTGTTCGGCGCGCCGATCGAGGACGCCGGCGAATCGGTGTTCGCGGATCTCGCCGGCGAAATCGACACGGTGTCCCTGGACCGAGCCGCCGTGGACGGCGAGGGCGCGGCCCTGGTCGACCTGCTGGTTCAGGCCGGACTGTGTCCGTCGCGCGGCCAGGCGCGCAAGGACATCGAGGGCGGCGGCGTCTATGTGAACAACGTCCGCTGCCAGGCGTCCGATCGCCGGGTCACCGCCGCGGACCTGCTGGCTGGCGGCCATGTCCTGCTTCGCAAGGGCCGCAAGCAGCACGCCCTGCTGCGCGTGTCCGGCTGAGTCGCGCCAGGCCCGCCGGCGACGCGGCAGGCGCCGTGGCCGCAGGCGGCGGTCACCCCCGAGCGGTGTCGCGCAGCGCACCCTTCGTCGAGGCATGACAGACCTGCTGCGCAGCCTGGCGGGCGATCCACCGACCTCGAGTCCGCGTGTCCCGCGCCAACAAGAAGGCCACCGGGACGGATCCCGGTGGCCTGGTTGAACCGACGGCGGGTCGAGGTCCGCCAGCGGCCGAACGCAAATACCCGGGCGGCGACCGCGCCGCCCGGGACGACCTGCCGCCCGCTAGAACTGCAGGCTCCAGCTGTCGATGTAGCCGATGTCGCCGTTGGCGGCATCGTAGACGCGCAGCCGCCAGGTGCCGTTGGCAGGCACCGAGGAGGCATTGATCGTGTAGCTGGTGATGATGTTCTGAGCGCTGCCGCCGGTGCGGTTGTGCACGCGCCAGCTGGTGCCGTTCGGCGCCACCACGTCGACGCGCAGGTCGCCGATGTAAGTATGGATGATGCGAACGTTGACGGTCAGCGACGCCGGGCCGTTGCCGGTGCGGTTGACCGCGATCGGACTCTCGGTGGTCTGCAGGTCGCGGATCTGATAGTCGGCGGTGTTCTCGAAGAAGCTCTGCTGGCCGCCACCGCTGGCGGTGAAGCTGCCGACCAGGGACACACCGGAGAAGGCCGAATAGCCGCGCACCATGACGTGCCACGTCCCGGCCGCCGGCGAGGCGATGGTGCAGCTCTCGTTGTTGCCGGACAGGTACGGACGACAGGTGTAGGTGCTGGTGGTCGGCGCGGCGCCCTGGCGGACATACAGATCGGCATCGCCAGAACCGCCGCTCATCTGGAACACCAGGTTGCTGGCGCCGGAAGGCACCTCCATGGTGAAGCGCAGTTCGGTGCCGGTGCTGCCGGACAGGCCGGTGACCGGCACGCCGTTGCTCAGCACGTTGGACGGCGGCGGCGGGGGTGGCGTGCCGCCGCCCGCTGCCTGCACGGCGGCCAGGGCGTTGACGATGCCGGTGCCGCAACCCGAGCAGGTGGCCGGAAAGGCGCGTGCGGTCGACTTCAGGGTCGACTCGATCTGCGCCGGCGTCATCGACGGGTTGACCTGCAGCATCAGCGCGGCCGCGCCGGCGACGTGCGGGGTGGCCATGCTGGTGCCCTGGTAGAAGGCGTAGCTGGCGCTGCCCGGCGTGGTTGTTCCGGTGTTGAGCGTCGACAGCACGCCGGTGCCGCCGCCGCCCGGTGCGGCCACGTCGACCACGGTGCCGAAGTTCGAATACGAGGCCTTGCCGCCGTTACGGCCGACCGCCGCCACCGCCACCACGTTGTTGCAATTGGCCGGGCGCGAGTTGCTGGCGTTCTGGTTCTCGTTGCCGGCCGCCACCACCACCACCGAACCGCGGCCGACCGCGGAATTGATGGCGTTCTGGTAGGTGGTGCCGCAGCTGCCGCCGCCACCCAGGCTCATGTTGATGACCTTGGCCGGCGTGGCGTTGGCAGGCACGCCGGAGACGCTGCCGCCGGACGCCCAGACGATGGCGTCGGCGATGTCGGCCAGGGTGCCGCCGCAGGCGCCGAGCACGCGCAGGTGCTGGACCTTGGCGCCGAAGGCGACGCCGGCGACGCCGGTCGAATTGTTGGTGACGGCGGCGACGGTACCGGCGACATGGGTGCCATGCCAGCTGGAGTTCTGCGCCGCGTGCGGCGTACCGCACTGGTTGGCGGTGATCCAGTCGCCCTCGTCCTGCGGGTTGGCGTCGCGGCCGTTGCCGTCGCGCGCCGTGGTCGCGCTGCTGATGAAGTCGTAGCCGGCCACGGTATTGCCGTTGAGGTCCGGGTGGCTGGTGCTGCCGGTGTCGAGCACCGCGACCACCACGCCCGCGCCGGTCGCGATGTCCCAGGCCTGCGGGAGGTTGAGGCCGCCCGCCGCCTCGAAGTAGTGCCACTGCTCGCCGTAGCGGGTGTCGTTGGGCGTCAGCGCCCGCTGCATGATGGCGTTCGGCTCGACGTAGGCGACGTCGGGATCGGCAGCGATCAGCTCCATCACCGAAACGGCATCGAGGCGGCTGCCGTTGCCGCCGAAATCGATCAGCTCGCCGCCCGCCGCAACCGGCCGGACATGGCTGCCGCGGGTGCCGAGACGCGCGCCGACGCGGTCGGCCAGCGCCTGTACCGCCGCCGGGTCGGTGGCGGCGCGGGAACCACTGTGGAAATGGACGATGAAGCCCTCGTACTGCTGTCCTGGCGCCAGCGCGCTGGTGTTGATGCGCGAGGCGAGCGGGCTGGCCAGGGCGGAAGCGCTGAGCGCTGTGCCGAGGAAGAAGGCAAGGGCGAGCACGCGGCCGGGGCCGCGGGCGGGGTTGGAATGCATCGGTGACTCCCTCCGGTGATGTGTCGTGATGGTCCCCGACCGGGACGCCCGGGCGGGGCTGGGCCATTCCTGACCCGACACGGCGACCGGCGCCCTCCAGCACCGGCGCGACCGTCCCAAGAGCGGGTCGCGCAACCGTGTCGAGCCGGACATTAGCAGGTCCGGTTTTACATGTGTGTCGGGAAATCGACCGCCGGCGAGACTATTTGCGTGATGCAGTTCTCAGAATGAGGCCAGCAGTTCGTCGATCAGTGCCGGCAGGCGGGCGGTGGCCTGTTCCATGTTGCCGAGCACGTCGGCCATGGTGATCTCCGCCTCGTCGCCGCAGCCCGCCGCCCAGTTCGCCACCACCGCCACGCAGGCGTAGGCAAGCCCCAGCTCCTTGGCCAGCGCCGCCTCGGGCATGCCGGTCATGCCGACCAGATCGCACCCGTCGCCGGCCAGCCGGCGGATCTCGGCGCGCGTCTCCAGGCGCGGACCCTGGGTTGCGCCGTAGGTGCCGCCATCGACGAGGTCGAGCCCGGCAGCGCGGCCGGCATCCAGCACGGCGCCTCGCAGACCGGCGTCGTAGGGCCAGGACAGGTCGACATGCTCGACGCGGTTTCCGTTGCCCGCGTAGGTGTGCGCCCTGCCCCAGGTGTAGTCGACCAGCTGGTCGGGAACGACCAGCGCACGCGGCGCCATGCGCGCGCTGATGCCACCCACCGAGTTGACCGCCAGCACCCGGCGCGCGCCGAGGGAATGCAGGGCCCAGAGATTGCCGCGGTAGTTGATCTCGTGCGGCGCGAGCACGTGGTTCTCGCCATGACGCGCCAGGAACAGCACGCGCCGGCCATGCAGCGTTCCGGCCACCACGGCGTCGCTGGGCGGGCCGTAGGGCGTCTCCACCAGGTGCCTTTGCGCGTCCTGCAGGCGGGCCAGGCGGTACACGCCGGTGCCACCGATGATCGCCAGGTCGACCGTGCTCATGCGCTCTCCTCCGCCATGGCATGGATCGCGGCCAGGTTGCGGCCGTGGCCATGCCAGTCCATGCCGTAGCCGAAGACGTAACGATCGGGCACCACCAGTCCGACGTAATCGGCCTCGATGCCCGGGGCCCGCCGTTCGTGATGCTTCTCGGTGAGCACCGCCACGCGCACCGTCGCGGCGCCCTGTGCCAGGCAGTGCTCCCGGATCGCCAGCAGGGTATGTCCCTCGTCGAGGATGTCGTCGACCAGCAGCACGTGCCTGCCGCCCATCGCCACCACCGGGCGACGCAGCCAGTTGAGCGCGGCGCCCTCGGTGCCGCGGTAGCGGCTGGCGTGCACGTAGTCGAAGTCGAAGTCGGTGGCGCAGGTCAGCGCGAGGCTGGAGGCGAAGAACTGCCCGCCATGCATCACCGTCAGGAACACCGGTCGGACCGCCGATCCGTAGTCGGCGTCGATGCGCCTGGCCATGGAGGCGATGGCCGCGTCGACGGCGGCGCCGTCATGGATGCAGTCGGCCGCCGCCAGCACCTCGGTGAACGTCGTTGATGGGGTCATGCTGGCCTCCATGGAAAGTGATTGCTGCCCCCGCCTCGGGCTATCCGGCACTGTACCGGCATGTCGGCCGCAGGCGTCCGGCGCATGTTGGAACGGCCCCGGCGACGAGGAGCACGGGGCTCTGCCCCGCCGCTCAGGCCATCAGCCGGGACAGTCGCCCGACGATCTCGTCCTGGCGCGTCGCCAGCGCGTCCGCGCCGGTCGCAGGTTGCCGACCGGCCAGGCTGGCCAGCCGCTCGCTGGTCTCCTCGACATGGTCGTGCGGAACGGCGTCGATGGCGGCTTCGACCTGGCCTGGCTGGCAGGCCAGGACGACATCGCAACCGGCCTCCAGGTGCTGGCGGACGCGATGGCCGACCGCACCGACGCCCTCGGCGGCGACCATGGCGATGTCGTCGCTGAACACGATGCCGTCGAAACCCATCTCGTCGCGCAGCACATGGCGGATCCAGCGCTCGGAGTAGCCCGCCGGCAGCGCGTCGACCTGCGGGTAGGTGACGTGCGCCATCATCATCGCGTCGACGCCGGCACGTACCGCCGCGCGGAACGGCACCAGGTCGCAGGCCGCAAGGGTCGCCCATGGCCGGCGATCGATGGCGGCATCGTGGTGGGTGTCCTCGAGCACCGAGCCATGGCCGGGGAAGTGCTTGCCGGTGGCGGCCATCCCTGCCGCGTGCATGCCCTCGATGTAGGCCGCGGCCAGCGCCGCGCAGGCCTCCGGGTCGGCATCGAAGGCCCGCTCGCCGATCGCCCGGTTGCCGCAGCGCAGGTCGAGCACCGGCGCGAAACTCAGGTCGATGTCCAGCGCCCGCATCTGCGAGGCCATCAGCCAGGCGTGTTCCCGGGCCAGGCTGCAGGCCTGCTCCGCGTCCGACGACCACAGCGCGCCGATCCGGGCCAGCGCCGGCAGCGGCCCGAAACCTTCGCGGAACCGTTGCACCGGGCCGCCTTCCTGGTCGACGCAGACCAGCAGCGGCGCCTCGCGCACTTCGCGCAACTGCGCGACCAGTCCGGCCGACTGTTCGCGGTCGACGATGTTGCGGGCGAACAGGATGACGCCGGCGACCACCGGATGCTCCAGCCAGCGCCGTTCGTGCGGCGCCAGGGCGGTCGACTCGATGCCGATGATCAGCATGTTGGTGTGCTCCAGCGGGAGTAGGGCTCCCGGACGAGATTGACGTTGTAGAAGCGCGGATCGTCGGTGACTTCGCGGCCCAGCCAGTCCGGATGCGGAAACCCGGAATCTGCAGCCTGCAGCTCGATCTCGATCACGACCAGCCCGTCGTTGTCGCCCTGGAACTCGTCGATCTCGAAACAGTGCCCATCGACGTTCACCAAGTGCCGGGTCTTGGCCAGCACCTGCGCGCCGCACAGGGCCAGCAGTTCCCGGGCATCGGCGGCGGGGATCGGGTACTCGTACTCGCTGCGCACCGGACCCAGCGTGCGCGACTTGATGTTCAGGCTGCCCACGCCATCGGTCAGGCGCACGCGGACGGAACAGCCGTCGCCGCCCAGCCAGCCCTGGACTATGGCCAGGCTGCGTTCGACCCCGTGCCGCCAGTCTTCGCCGGCCGGCAGGAACTTGCGTTCGATCTCGGTCGCCATGGCTCAGGCGCGCTCGAACAGCGCGATGGATTCCACGTGCGCCGTGTGCGGGAACATGTCCATGACGCCGGCGGCGGCCAGCCGGTATCCGTGCCGCTCCACCAGCAGGCGGGCGTCGCGGGCCAGGCTGCCCGGATGGCAGGAGACGTAGACCAGCCGCGCGGCGTCCGGGAAGCGCAACTGCTCCAGCACCGCCTGGGCACCGGTCCGCGGCGGGTCGACCAGCACGGCATCGACGCCGCGCCCCGCCCAGGGCGCGTCGCGCAGGTGGCCGGCCAGGTCGACCGCCAGGAACTGCGCGTTGCCGATGCCGTTGGCCGTGGCGTTCTCGCGCGCCCGGGCGACCAGGCCGGCCTCGCCCTCGATGCCGGTGACACGCCCGGCGCGGCGGGCGATCGGCAGGCTGAAGTTGCCGAGTCCGCAGAACAGGTCCAGTACGTGCTGGTCCGGACCCGGCGCCAGCAGTTCCAGCGCCTGGCCGATCATCGCCTCGTTGAGGGCGGCGTTGACCTGGATGAAGTCCAGCGGCGCGAACCGGTAGCGCAGGCCCTCGTCGGCCAGCGAGAACGCCAGTTCGTGCTGTTGCGGCCACAGCAGGTGGACGCTGTCGGCACCGCCGGGCTGCAGGTAGATGGCCAGGCCGTGCTCGCGGCCGAACCCGGACAACTGGTCCCGGTCGGTTTCGCCCAGGTCGACGAGATTGCGGAACACCAGCGCGGGCATGCCGTCGCCCGCGGCGACCTCGATCTGGGCGATGCGGCTGGCCGACTGCAGGCGACCGATCAGCTCGCCCAGCGCGCCCACCAGGGGTCCGACCCGTGGATCGAGAACCTCGCAGCGCCGGATGTCGGCGATGAAGCGCGGCTGGCGCTCCCGGAAGCCGACCAGCACCCTGCCCTTTTTCGGCACGTCCTTGACCGAGAGCCGGGCCTTGCGCCGATAGCCCCAGGTATCGGCGACCAGCGGGGGCAGCACGCGTGCCGGCTGCAGGCCCCCGATACGGCGCAGGTTCTCCAGGAGCTGCTTCTGCTTGGCGGCGATCTGGGCAGCCGGCGCCAGGTGCTGCAGGACGCAGCCCCCGCACACCCCGAAATGCTCGCAGCGCGGCTCGACCCGATCCGGCGAGGCCTCGATCACCTCCACCAGGACCGCCTCGTCGTAGTCGCGGCCGCGCCGGCTGCGCCGGGCGCGCACCCGCTCGCCCGGCAGCGCGCCGTCGACGAACACCACCTTGCCGTCGACGCGCGCAACGCCGCGACCCTCGTGGCTGAGGTCGTCGATCAGGGTCTCGAACGGCGGCGCGTCCGTGCGCATGGTGGCGTTCCTGCTGCGGGCTCGATCGCGGGGCGGACCGGGCGCCGGGCCGCCATTGTCGCAGATGCCGGGAGCCCGGCCGCGACGGCGGCCGGACGGACCGTGCCGGCGCGCTACTTGCGCGTCCAGGCGCCGCTGGCGTCCTGGTAGTACCAGCCCGGGCGCGCCTGGTCGATCCACTGCCGGGCGAAGGTGGCGCGGATCTCGTCCTCCCAGCCGGGCTGGCCGTTGGCCAGGGCGATCTCCCGGTACACGGCATCGCGGTCGCGGTTGTCGTCGGCGACCGCCTGGTTGACGGCATTGCGATCGCGCAGCGCCAGCGAGGAGGCATCGCGTACCGCGATCCGGCCATCGCGGGTCATGCCCAGCACGCCGGCCTCGAAGTGCGGACGCAGGGTCTCGAAGCGCTGCCGCATGCGCTCGCGGATCGTGGTGATCGCCGGCGTCCGGACATTGATGTCCGCCTGCGCATGGGCGCTGGAGACCGGCAGGAACAAGGTGCGCAGGTGCAGGCCGGCACCCGGGTTTCCGCGCGGCGGCGGATCCGCGTCGCCCTGGCCGTTGCCGATGACATCGTTGACGAACTCGCGTGCGGCCTGTTCGGCCTGTGCCGCCGGGAAGTAGACGTTGATGGTCACGCAGGCGGCGAGCAGCAGCAGCGCGGCGGCGGGCAGGATCCAGCGGATCGGTCGGGTCATGGCAGGCTCCAGTGCTGGCGGGACGGCGCCGCGCCTGGGCGGCGGCCGATCCGCGCGCGGCACGGGCGAACGGACCGCGCTAGGTTACGTCAGCTTGATGAGCGGCGGCTGTCCCGGGACGCGCAGTGGTCGGCCGGGTCCGACACGCGCCCGGCGCCCAGGGGCGAGTCGGCCGCCCCGTGGAAGCCTCCTTCCGCGCTCACCGGACCTCCGGGGCCTGCCCCGCCATCGCCGCCCGGATGCGCTCCAGCAGCACCGGCCAGTCGACCTGCCGCTGGAAACCGCGAATGGTGATCAGCGGCAGGCCCGAGCCCTGCAGGATGGTGAATCCGCCTGCCGCCTCGTCGAGGCCGGACATGGTGCAGACTTCGTTCGCCAGCCGGCAGCCCAGGGCGATCCGTCGGTAACCGAAGCTGTCGAAGGTGCCCAGCAGCCGACCCTGCAGTCCTGTACCGCCACCGCCCAGCCGGGTGAGCTGGTCGACCGCCAGCTGGCTGATGCGCCGCCGCCCGCTGTCGCGGGTCCGCAGGCGGGCGTCGAAGGCGACCGGCCGCCAGCCGAGCAGGCGCAGGCGCTCGATGTCGCCGTCGAGTCGACCCTCGATGCGCCCGAAGCCGAACACCTCGGTGAGCGGCGTCAGGTCGAGGCCGCGCAGGTGCACGTCGGCCGCCAGGGCCGGCGCCAGACCGAACGGCCGCTCGATGGTCAGACCTTCGATCCGGGCCTCGCCGTCGAAGGCCTCGATCCGGATGCCGCCGCCGGTGGCCAGTCGCTCGCGGTCGAGCCGCAGGCCCGGCAGGCTGCCGTCCATCCGTCCCGGAAACGCCGGCCAGCCGAATCCCGCCGCCAGACGGTCGATGCGCGCGTTCGACAGCTCGATGTCGCCGGTCAGCCGCACCGGCTGTCCGGGAACCAGGGCCAGACGCAGGTCCAGCAGCTGCAGCTCGCCGCCGGCCGGCGCAAGCCGCACCGGGGCGAGCGCCTGGATCGCGCCGTCGGCCGCCTGCGCCTGCAGGCGACCCGGACCGAGCGCCAAGCCGTACAGGGACAGTCCCTGCCAGGCCAGTTCGACCGGCGCCGCCGGCTGGCCGGGGGGCCGCATCGCCACCACGCCTGCCAGACCCTCGACGCCATAGGCGCCGCCGCGGTGGCGAAGGCCCACCCCGGCAAGATCGGCATCTAGGGACGTCAGCCCCGGCCCGGAGACCCAGTCGACGCTGCCGGCGACCTGCCCGGAAAGCTCCAGGTCGGCCATGCCCAGTCCCGCCAGCGTGCCCTCGACCAGCCGTTCGCGCTGGCGGTCCAGGTCGACCTTGCCGGACACCTGCAGCCGTCCCGGCCATCCCGCCGCGTCCGGCGCCGGGGCCGCGGCCACCTCGATGCGGGTGTCGCCGTCCTCCAGACGCAATTGTTTGAGCTCGATGCCGGCGGGTCCGCTGCGCAGGTCCACGCCCAGGGCGATTTCGCTGCCGGCCGGCCAGCTTGCGAAGACCGGGCCCACCAGCACGTCGCCGGCAGTCACGGTGGGCCGGCCGGCCAGCGACAGCGTGCCGTCGACCGCCAGCCTGACCTCCAGCCCACCGGACAGCTCGACGCCCTCCACCGCGACCGTGCCTTCCGCAGTCTCCGCCGCCAGGCCGCTGGCCTGGACATGACCGCGCCAGGCGGTCTGGCCACCGGCGCGCCCCAGCTCGACCCGACCGCCGATGCGCCCGTCCCGCCAGGCGACCGCCGGCAGCAGGGTCGACAGCCAGGACGCCGGCATCCGTCGGGCCTGCACGGCCAGTGCCCGTCCCGCCAGGGGCAGGTCGACCTGCACCTCGGCGATGCCGCGACCCAGACGCAGCTGCCCCTGGGCCAGCGCCAGGTCGCCGCGCCAGGCAAGTTGCCAGCCGGTCTCTCCACCCTGCCACTGCAGCGGGCCCTGGCACTGCCACAAAGGAGGATCGCTTGCGTCGGCCACCTGCGAGAGCTCGCAGGCGAACGCCACGCCGGTCAGGTCCAGGCCGGCGCCGGGCAGCACCAGGCGGCGCGCCGTCAGCGCCAGGTGCCCGGCTGTGCCCTCGCCCGGCACCTGCGCCAGGCGCAGGCCCTCGATGCGCAGCTGCTCGTGGGCGATGCGCTCCACGCGCAACTGCACGGCGTGGCGCGGCAGTTCGGCATGCGCGGGTGCAGGGGCAAGTCCCGGCAGCACCCAGAGCAGGGCCGGCATCGTCGCGCGCAGCAGGCGCAGGCGAACCGCCGCGACTTGACCTGCGGCAGCTGCGTGCGCACGCTTGCGGCCACCCCGGGAGGCAGGCATGGACGGAGGCAGCGTCCTCATCGTCGAAGACCATACGATGATCGCCACCTGGCTGACCAGCGTGCTGTCCGCCGCCGGTTGCCGCACCACCCTGGCAGGCGACCTCGAGCAGGCGCGCCGGCACCTGGACACCCGGCGCTTCGACCTGTGGCTGTGCGACCTGCACCTGCCCGACGGACGCGCCACGGAGCTACTGGACAGGCCGGGCCGGCCGCCCGCCGTCGTCCTTACCGCGGACCTGGACGAAACGGTCCGGCGGCAACTGGCCGCGGCGGGCTTCGACGCGGTGCTGGCCAAGCCCTGCGCGCCGGACGCGCTGCTCGCCACCCTGGCCCGGCTGCTCCCCGCCGCAAGGTCCGCCCCGGCCTCCCCGGTTCAGCCTGCCGTCCGGCGGCACGACGCCGGTGAGCAGCCGCTCGATGACGACATGGCCCTGCGCAGCTGCGGCGACACCGCTACCGTCAGGGCCCTGCGCGAACTGCTGGCGGCGGAGCTGCGCGCGCTGCCGGACCGCCTGGGCGGGCCCTGGACGCCGGACAGCCGCGACGCCGTCGACGACGAGCTGCACCGGCTGGCGGCGGCCGCGCGCTGGTGCGGGGCCCTGGCCCTGGCCCGGCACCTGGACTGGCTGCGGCCCCGGCTGGTCCGGGATCCGGATCCCGACCGCCTGCGGCCCGGCCTGCTGGCGCAACTGCAGCGCCTGCGCGCGGCGATCGACGACTGGCTGGACGCCGGCGGCGCCTGAGGCGGGCACTCGGCGAACCCTTGGTGCAAGCGGGCCTGCACCCGCTGCCACGCATCCCCCGTGCCCGCCTCAGCCCCTTCTCCGCCAGCGCGTGAGCTGCAGCAGGGCCGCCGCGATCAGCCCATAGCCGACCAGGATGGCCCCGGCGTTGGACAGAGCCGCGCCGTAGCCCAGCTGCGGCACGTCGATGAAGGGGTACGGATACAGCCCGGTGAGCTCGCCCCGGGCCAGCGCGTAGACCAGGTAGGCCAGCGGCCAGGCCAGCCACCACGGCCACTGCCGCCAGCGCAGGCGCGCCCTGCCCGGCACCAGCCACCACCACAGCAGGTAGCCGGCCGGCACCAGGTAGTGCAGCAACTGGTCGGCCAGCAGTTGCCAGCCGCGGGGCTCCCAGACCTGCCGCAACAGCAGGTGGTAGGCGATCGCAACCACGGCGATGCCTGCCGCGGCCACGGCGGCGGTGCCCGGTCGCCGCAGCCAGCCCGGGCGACCGCGCCGCCCTGCCCCGGCCCAGGCGGTCAGGACCAGCGCGACCAGCAGGTTGGACAGGATCGTGAAGAAGCCGGTGTAGACCAGCAGGCCATGGCCGATTCCATGGCCATTGGCGAGGGCCAGCCGAACCGACAGCAGCAGTTGCAGCAGCAGCGCCGCCCAGGCCAGCAGCGCCAGGACGGCACTGGCCAGGCGTACCGGAAGCGTGGGCGCGTCGGCGGCAGCGCGGATGAACGGCATGGTCGTGCGACCCGGTTGCAGGGAAGGCCGGGGCAGGCAGGCGGACGCAGGACGCCGGGAGGATGGTCTCCGGATGCCCCGCGGACCGGATCGTAATGCCTCCGGTGGCCGGCGCAACCGCGGCCTGACCCCAGTGGCCGTGCTTCAGTCCCCGGGATCCTCGCCGCCCCCCGGCTGCAGGCGCCACTGCGCCGCCAGGCGCAGGCTGCGTAGCGGCGCGCCGTCGAGACGGTGGCCGATCACCCGCCGCGACAAGGCGCGCAGGGCCGAGAGTTGCGCCGGCGCTGGCTGCCGGTCGCCGGCCCAGGCCAGCAGCACCTCGCCGCGCACGCGCGGCCAGGGACTGGCCGGCGACCAGGCCCGGGCGCCCTGATCGGGATCGAAGGCGTAGTCGGATTCCGGGTCCAGGGCGACGCCGTCCTCGTCATGCGCCAACACCAGGGCGTAGCCGGCCAGGGCCAGCAGGTCGCGTTCGAAGCGGCGCAGGGACCAGGCCAGTGCCGCGGGCGGCGTCGCCGGCAGCCGCGCCAGCTCGGCCAGCCAGTCGCGGTAGCGCCGGAACAGCTCGGGCACCGGATCGCCACGCCCGGTCAGGCGCTGGACCAGCTCGTTGACGTACAGGGCCGCGAACAGGGGATCGCCGACGGGCCGCAGCGGCACACCGTCGGCCTCGACCGTGGCCAGGGTCAGCAGCTCGCCGGCCCCGGCCGCGGACAGCCGCAGCGGCCGGAACGGCTCCAGCAGGGCGCGGCGCAGGGCCTGGCCGCGGCTGCCGCCGCGCGCGCCCTGCGCGACCAGGCCGAGGCGGCCATGGCGGGCGGTCAGCACCTCGACCAGCAGGCTGGTTTCCCGGTACGGCCGGGCCTCGAGCAGCCAGGCGGCCTCGTTGTCCAGGCGCAAGGCCATCGCCGGCCGCAGCTGCCGCCGTCAGTCGCCGTAGCCGAGGTCGCGCAGCGCGCGTTCGTCGTCGGACCAGCCGCGCCGGACCTTGACCCACAGCTCCAGGTGCACCTTGCCGTCGAACAGCTGCTCCATGGCCAGCCGGGCCCGGGTGCCGATCTCCTTCAGGCGGCTGCCCTTGTCGCCGATCACGATCGCCTTCTGGCCGTCGCGCTCGACCCAGATCGCCGCGTGGATGCGCCGCAGCCGGCCCTCCAGCGCGAACTGCTCGATCTCGACCGTGGTCGCGTAGGGCAGCTCCTGGCCGAGCTGCCGCATGACCTGCTCGCGGACCAGCTCGGCGGCCAGGAAGCGTTCGCTGCGATCGGTCAGGGTGTCGTCGTCGTACAGCGCCGCCTGTTCGGGCAGGGCCTGGACGATGGCCGACTCCAGCCGGTCCAGTCCGTCCCGACGTCGCGCCGAGACCAGGAAGACCCCGGCCAGGTGCGCGGCCGCACCGACCTCGGCCAGCCAGGGCAGCAGCGTCGACTTGTCCTTGACCAGGTCGATCTTGTTGACCGCCAGCAGGCAGGGCACGCCGGCCTCGGCCAGCGACCGCGCGACCGTCTGGTCCTCGGCCGTCCAGCGTCCCGCCTCGACCACGTGCACGCAGACGTCGGCGCCGGCCAGGGTGGCCTGGGCGGTACGGTTGAGCTGGCGGTTCAGCGCCGACCCGCCGCCGCCGTGCAGGCCCGGCGTGTCCAGGTACCCGATCTGTCCCCCGGCTCGGGTCACCACGCCCAGGATGCGGTGCCGGGTGGTCTGCGGCTTCGGCGAGACGATGCACAGCCGTTGCCCGACCAGGGCATTGAGCAGGGAGGACTTGCCGACGTTGGGTCGGCCGACCAGGGCGACGTGGCCGCTGCGGAAGGTTTCGTTGGTCATCGTCCTGGATCCTGTAGAAGGGCCAGCATCGCCTCGGCGGCGCGCTGTTCGGCCAGCTTGCGCGAGCCCGCCTGGCCCAGGGCCGGCTGTTCGCGGCCTTCGATCCGGCAGGCGACCGTGAACTGCTGGGCATGCTCGGCGCCGCTGCGTTCCAGCACCCGGTAGTCGGGCAGCGGCCGGCCCCGCGACTGCAGCCACTCCTGCAGACGCGACTTGGCATCGGACAGCTCGCGCAGGTCGAGCGCCGCCACCGGGCCGGCGAAGCGCGCGCGCAGCCAGTCGCGGCACACCGCCCAGCCGGCATCGAGATAGATGGCGGCGACCAGCGCCTCGAAGGCATCGGACAGGATCGAATCGCGCCGGAAGCCGCCGCTGCGCAACTCGCCCTGGCCCAGGCGCAGGTGCTCGCCAAGCTCGAGCAGGCGCGCCTGCTCGGCCAGGCTCTCGCGCCGCACCAGGCGCGCGCGCAGCCGCGTCAGGTCGCCCTCGGAGGCCTTCGGATGCGCCTGGTAGAGCATCTCGGCGACCACCGCGCCGACCAGGCCGTCGCCCAGGAACTCCAGCCGCTCGTTGTGCGGCTGGCCGGCGCTGCGGTGGCTCAGCGCCTGGGCCAGCAGGGCCGGATCGGCGAACCGGTGGCCCAGCCCGGGCAGGCTGTCAGCTGCCGCTGAGCCGCTCGACGCGCTCAAAGGTGGCGATGAATTCAAGGTTGCCGAACAGCGGCCGCCTGACCTCGTACTTGACGTGGATCTGCGGGCCGCCCTGGGTGGTGATGCGCACATTGTTGGGCTTCACCGACTCGACGTAGCTGGTGTAGAGGCGGCGGTCGAACAGGGTCCGGATCTGGTCCGGCGACATGTTGGCGATGCCGGGCTCCTTGGCCAGGCCCTTCATCGCCGTGGACACGCTGTACCACTCCGAATAGACCGGGAACAGGCGCATGCCGACGTAGGCGAACAGGCCGGCGATGGCCAGGACGAACAGGAAACCGATCAACGTGATGCCGTGCTGCCCCTTGCGCATGGCGCGTGCTCCCCAAGCTGGTTCTGACTAGCGGATCACATTCCCGAGCCGCCGGAAATCGATGATACCGTCTTTCTGCGTATCCCAACTCCACCAGATCACCGAAGCGCGGCCGACCAGGTTGGCTTCCGGCACGAATCCCCAGGCGCGGCTGTCCTGGCTGTTGTCCCGGTTGTCGCCCATCACGAAGTAGTGGCCCTCCGGGACCTGCCAGCGCGCCTCGCCGGGCTGCTGGTACATCGGCGCGGCGCGAACCAGCAGGTGGTGGGGCTGGTCGCCGGCGAGCCGCTCGCGGCGCTCCTCGGCGCCGGTCATGTCGGCGCCGCGTCCGGCGCCGATGAAACGGCCGACGACCTCCTGGGGCACCGCTTCGCCGTTGATGTAGAGCGCCTTGTCCCGGTAGCTGACGGTGTCGCCGGGCAGGCCGACCACGCGCTTGATGTAGTCGATGCGGGGGTCCTGCGGGTAGCGGAACACCACCACGTCGCCGCGCGCCGGCTCGCCCACCGCGAGCACCTTGCTGTTGGTGACCGGCAGGCGCACGCCGTAGGCGAACTTGTTGACCAGGATGAAGTCGCCGATCAGCAGGGTCGGCATCATCGAGCTGGACGGGATCTTGAACGGCTCGAAAAGGAAGCTGCGGAACACCAGCACCAGAAGGATCACCGGGAAGAACGACCGGGCGTAGTCGACCACCACCGGCACCTTGCCGCCAGCGGCGGCGCGACGGCGCGCGAACAACAGGCGGTCGAACAGCCAGACCAGTCCGGTCAGGGCGGTCAGGGCGACCAGCAGCAGGGCAAAGTCCATTCTCATCTCGTCATTGTCCGTGTCTGTCGACCGGCTTCCGGCACCGGCCCTACTTGTCCATCCGCAGCACCGCCAGGAAGGCCTCCTGGGGGATGTCGACGCGGCCGACGGACTTCATTCTCTTCTTGCCTTCCTTCTGCTTCTCCAGCAGCTTGCGCTTGCGCGAGGCATCGCCGCCGTAGCATTTGGCGAGCACGTTCTTGCGCAGCGCCTTGACCGTCGAGCGGGCGATCACCTGCGAGCCGATCGCCGCCTGGATGGCGACGTCGAACATCTGCCGCGGGATCAGCTCCTTCATCTTGTCGACCAGGTCGCGGCCGCGGCGGTCGGCGAAGCTGCGGTGCACGATCAGGCTGAGCGCGTCGACGCGTTCGCCGTTGATCAGGATGTCGACACGCACGAAGCTGCCGCCCTGGAAGCGCAGGAAGTGGTAGTCAAGCGAGGCGTAGCCGCGCGACACCGACTTCAGCTTGTCGAAGAAGTCCAGCACCACCTCGGCCAGTGGCAGCTCGTAGCTGATCTGCACCTGCGAGCCCAGGTAGTTGATGCCGACCTGGACGCCGCGCTTCTCCTCGCACAACGTGATGACGTTGCCCACGTAGTCCGGCGGGGTCAGGATGTTGGCCTGGATGATCGGCTCGCGGATCTCGTCGATCGACGGCGACGGCGGCAGCTTGGCCGGGTTGTCCAGGGTCAGGATTTCGCCGTCTGTGGTGGCCACCTCGTAGATCACGGTCGGCGCCGTGGTCACCAGGTCGAGGTCGTACTCGCGCTCCAGCCGCTCCTGGACGATCTCCATGTGCAGCAGGCCGAGGAAGCCGCAGCGGAAGCCGAAACCCATCGCCTCGGAGCTCTCCGGCTCGAAGCGCAGCGCGGCGTCGTTGAGGCGCAGCTTCTCCAGGGCCTCGCGCAGGTCCGGATAGTCCTCGGCGTCGACCGGGAACAGGCCGGCGAAGACCCGCGGCTGCATCTCCTGGAAACCGGGCAGCGGACCGGGCGCCGGTTGCGCGGCCAGGGTCAGGGTGTCGCCGACCGGCGCGCCGTGGACGTCCTTGATGGAGGCGCACAGGAAACCGACCTCGCCGGGCCCCAGGCGGTCCTTGACCAGCCGCTTGGGCGTGAACACGCCGACCTGGTCGACCTCGTGGGCGCGACCGGTGGACATCACCAGGATCTTGTCGCCCTTGCGGATCTCGCCCTGCATGACGCGCACCAGCGACACCACGCCCAGGTAGTTGTCGAACCAGGAATCGATGATCAGCGCCTGCAGGCGGTCGGTGTCGCGCGGCTGCGGCGGCGGGATGCGCGCGACGATCGCCTCCAGCACGTCGGCGATGCCGACGCCGGTCTTGGCCGAGATCAGCACGGCGTCGTCGGCGGGCAGGCCGATCACCGCCTCGATCTCCTTCTTGACGCGCTCCGGGTCGGCGGTCGGCAGGTCGATCTTGTTGAGGACCGGGATCACCTCCAGGCCCTGCTCGACCGCCGTGTAGCAGTTCGCCACCGACTGCGCCTCGACGCCCTGGGCGGCGTCGACCACCAGCAGCGCGCCTTCGCAGGCGGCCAGCGAACGGCTGACCTCGTAGCTGAAGTCGACGTGCCCCGGGGTGTCGATGAAGTTGAGCTGGTAGGTGTTGCCGTCCCTGGACTTGTACGGCAGCGAGACCGACTGCGCCTTGATGGTGATGCCGCGCTCGCGCTCGATCGGGTTGGAGTCGAGCACCTGCGCCTCCATCTCGCGATCCTGGAGGCCGCCGCACAGCTGGATGATGCGGTCGGCCAGGGTCGACTTGCCGTGGTCGACGTGGGCGATGATGGAAAAGTTGCGGATCAGTTTCATGCGCTCGGGCGGTCGGCCCGCGGGTGGGCAGGCAAAGACTCCGGATTATCGCAGATTCCTCGCCCGCCCGGTCGGGACCGGGGCGCCGGCGGCCGCCGGCGCCCCGCCGCCCGTCAGTCGCCCTCGCGGACGCTGAGGGCGATGAACTGGGTGCTGGCGCCGCGCCGAACCAGCAGCATCA
Source organism: Lysobacterales bacterium (assembly GCA_019634735.1). NCBI lineage: Bacteria > Pseudomonadati > Pseudomonadota > Gammaproteobacteria > Lysobacterales > Lysobacterales bacterium. The sequence continues at coordinate 146,194 of JAHCAT010000003.1, read as the reverse complement.
CCGAGTCGCCGGCGGCGACGCCGGCCACGGCGCGGTCGAAGTCGGCGACGCTGCCGACCGTGGTGCGGCCGACGCGCAGGATCACGTCGCCCCGCTGCAGCCCGGCGCGGCGCGCGGCGCCGCCGGCGACCTGGGTGACGCGGACGCCTTCGCCGCGGCCGAGACCGAGCTCGCTGCGCTCCTGCGCCTCGAGATCCTGGAGCGCCATGCCCAGGCGGCCGGCCCCGGCGGCGCGCGGCTCCGGGCCGCCGGCGGCGACGGCATCGGCGTCCGCCGGCGCCTCGCCGACCGTCACCGTGACCGTGCGGCGGCGGCCGTCGCGGAACAGCTCGACCTCGGCGCGGGTGCCCGGCCGGGTGGTACCGACCACCGGCGGCAGGTCCGCCTGCGACTCGATCGGCCGGCCGTTGAAGCTGAGGATGACGTCGCCGACCTGGATGCCGGCCTTCTCGGCGGCGCCGTCGGCGACAACCTGCCCGACCAGGGCGCCGGCCGGACGCTCCAGGCCCAGAGACTGGGCGAACTCGCGGGTGACCTCCTGGACCTGGACGCCGATCAGGCCGCGCCGGACCCGGCCGTCGGACTTGATCTGGTCGACGATGTCCTGGGCGACGTCGGACGGGATCGCGAAGCTGATGCCCATGTAGCCGCCGGTGCCGCTGAAGATCTGGGAGTTGATGCCGACCACCTCGCCGGCCAGGTTGAACAGCGGCCCGCCCGAGTTGCCCGGGTTGATCGCCACGTCGGTCTGGATGAACGGCACGTACTGCTGGTTGCCGCCACCGACGCTGCGTCCGGTGGCGCTGACCACGCCGGCGGTCACCGAGTAGTCGAAGCCGAACGGCGAGCCGATCGCCACCACCCACTGGCCCGGGCGCAGCGCGTTGGAGTCGCCCATCCGGACCGTCGGCAGCCCGGTCGAGTCGATCTTGAGCAGGGCGATGTCGGTGGCCGGGTCGGTACCGACCACCTCGGCAACGAACTCCCTCCGATCGGTGAGCCGGACGGTGACCTGGTCGGCGCCGCGCACCACGTGGTTGTTGGTGAGCAGGTAGCCGTCGTCGCTGATGATGAAACCGGAGCCGCCCGACTCGCGGTCGCGGTCGCCGGGCACGCCGAACTCGGGTCCGAAGAAGCGGCGGAAGAACTCGGGAACCTCTTCCTGGGGCGGCATGCCGCGCTGCGCGCGGGCGCTGCTGGCGGTGGTGGTGGCCCGGATGTTGACCACCGCCGGCGCATTGCGCTCGACCAGAGCGGTGAAATCCGGTAGCCCGGTGACCTGCGCGGGCGCCACGGCCTGCACGGCCGCCGGCAGCTGGGCGGCAGCTGGCGCCGGCTGCCTTGCGCAGGCGGACTGGCTGAAGGGCACCAGCGATGCCAGCAGCAGAAGCTTGGCGAACGGGATGGTGTAGCGGTTCATCGCGACTCCTCGGAAGTCAGGGGGCAATCATGTCGTGCGGTGCGTGTGCGCGGCGTTGCCGTGCGCCGGCCAGTGCCGTCGCCAGGAGCATGCCGGCCAGCGCCGAAAGCGCGGCCAGGCCGGCCGGCAACCCGGCCCAGGCGGCCAGGCCGGCACCGGCCAGCAGGCCGCCCATGGGCGCCGCGAAGGCAGCCAGCAGACCGGACACGGGCGGCGCGCCCGTCGGCTGCAGGCAGCAGTCCGGCCGGCCGCAGGACGCCATGGTCGGCCTCAGCGCGGCGACTCCGCGGCGGGCGGCGCGGCGGGCGCCGGGCCGGGGACCAGGATGATGTAATGCGTCGAGGGCAGCTGCATCGGAAGCACCGGCGCGCGCTGCCAGGCCTCCGGGTCGGGGCGCGGCGCGAACTGGCCCTGCACCGGCTGCGACTGCCTCGCCGAGACCGGCAGCAGCGGCAGTTGCCGGCGCAGATCGTCGGCGCGCACACCCGAGCTTGTCACGCTGGAGGCATCGATGGTGCCGGCTGCCGCCAGGTCCGCTGCGCCGGGCGACGGCTGCACGTACCAGAACGCGCCGGCCGCGACCAGGGCGGCGGTGAAGAACCCCGCGGCCCACTGGACGCCGGCGCGCCACGGCAGCGGCCGGGCGGGCCGGGCCTCGGCGGCCACCGCGTGGGCGATGCGCGCGGCGAGCGTGTCGCCGTACGCCGGCAGACCGGACCGGCCACGCAGGCAGTCGCCGATCAGCTGGTATCGGCCGAAACAGGCACGCAAGGGCGTGTCGTGCTCGAGGCGACGCATCAGGAAGGCGGTGCGGCTGCGATCCAGCTCCCCGTCGACCAGGGCGGACAGGTCTTCGTGGACCGTGGCGTTGGCGTGCTCGGTGCTCATGGGGACGCTCAGGTGTCGGACAACAGGGGACGGATGCGCCGGTCGATGGCCTCGCGTGCACGGAAGATGCGCGAACGCACCGTGCCGATCGGGCAGGCCATGACTTCGGAGATCTCTTCGTAGCTCAGGCCGTCGACTTCGCGCAGGGTGATCGCCGTGCGCAGCTCCTCCGGCAATTCCTCGACCGCCGCGGTGACGTTGCGCTCGATCTCCTGGCGGAGCAGCTCGTTTTCCGGGGTCGCCCGGTCCTTCAGCTGGGACTCGCCGTTGAAATGCATGGCGTCGTCGACGGCGACATCGTCGGTCGGCGGCCGGCGGCCCTGGGAGACCAGATGGTTCTTGGCGGTGTTGACGGCGATCTTGTACACCCACGTGTAGAACGCGCTGTCACCCCGAAAGTTCCCGAGCGCCCGGTACGCCCTGAGGAAGGTCTCCTGGGCGACATCCTGGGCCTCGGCGAAATCGTTGAGATACCGGTTGATCACCGCGAGGATGCGGTGCTGGTACTTGCGCACGAGCAGGTCGAACGCGGCCTGCTCGCCCCGTTGCACGCGCTCGACAAGTTGCTGGTCGACGTCCCGCTCGCTCATTCCCGCCCCTGCGGCTGCCGTGCCGCGACCGGGGGCAGACCCCCTGCGCGCCATTTGGTTCCGGGCCGGGGCCCGGGATCGGCGCCGATGATACGGGGTCGCGCCCCCTGCCCCCGCTGAACGGCGCGTCCGAGGACCCGGCAGGGGTCCGGGCCGGTTCTCAAACGGCAGCCGCCCGTGCCGGGCGCGGCAAGCGATCGCCAGTGCCTCAGCCCGCTCCGCAGTGCTGCCGGCGCAACGCCAGGGCGCGGTCCATCTCCGCCTCCAGGCGCCGGATCCGGGTGTCGTGGCTGGGGTGGGTGGACATGAACTCGGCCGGCTGCCGGCCACCACCGGCCTGCGCCATGCGCTGCCACAGCCGCGGCGCCTCGCGCGGGTCGAAGCAGGCGCGCGCCGCGAGCAGCAGGCCGATGCTGTCGGCCTCGTTCTCATGGTCGCGCGAGAACGGCAGCAGTACGCCGTACTGGGCGCCCGCACCGATCGCCGCCATCACGGTGCGCTGCGTCGAGGGGTCCATGTCGGAGATCGACATGCCGGCGGCCATGCTGCCCATCTGCACCAGGCGCTGGGTCGCCATGCGCTCGGCGCCGTGGCGGGCGATGGCGTGGGCGATCTCGTGGCCCATCACCGCGGCCAGTCCGTCGGCATTGGCGGTGATCGGCAGGATGCCGGTGTAGATGGCGACCTTGCCACCGGGCAGCGCGAAGGCATTCGCCTGGGGCGATTCCACCAGGTTGAATTCCCAGTCGAAGTGCTGCCAGGGCACGTCGGGGGCGATCTCGCGGGCCGCCGCGACCAGCCTCCGGCCGATCTCGCGCACCGCCTGGACTTCGGGGCCGGTTTGCACGACCCGCTCCTGGGCCAGGATCTGCCGGTACGACTGCAGGCCCAGCGCGGATTCCTGTTCGCGGCTGAGGTCGACCAGTTGCGTGCGGCCGCTGATCGGCACCTCGTGCTGGTTGCTCACCCAGTAGTAGCCCAGGTAGAGCACGAACAGCATGATCGGCCACCAGCGCAGGCCTCCGCCCGTCCCGATACGCAAGCCCGCCATGTGCACGCCTCCAACCGGTCGACCGCACCATGGTAGCGACGATCCGCTCCGGCAGGCGCGCCGGGCGGACCCCGCCGCATCCCGCCGTTCGAAGTGCGTGCCGCCCGTGCCACGGCACCGGCCCTCCCTCCGCCCCGACCGCTCGGGGGAAGGCCTGGGGAGTGTCCCAGCCCCCAGTCCCCAGTCCCCAGTCCCCAGTCCCCAGTCCCCAGTCCCCAGTCCCCAGTCCCCAGTCCCCGGTCCCCAGTCCCCGGTCCCCAGTCCCCAGTCCCCAGTCCCCAGTCCCCAGTCCCCGGTCCCCGGTCCCCGGTCCCCGGTCCCCGGTCCCCAGTCCCCAGTCCCCAGTCCCCGGTCCCGGGACCCCGGTCCCGGGTCCCGAGTCCCGGCCTCACCCCCTACAGCGTTCGCGCGACCCGGAAGCCCACCCGCGGACTGGTCGTATCGGCAGGGATGTTCAGGCGGTAGGCCGAACGCACCTGGTCGGGACCGCTGGCCCAGGAGCCGCCGCGCACGACGCGACGCGTGCAGCCGGGATTGACCCAGGCGCGGCCGTCGCTGGGCGCCCGCGAATAGGTGCTGTGCCAGCAGTCCTCGACCCACTCCGAGGCGTTGCCCGGCATGTCGTGAAGCCCCAGGGCATTGGCGGGGAAACTGCGTACCGGCGCGATGCCGAACCAGCCGTCGCTCTCGCCCGGAAACGCGTTGCTCCATTCCCGGCGCAAACGCGAGCGGTCACCGGTCGAGGAGACATTAGCCAGCGGCACGGGCGGCGGTCCGTCGCCCCATGGATAACGGGCATTGCTGCCGGCACGCAGCCCGTACTCGAACTCCGCCTCGGAAGGCAGCCGGTAGGGGCGGCCGGTCTGTTCGGCAAGCCACAGGGCATAGGCCGCGGCATCCGCCCAGGCGACATGCACCACCGGCTGGGCGGGATCGGCGGGCCGGCCGCCTTCGTCGTGGCGCCAGTGCACGCTGGCACGCTCGCGCATGCTGCCGGTGCGCTCGTCGTAGATGGTCGAGCTGCCGCGCCGTTCCGCGCGCGTGCGGTGGCCGGTGGCCGCCACGAAACGGCCGAACTCCGCCACCGTGACCTCGGCCTCGGCCAGCGCGAAGGCCCGGGCGAAGTTGACCCGGAAGCGTGGCCCCTCGTTGGCCCGGCGGCCGGATTCGCCGTCCGGGGAGCCCATCAGGAAGCTGCCCAGCGGGATGACCACCATCACCGGCCCCTCGCCGCCGTCGGCCAGGGCTTCGCTGAAGCGCTCGCCCTCGGCGAAGCCGCCATACAGACGGGTGTTGCGGATCCGTTCGCGCACCAGTCCGGGCCCGACCACTTCGGCATCGATGGCCAGCGCCTGCCCAAGCAGCGCTTCGGCGGCATCGGCATCGCCGGCGTCGAGACGGGCGTGCGCCTGCACGAGCAGCCGACCTGCCGCCGCACTGCGCGCGCCAGCGATCGTCGAGGCGGCATCGGCGAGCGCCTGCAGGGCCGCCGGGTCGGCCGCGCTGGCCCGGGCCAGCAGCGCCTCGGCCTGCTCGAACTCCCCGGCCTGGGCGGCTTCGGCGGACTGCGCGAGCAAGCGCGTGCGGATCTCCGCGACGCCCTCCTGCGCGGCCAGGCTGTCGGGCTCCACGGCCAGCACCTGGCGCAGATAACCCAGGGCATTGCGCTCGCCTTCGTCGAGGCGGTCCCGGGCTAGCGCGCGGCGGGCGCGCTCCAGCGCCAGCCGTGGCGCGGCGGCCGCGGAAAAGCGGTCGCGCAGCGCCGGCAGGTTTGCGGCATCGGGCCGCAACTGCTCCAGCACCGGCAGCAAGCGGGCCAGCTCGGGCCAGTCGCCCCGCCCCGCCTCGCGTTCGGCGTCGGCAAGCAGGCGGTCCGTCACCCGTGCCAGGCCGTCGCGGGCACGGGTATTGCCCGGCGCTGCCTCGAGCACGGACCAGTACAGGTCGACCGCGCTGTCGCCCGGCGGCAGGTAGAGCCTGCCCTCGGCCAGGGCGGCGTCGGCCCGCTGCAGGAGGATGATGTGGCCATTGCGGTCGGACTGGTCGAACTCGACCCGCGTGGGCGTCCAGCCGGCGGCGACCTGGGCCAGGACTGCCGGTTCCAGGACGACCTCGTCGGGTTGCGGCTGCGCCGGTTCCGGCTCCGTGGCAGCGGCCACCTCGGGCTGCCCGGCAGCGACGGGCTCGTCCGCATCGGTGGTCGCCAACACGGTTTCCGGTGCCGACAGCGGCGCGGTCGGCGGCTCATGGCCGCGCTGCCACCAGCTCCACAGCAACAGGGCGCCGGCCAGGCCGATCACGATGGAGAGCACCCGGCGTATCATGCCGGGCCGTTTCGCAGCACGCTCATGACCGCATGGTAACCAATCAGGGGATGGAACCCGCGACCGGCGACGGCCCCTGGCTGCGCCTGCCCGACGATCTCGCCGACTTCGCCGGCACGGCGATGCCGCTGGCGGTCGACACCGAGTTCATGCGGGAACGCACCTACTGGCCGAACCTGGCCCTGGTGCAGGTTGCCTGGAACGGCCGCTGCGGCCTGCTCGACCCGCTGCGCCATCCCGGCCTGCCCGGCCTGGGCGACCTGCTCGCCGATCCGCGCGGCACCGTGCTGATGCACAGCGCCAGCGAGGACCTGGTCGCCCTGCAACCCCTGCTGCCCGCGCCCATGCTCGGCCTGTACGACACCCAGGTCGCCTGCGCCTTCGCCGGCCTGGGCCTGGGCCTGGGCTACCAGGCCGCCGTCGGGCAGCTGCTGGGCGTCCACCTGGAAAAGCAGGAGACGCGATCGGACTGGCTGGCCCGGCCGCTGACCCCACGGCAGATCGAGTACGCGCTGGACGATGTCCGCCACCTGGCCCCGCTGCATGCCGAGCTGGACGCCCGGCTGGCCGCACGCGGCTACCGCGAATGGCTGCTTGCGGACTGCCGGGAACAGGCCAGGGCGGCGTTCGCGGCAGAACCCGACCCGCAGCCGCAGCGGGCTTTGCGCGGCGCGTGGCGCTGGCCACCAGCGGCCCAGGCGCAGTTGCGCCGCATCCTCAGGTGGCGGGAGGAGAACGCGCGCGAGCGCAACCTGCCCAAGCGCTGGGTGATCGACGATGAGACCGCGCTGGCCGCGGCCATCGAGCCCGATCACAGCGCCGCCCGGCTGGCCGCCCGGCTGGCCGCGGCGCCCGCCGGACGACGGCGAAGCCTGCAGGCGCTGCTCGATCTGGTCGCCCGTCCGCCCGATGGCGAGGAGATCGACACCACCGAACCCATTCCCGGCCCCCTCGAGGGTGAGGCCAAGGTATTGGCGCGCCGGCTGCGCGACGAGGCCGAGACCATCGCCACGTCCCTGGACCTGCCCCCGGGCCTGCTCTGCCCGCGCCGTGCCATCGATGCACTGGCCGCCGGCGGCGGCTGGCCCGGCGAGCTGTCCGGCTGGCGCGAGCAGGTGCTGCGGGAACGGCTGGAAGCCCTGCTGACGGCGTAGCGCCCCCCCCCAGGACCTGATTGGCGCCGTGTCTCAGCTCATGAGCGGGCACGAAGCGCCAGCGACCGGAGCCCGGTAAGCGGAGTGTTCGGTGCGCAGAGCGCGCTGTGCTCCCCTCTCCCTGTGGGAGAGGGGCCGGGGGAGAGGGTCGGGGCTGGCCATGATCTGCATCGTTGCCGGCCCAGCGGCGTGCGCTGGCCGGGGCGGCCCTCTCCCCCGCCCCTCCCCCGCACGCGGGGGAGGGGAGAAGTGCGGTGTCGTCGCACACACGTAAAGCCGCCTGGCAACGGGCTGAGACACGACGCCAATCAGGCCCCCAGGAAGGCGCGGGCGGCCCGTCGCAGGCGCCGCTGTGCTGTCGAGGTGGTGCCGGCGCCAGGCGTCTGCGGAGGGCGCCGCGGATCGGCCCGGGTGCCCGGGAGCGCGCGGCCGGCGGCCGCCGGAATCCGCGGAGACACCACGCCGTCCCGGCGCGCAGCCGCCGGCCCACCCTGGCCGCTTTTTTGCCAAGGCAGCGTCGACGTGCCAGAATCGCCGCCCTTGCGCCCCCCGTACCCTACGCGAACAATCCCGGATGTCGAAAGACGATCAGATCGAAATGGAAGGCCAGGTCATCGAGACCTTGCCCAACACCACCTTCCGCGTGAAGCTCGACAACGGCCATGTGGTGACCGCCCACATCTCCGGCCGCATGCGCAAGCACTACATCCGCATCCTGACTGGCGACCGCGTCAAGATCGAGATGACCCCCTACGACCTCAGCAAGGGTCGCATCACCTACCGCATGAAGTAGGCGGCTGCCCGACGGCGACACCCGTCGTCGTCCCAGGGCCATCCCCCAGCCGATGTTTCCGCGGGCCGCCCTGGCCCGGGGCCAGTCGTGCCCATCGGCACCTCGACCGGCCAGGACGGCGCTGCGCTGACGCAACGCGGAAGCCGTGCCAGGCGACCCAGCACCGGCATCAGACTCCACCACCCGCGCCTGCAACGCGCCCGGGCGGCTGACGGCAGGGCGCCCGATCGGCGATAATGGCGCGCTTTCCCGAGCCGGTCCGCCGGCCCACCCGCGCAACGCCGTCCGGTCCCGCCGGTGCCGGCCTGCCGCCCTCCCCGCCTCCCGCCAGGAGTCCGACATGACCGATTCCTTCGCCACGCGCGCCACCCTCGACGTCGCCGGCAAGACCTACACCTTCCATTCGCTGGCCAGGCTGGGCGAGCGATTCGACATCTCCCGGCTGCCGTTCTCGATGAAGATCCTGCTCGAGAACCTGCTGCGCAACGAGGACGGCGGCATGACCGTCGGTCCCGAGCACATCGAGGCGGTGGCGAAGTGGGACCCGGCGCGCGAGCCCGACACCGAGATCGCCTTCATGCCGGCGCGCGTGGTCCTGCAGGACTTCACCGGCGTTCCCTGCGTGGTCGACCTCGCCGCCATGCGCGACGCCGTGGTCCGCCTCGGCGGCAAGGCCAGCCAGATCAACCCGCTGATCCCCTCCGAGCTGGTCATCGACCACTCCGTGCAGGTCGACGCCTTCGGCACGCCGCAGGCGCTGGACATCAACGGCCGCATCGAGTTCGAGCGCAACGCCGAGCGCTACAGCTTCCTGCGCTGGGGCCAGAAGGCGTTCGACAACTTCAAGGTGGTGCCGCCGAACACCGGCATCGTCCACCAGGTCAACCTCGAGCACCTGGCGCGGGTGGTGATGACCCGCGAGGTCGACGGCACGCTGATGGCGTTCCCGGACACCGTGTTCGGCACCGACAGCCACACCACGATGATCAACGGCATCGGCGTGCTCGGCTGGGGCGTCGGCGGCATCGAGGCCGAGGCCGCCATGCTCGGCCAGCCCAGCTCGATGCTGATCCCGCAGGTGGTCGGCTTCAAGCTGACCGGCCGCCTGCCGGAAGGCGCCACCGCCACCGACCTGGTGCTGACCGTCACCCAGATGCTGCGCAAGCACGGCGTGGTCGGCAAGTTCGTCGAGTTCTTCGGCGACGGCCTGGACCATCTGCCGCTGGCCGACCGCGCCACCATCGCCAACATGGCGCCCGAATACGGCGCCACCTGCGGCATCTTCCCGATCGACGACGAGGCGCTGGGTTATCTGCGCCTGTCAGGTCGCGACGAGCACCAGATCGCGCTGGTCGAGGCCTACGCCAAGGCCCAGGGGCTGTGGCGCACCGCCGCCGAGGCCAGCTACAGCAGCGTCCTGCACCTCGACATGGGCAGCGTCCTGCCCTCCCTGGCCGGTCCCAAGCGGCCGCAGGACCGGGTGCTGCTGTCCGACGTCAAGGACAACTTCCGCGAGAACCTGGGGCCGCTGACCACCGTGCGCGAGAAGCGCACCACCGAGGAGGCGCGCTTCGTGGACGAAGGCGGCGGCGCCGCGGTCGGCAACCGCGAGACCGTGCTGTCCTCGGGCTGCACCGAGATCGAGATCGCCGGCCAGAAGGTCCAGCTGCGCGACGGCGCGGTGGTGATCGCGGCGATCACCTCCTGCACCAACACCTCGAACCCGGCGGTGATGCTGGGCGCCGGCCTGCTCGCCCGCAACGCCGTCAAGCGCGGCCTCAAGGTCAAGCCCTGGGTGAAGACCTCGCTGGGGCCGGGCTCCCTGGTAGTCACCGATTACCTGAAGAAGGCCGGCGTCATGGACGACCTGGAGGCGCTGGGCTTCCACGTGGTCGGCTACGGCTGCACCACCTGCATCGGCAACTCCGGCCCGCTGCCCACCGAGGTCAGCGCCGGCGTCGCCCAGGGCGACCTGGTGGTCGCCTCGGTGCTGTCGGGCAACCGCAACTTCGAGGGTCGCGTGCACGCCGAGGTCAAGATGAATTACCTGGCCTCGCCGCCCCTGGTCGTGGCCTATGCCCTGGCCGGCAGCGTCGACATCGACCTCAGCCGCGAGCCGATCGGCCAGGACAGCGCCGGGCAGGACGTGTTCCTGCGCGACATCTGGCCGAGCAACAAGGAGATCGGCGACACCATCGCGGCCACCATCGGCCCGGAGATGTTCGCCGCCAACTACGCCGACGTGTTCCGCGGCGACAGCCGCTGGAACCAGATCGCCTCGCCCGAGGGCGAGAAGTTCGAGTGGGATGGCGCTTCCACCTACATCAAGAACCCGCCCTACTTCGACGGCATGACCATGGAGGTCGGCGCGATCGCCGACATCCACGGCGCCCGCTGCCTGGCCCTGCTCGGCGACTCGATCACCACCGACCACATCTCGCCGGCCGGAAACATCAAGAAGGACTCCCCGGCCGGGCGCTTCCTGGTGGAGCGTGGCGTGCAGCCGGCCGACTTCAACAGCTACGGCAGCCGGCGCGGCAACGACGACGTGATGGTGCGCGGCACCTTCGCCAACATCCGCATCCGCAACCAGATGCTGGACGGCGTCGAGGGCGGCTACACCCGCCACGTGCCGAGCGGCGAGCAACTGGCCATCTACGACGCCGCCATGCGCTACCAGGCCGAGGGCACACCGCTGGTGGTGCTCGCCGGCAAGGAGTACGGCACCGGCTCGTCGCGCGACTGGGCGGCCAAGGGCACCAACCTGCTGGGCGTCAAGGCGGTGATCGCCGAGAGCTACGAGCGCATCCACCGCTCCAACCTGGTCGGCATGGGCGTGCTGCCGCTGTCCTTCATGGACGGAGAGAACGCCGCGACCCTGGGCCTGACCGGTGGCGAGCAGTTCGACATCACCGGGCTGGACGACGGCCGCGGCAAGGTCGCCCAGGTCACCGCCACCGCCGCCAACGGCGATGTCCGCCGCTTCCAGGCCCGCGTGCTGCTGCTGACGCCGAAGGAGGTGGAGTACTTCCGCCACGGCGGCATCCTGCACTACGTCCTCCGCCAACTGGCCCGCGGCCGCGAGGTCTGAGGCAACCTGCAGGGGCGGAAGCCCCGCCGGCCGCTGGCAGGCGGCCGGCCTTCGCGGGCGCGCGGCATGCCACTGGACATGTAGCATGAAAAGGCCGCGACACCGCACTTCTCCCCTCCCCCGCCTGCGGGGGAGGGGCGGGGGAGAGGGCCGCCCCGCCCGGCGCGCGCCGCCGGGCCGGCGACGATGCAGATCATGGCCAGCCCCGACCCTCTCCCCCGGCCCCTCTCCCAGAGGGAGAGGGGTGCAGAGCACGCTTCGCTCACCGCACCCCTATCTTCGGTCGCTGCTCCCTGCTTCCAGCTCCGTGCTCCGTGCTCCGTGCTCCGTGCTCCCTCCTCCCTCCTCCCTCCTCCCTCCTCCCCCATTTGCCATCGGTGAAGCGGGCGTCCAGACTGACCGCGGCCGCGCGCCGTGCGACCAATCCATTTCGCTGCAGAAGGGATCGACATGGTGAATGCCCCAGACCCGGGCTCCGCATCGCTGTCGCGCAAAGGGATTGCGTGGTGGCTGCTCGTCGCGCTGGCGGTGATATCCGCCGTCCTTGGTGCGTGGATGGCGGTCGGCGGCGTCTGGCTGGTCGCCCTGGGCGGCACCGCCTATTACCTGGGAGCGGGCATCCTCCTGTTCGCCGCAGGCGTGGCCCTGCTGCGTGGCCGGATCACCGGCGGCCTGCTGATGGCCGGGCTGGTCGTCGTGCTGACCGCTGCCTGGTCGCTGATGGAGATCCATGGCAAGGGCTGGATGCCGTCCTGGGGCTTCGACCTGGCCGGGCGTGCGGGCCTGCTGGCCGGCCTGGTGCTGGCGATGGCGCTGGCGGCGACCGGCCTCCGCGATCGCCGCGCGTCTGCCCCTCGCCGGCCCGGCCGCGGCGGCGCGCTGCTGGCGCTGGCGAGCCTGGCGGTCGCCGCGACCCTGGTGCCGATGGCGCGTCTGGCCAGCGGCCCGGGGACCGGTGCCTCTCTTGGAAACGCACCGGCGCCCACGCCGGCGCAAGGCGGCATCGAGGAGGCCGACCGCGCGGCAGGGACGCGTGCCGGGATGCCCGCGGTCGAGCCCCCGGCGCAAGGCCCGCAGGCGGAAGCCGCGCTTGCCGCCGCCGCGGCAACGGAAACGGATCGTGACAGCGAAGCCGGTTCCGACGACGAGGCGAACGCCGAGCCTGCCCCTGCCACCATCGGTCGTGCCGGCCTGCTGCGCGACGCCGGCGAATGGACCGCCTTCGGCGGTTCGAACCTCGGCCAGCGCTGGTCGCCGGCGGCGCTCATCACCACGGACAATGTCGCCTCCCTGGAACGCGCCTGGGAATTCCGCACCGGCGACGAACCCCCATCGGACCGCGTGTTCTACGCTTTCCAGAACACGCCGCTGAAGATCGACGACAGCCTCTACGTCTGCTCGCCCAGCAGCCAGGTGTTCGCGCTCGACCCGGCCACCGGCGCGCAGCAATGGCACTTCGACCCGCAGGTCCCGGCGATCGCCATGGAACCGCTGTTCTCCGTCGCCTGCCGCGCGGTGGGCTGGCACCAGCGCGACGACGATGGCGGCGCCTGTCCTCGCCGCGTGCTGGTCACCACCCCCGATGCCCGCCTGATCGCCCTCGATGCCGGCACCGGCCGGCCCTGCGCGGGATTCGGCGATGAGGGCACCGTCGACCTTGGCGAGGGCATGGCCAACCAGGCCCCCGGTTTTTCCTCGTCGACCTCGGGGCCGGCCGTGGTCGGCGACCTGGTGGTGATCGGCCAGCAGGTCAGCGACAACCAGCGCCGCGATGCGCCGTCGGGCGTGGTGCGCGCCTACGATGCCGTCGACGGCCGCCTGCGCTGGGCCTTCGATGCCGAGCGCGCCGACCGCCCCGGCGAGCCGCTGGCACCCGGCGAGATCTGGCCGCGCGGCACGCCCAACGTCTGGACCGTGGTCTCCGCGGACGAGTCGCTGGGACTGGTCTACCTGGCCACCGGCAACCCCGCCAACGACCACCATGGCGGCGACCGCAGTCCCGCCGAGGAGGAGTTCACCGCGGCCGTGGTCGCGGTCGACGCCGCCACCGGTGCACTGCGCTGGCACTTCCGCACCATGGACCACGACCTGTGGGACTACGACCTGGGCGCGCAGCCGACGGTCATGGACCTGGACATCGACGGCGCGACCCGCCGCGTCGTCGTGCAGGCCACCAAGACCGGCGCGATCTTCGTGCTCGACGCCGCGACCGGCGAACCGCTGCGTCCGGTGGAACGCGTCCCGGCGCCGCAGGGCGCCATCGACGGCGACTGGACCGCGCCCGACCAGCCGCTCAGCCCGTACTACCCGAACTTCGCCGGCGCCCCCGGTCCGGCGCCGGAGCGCATCGACGAGCGCCATGCCTTCGGCCTGACGCCGCTGGACGCCCTGTACTGCCGCCTGCAGTTCAGGCGCATGCGCTACGAAGGCGTCTTCACGCCGCCCACCGACCAGGGCCTGGGCATGCTGCTGTTCCCGGGCACCATCGGCGGTCCCAACTGGGGCGGCATCTCGGTCGACCCGCTGCGGCAGATCATGGTCACCAATCACAGCCGCCTGCCCAACCGGGTGCAGCTGTACCCGCGCGAGGCGGTCGACGATCTGCCGATCGGCGATGGCGGCGCGCGCCCCGACCAGGTGATCGCTCCCCAGGCCGGCTCGCCGTACGGCGTCGACCGGCCGATGTGGCTGTCACCGCTGGGCGTGCCGTGCCTGTCGCCGCCCTGGGGCTACCTGGCCGCCACCGACCTGCGCAGCGGCGCCCTGCTGTGGAGCCAGCCGCTGGGCACCGGTTACGACACCGGCCCGCTGGGCATCCCGACCCGCCTGAAGATCCGCATCGGCACGCCGAACATCGGCGGCGCGGTGACCACCGCCGGCGGGCTGACCTTCATCGCCGCCGCCCAGGACGACTTCCTGCGCGCCTTCGAGACCGCCACAGGGACACTGCGCTGGGATGGCCGCCTGCCGGCCGGCGCCCAGGCCGGGCCGATGACCTACGAGCACGGTGGCCGCCAGTACGTGGTGATCGCCGCCGGCGGCCATGCCCGGCTGGAGACCCGCGCCGGCGACAGCGTGGTGGCCTTCGCCCTGCCCGTGGCCGGCGAATGAGGCCAGCGACGGCAGCGCGGATTCGGGCGGTCCCGGCCGTCACGATGCCGCGCCTGGTGGCGCTGCTGGTCGGCGCTGTCCTGGCGGCCGCTTGCCGCGGCCCGCAGTCGATGCTGGACCCGGCCGGGCCGGCAGCCGCCGCGATAGCCCGTACCTGGTGGCTGATGGCCGGTGCGGCACTGGCGGTGCTGCTCCTGGTGCTCGGCCTGCTGGCGCGAGCGATGCTGCGCCGGCAACCGGCGCCGCCGATGGCCCGACCGGAACGCTTCATCGTCCTGGGCGGCCTGGTGCTGCCGACGGTCGCGCTGTTCGCCCTGCTGGTCTACGGCACGCTCGCCGGGCGCACCGTGATCGGCGTCGGCGTCGACACCGACCGCGTCGTGCGGGTCACCGCCAGGCAGTGGCAGTGGCAGTTCGAGCACCTGGCCCCGGACGGCAGCGTGGTGGCCCGCAGTCTCGACCGCCTGGTGCTGCCGCAGGGCGAGATGGTGGAGTTCCAGGTGGGCAGCGAGGACGTCATCCACAGCTTCTGGATCCCGCGCCTGGGCGGCAAGGTCGACGCCATCCCCGGGCGCAGCAACCGGCTGCGCCTGCGCGCCGACATCACCGGCGCGATGCGTGGCCAGTGCGCCGAATTCTGCGGGCGCGAGCATGCCCACATGGCGTTCTCGGTCGAGGTGCTGGCGCCGGCCGCCTTCGCCGGCTGGCTGGACGGGCAGCGCGCCGAAGGCGACGCCAGGAGCACGCCATGAGCGAAGCCAACGCAGCGGCGCCGGCGCCCGACGCCGCCGAGCAGCAGCGCCGCCTGGGCGCCCTGCAGCGGATCTGGGCGAACGGCCCGGGCCTGGTCGGCCAGCTCACCGCGGTCAACCACAGCACGGTCGGCCTGCGCTTCATCGCCACCGGCTTCGCCTTCCTGGCGATCGGCGGCATGCTGTCGATGTTCATCCGGTTGCAGCTGGCCTGGTTCGGCAACGAGGTGCTCGACCCGGACCGCTACAACCAGTTCGTGACCATGCACGGCACGACCATGATGTTCCTGTTCGCGGTGCCGATCCTGGAAGGCTTCGCGATGTACCTGCTGCCCAAGATGCTGGGCACCCGCGACCTGCCGATGCCGCGGCTGAGCGCGTTCGGCTACTGGTGCTACCTATTCGGCGGCCTGTTCCTGTATTCCAGCTTCCTGTTCGGCGCCGCGCCGGACGGCGGCTGGTTCATGTACGTGCCGCTCACCGACGCCACCTACACGCCCGGCCCGAGCGCCGATTTCTGGCTGATCGGCGTGACCTTCGCGGAGATCGCCGCGGTCACCGCCGCGGTCGAGCTGGTGGTCACCGTGCTCAAGACCCGGGCGCCGGGGATGTCGATCCAGCGCATGCCGCTGATGGCCTGGGCGATCCTGGTCACCGCCTTCATGATCGCCTTCGGCTTCCCGCCGCTGATCCTGGCCAGCATCCTGCTGGAGATCGAGCGGGCGTTCGGCTTCGCCTTCTTCGAGGTCGCCCGTGGCGGCGACCCGCTGCTCTGGCAGCACCTGTTCTGGCTGTTCGGCCACCCCGAGGTCTACATCATCTTCCTGCCCGCGGCGGGCATGGTCTCGACCCTGGTGGTGACCTTCTCGCGCCGCACCATGGTCGGCTATCGCTGGATCGTGGTCGCCATCGTCGCGACCGGCTTCCTCAGCTTCGGGCTGTGGGTGCACCACATGTTCGCGGTCGGCATCCCGCTGCTGGCGCTGAGCTTCTTCAGTGCCGCCAGCATGGCGGTGGCGATCCCGATGGGCGTGCAACTGTTCGCCTGGATCGCCACCCTGTGGTCGGGCAAGCCCTGGCTGCGCCTGCCGATGGTCTGGCTGATGGGCTTCTTCTTCATCTTCGTGCTGGGCGGCCTGACCGGCGTGATGCTGGCCCTGGTGCCGTTCGACTGGCAGGTGCACGACACCCACTTCGTGGTCGCCCACCTGCACTACGTCACCATCGGCGGCATGCTGTTCCCGCTGTTCGCCGGCCTGTACTACTGGCTGCCCCTGGTGACCGGTCGGCAGCCCGCCGAGAGCCTGGGCCGGACGGCGTTCTGGCTGGTCTTCATCGGCTTCAACCTGACCTTCCTGCCGATGCACCTGACCGGCATGCTGGGCATGCCGCGGCGCGCCTACACCTACGACGCGGCGCTGGGCGTGGAGTGGCTGAACCTGCTGTCGACCGCGGCCGGCTTCGTGCTGACCGTCGGCATGATGGCGGTGGCCGTCGATGTCTGGCTGCACTTCCGGCACGGCCGGCGCAGCGCCGCCAACCCTTGGCAGGCCGGCACCCTGGAATGGGCGCTGCCGCTGCCGCCGCCGACCTACAACTTCGCCTCGATCCCGGTGGTCGACGACCGCGAGCCCCTGTGGCGCGACCCCGGCCTGGCACAGGCCAGCGCCGGCACCACCGGCCTGCTCGGCGATCCGGCCGGCGGCCGCCGCGAACTGCTCGGCACCGGCATGATCTCCGGCGCACCCGAGCAGGTGGTCCGGATCTCCGGCTCGACCTGGCTGCCCCTGGTCGCGGCGGCCAACATCGCGGTCCTGCTGGCCTGCTTCATCGCCAAGCTGTACCTGCTCGCCGCCACCTTGCTGGTGCCGCTGGTCGCGGTGTTCCTGCGCTGGGCCTGGACCACCGGCGACCGCCACGCGCCGCTGCGCATCGAGGCGGCACCGGGCGTCGCCCTGCCCAGCCAGGCCGCCTGCAGCCAGGCGCCCGGCTGGTGGGGACTGGTCATCTCGCTGCTGATCGACGGCTCGCTGTTCGCCTCCCTGGTGTTCGCCTACTTCTACCTGTGGCTGGGCGCCGAGACCTGGCCCGGCCCCGGCAGCGAGACCGGCGCACTGGCGCTTCCGGTGCTCGCACTGGTCCTGCTGATCGGCGCCGGACTGGCGGCGCGCCTGGCGCTGCGCGGCAACGACCGCGATCGTCCTGCGCAGCTGCGTGGCGGCCTGCTGACGGCGGCCGTGCTCGGCGGCGGCTTCCTGATCGCGCACGGTGCGGCGCTGGCGGCGGTGGTCGCCGCGCCGCAGCAGCACGCCTACGCCTCGGTGGTCTGGACCCTGGCCGGCTTCCATGGCGTGCACGTGCTGGTCGCCCTGCTCGGCTCGGGCTTCACCTGGCTGCGCTCCCGGCACGGCCTGGTCGATGCGCAACGGCGACTGGACGCACGCGTCGCGGTCGCACTGTGGCGCTACACGGTCGGCCAGGGCGTGGTCGCCTGGCTGGTCATCCACCTGTTCCCGAGGCTGGCATGAGCGCGCTGTCGCCGCTGGCGCCCGGCCGGTTGACGGGCATGGTCTTGCCGATGGCGCTGTGGGCGCTGCACTTCGTGGTGGTGTACAGCCTGGTCGGGCTGGGCTGCGAACACGACTGGCCGTCGCGGTCGTTGGCCGGCGGCAACCTGCTCAGCGTGCTGCTGATCGCGCTGACCGCGGCGTTCCTGGTGGTGGTCGCAGCATTGGGCCTGCGCGCCCGCCGCGCCTGGCGACGCCACGCCGCCAACCAGGCCGGCGATCCGCGGCAGCGCCGCCACGCCCTGATCGCCATGGCCGCCACGGCGCTGGCGGCACTGGCCGCGATCGCCATCGTCTTCACCGCGACGCCGGCGCTGCTGCTGCCGCCCTGCGCGACCTGAGCCCGCAAGGACCCGTGCCCGATGCCCACCAAACCCGACACTGCGATCGACGGCGAGACCGAGACCGCGCAGACCGTGCCCAGCCGGATGGCGGTGCGCAAGCACCCCGTGCATCCGATGCTGGTGGTCTACCCGATCGCCTTCCTCAGCATGCTGCCGGTCACCGACGCCCTGCACGCCTGGCGCGGCGGCGCATTCTGGGCCGAGGCCTCGTTCTGGCTGAATGCCGCCGGCCTGGGGCTGGGCGTGCTCGCCGGCCTGGTCGGTATGGTCGACCTGCTCGGCATCCGCGCCGTGCGCCGGCACGTCTCGGCCTGGAGCCACTTCATCGCCGCGGTGATGGTGCTGGCCCTGGCCGCGGCCGGCCTGTGGCTGCGCTGGCCGGATCCGGCGGCCGCGATCTGGCCCTGGGGCCTGGCGCTGTCGGGCGTCACCCTGCTGCTGGTGATGGTGGCGGGCTGGCTGGGCGGCACCTTGTCGTTCCGCCACGGCATCGGGGTCTACGGCGGCCAGGAACCGGTCGGCACCACCGCCGACCGCAGGCCGCCGGGCGCTTGAGCGGCCTCGATGCCCGGCGGTGCCGGCAGCGGCGGCGCGGTGGCCGGCTTGCCGCCGGTGAGCGCCGCCAGTGCCAGCAGCAGGACCAGGGGCACCATGGCCAGGACGCGGTGGAACATCGGTCCGTGGCGATCGCGGTCGCGGCCCATGTCGTAGAGCACGACGCCGAGGTACAGGTGCAGCAGCACGGCCATCGCCACCACCGCCAGCTTCATCACCAGCCAGGCGCCCGGCTGCGCCCAGACGATCAGCACCATGCCCAGGGCAATGGTCAGCACCGCGGCCGGGCCCATGATCCAGAAGAACAGCGTCTTCGCCACCGGCAGGAAATAGTCCGGCTCGGCGTCGGGCTCACCGCGACGGTGCGCCACGAACAGGCGCGGCAGGAAGAACAACCCGGCGAACCAGACCGTCATCGCCACGATATGAAAGAACTTCAACCAGAAATGCATGGTCCGCCGGGTTCGCCTTGCCGGCCGCCAGCGTGGACTGCGGGCGCCGGCCATGCAAGTCCGGGCCACCGCAAGCTGCGCTCCGGCGTAGCGCTGTGCGGCGCGGGCGGATACGATCGAACCGGGTCCAGGGAACCGCGTGGGCGCGCGTTGCGTGCAGCCTCTCAATGCGCCCCTCCCTCCCGTCGCCGCGCTGCGCGGGCGCTGCCGATGCCAATGCCCGGCACCGGTGCCCGCCGCATCGTCCGTGCGAGAAACCGCCCGATCCTCCAGGGCGTCGTGGCAGGCGCCGGACTCATGGTGGCCACCGGCGCACTCGCACACGCACCGTCCGGCGATGCGCCGATCGGCGCATGGACCCTGTCGCCATGGCTGCTGCTGCCGGGTGTGGTGCTGCTGGCGCTGTATGCGACCGGCCTGGTGCGGCTGTGGCGGCGTGCCGGGTTCGGGCGCGGCATCGACGGTTGGCGGGTCGCCGCCTTCCTGGCCGGAGTCGGCGTGCTGTTCCTGGCCCTGGTCTGGCCGCTCGACGCCCTCGGCGCCTGGTCGCTGGCCGCGCACATGGGCCAGCACATGCTGCTGCTGGCGCTGGCGCCACCGCTGCTGTTGCTGGGCCGGCCGCTGGCGATCTGGGCCCAGGCCCTGCCCGGCCCCTGGCCCGGTCGCCTGCATCGCGCCAGCGCGCCCGCCGTGCGCCACCTGCACCTGCACCTTGCCCTGGCGACGGCTGCGCATTGCGCGGTGATGCTGGCCTGGCACCTGCCCGCCGCCACCGCGGCGGCGCTGGCCCATGAGGGCCTGCACTGGGCCATGCATGGCAGTTTCCTGCTGGCCGGGCTGTGGTACTGGTCGGTGCTGCTGCACGGCATCCGCGATCGCCAGGTCAGCGTCGGGCCCGGCCTGGTGTCGATCGTCGCGGTGATGATGGCGATGGGCCTGCTCGGCGCCCTGCTGGTGTTCGCGCCGCGGCCGCTGTATCCGGTCTACGTCGAGCGCGCCCCGATGCTGGGCCTCGACGCGCTGGCCGACCAGCAGCTCGCCGGCCTGGTGATGTGGATCCCCTCGGCCCTGCCCTATCTGGCCGGCGGCCTGTGGCTGGCGGTGCTGGGACTGCGCTGGCTGGACCGCGACGCAGAACAGGCGCGCCGGCCGTGAACCTGGGCTGGTTGCGCGCAACGATGTGGTGGCTGGCCTGGCTGGCGCTGGCGGCGCTGCCGCTGGCGATCGCGCTGGCGCCGCCGCGGCCGATCGCGGCCGGCGCGATCGAGGAGCTGGGCCGGATGCTCGGCCTGCTCGGCCTGGGCGTGCTGATCGCCCAGGCGGCGATCTCCGGACGGCAGCGCTGGTTCGCGCCCGGCCTGGGCCAGGACGACCTGCTGCAATTCCATCGCGTGGTCGGCATCGCCGCCGTGGTGCTGCTGCTGTGCCACCCGCTGATGATGTTCGCGGGCGACCGCGCCTTCCTGGCCTGGCTGGATCCGCGCGCCGGCCTGCTGCGTGCCAGCACCCTGGCCGGCCTGGGGCTGGCGTTGCTGGCGCTGGTGACGTCCTCGCTGTGGCGGCTGGCGCTGCGCCTGTCCTACGAGCATTGGCGGCTGCTGCACGGCGTGCTGGCGGTGGCGGTGGTGGCCGGTGGGCTCGGCCATGCGTTGATGGCCGGCCACTACACCGGCCCGGCCTGGAAGCAGGCGAGCCTCGCGATCCTGGCCCTGGCCAGCATCGCCCTGGTGCTGGAAACGCGTCTGCTGCGCCCCTGGCGCCTGCGCCGGCGGCCCTGGCGGGTGGTCGCGGTGCGACCCGAGCGGGCCGGCTGCACGACCCTGGAATTGGCGCCCGAAGGACACGCCGGGCTGCGCTTCGCGCCCGGCCAGTACGCCTGGCTGACCCTGGGCGAGCGGCCCCTGCGCCTGCAGCAGCATCCGTTCTCGATGGCCTCGCCGGCCGGCCAACGCAATATCGCATTCACCATCAAGGCGCAGGGCGACTTCACCGACGCGCTTGCCGACCTCGAGCCGGGCACGCCGGCCTGGCTGGAAGGACCCTACGGCGTGTTCACCTGGCATCCCGGCGCCTGCCCGGGCGGCGCGGTGTTCATCGCCGGCGGCGTCGGCATCACGCCGATCATGAGCATGCTGCGCACCGCACGGGCGCGCGGCGGCCGCGAGCCGCTGTTGCTGGTCTACGGCAACGGTGCCTGGGACGAGGTGCTGTTCCGCGAGGAACTGGACGACCTGGCCGCGGCGTTGCCGCTGACCCTGGTGCACGTCCTGGAGGAAGGCCATGAGGGCTGGCAGGGCGAAACCGGCCACATCGACGCCGACCTGCTGCGACGGCACCTGCCCGCCGACCTGTCGCGAATGGCCGGCTTCATTTGCGGTCCGCCGGCCCTGGCCGACGCCGCAGGGCCGGTGCTGCTCGGCCTGGGCCTGCCGGCGCGCAATCTCTACGCCGAACGGTTCGACCTGGTATGAGGGCCCTGCGGTGACCGTCGACGCAATACCGCCCCATTGTCGCGGGCCCGCCACGCCGACGTTGTTCCTGCGTGCAGCGCTTGGCCTGGATGCGACCCATCCGGGAGACGCCTTCCTGTGATGCACCGCCACGCCCGCCGTGCTGCCTTGCTCGGCACCGCCGTGCTGGTGCTGCTTGCCCTGGTCGCGACCCTGCTGCGCTCCGGTTGATCCGAAGCGTGCGGCGCGCGCCGGGATGATGGGTTCCGCCCTCGCCTCCGGCGTCTTGAGCGGCCCTGCGAGGTGCACGATGGGCCGCGAGGCGTCGCGCAGCCTGCACTGACCTGCGCGCACGCCAGGCCGACGATCGGGAGCGCACCGCGGATGGCACGGGTCTTGCCGGGCCCTTGGGCACACGGTCCCAGCAGGAGCCCACGATGAGCGCCCGCACATCGAAACGTCCCAACCCGCCGCAGACCCAGAAGCGCCAACCCGGCCGGCGCAGCGCGATGCGCCCGAAGCCGGAATCGATCCGCGACGACTATGCCGGCAGCGGCAAGCTGCAGGGCAAGGTCGCATTGATCAGCGGCGGCGACAGCGGCATCGGCCGCGCGGTCGCGCTGCACTACGCGCGCGAGGGCGCCGACGTCGCCATCGCCTACCTGGAAGAGGACGGGGACGCCCGCTCGACGGCCAAGGCAGTGGAGGCCGAGGGAAGGCGCTGCTTGCTGGTGCGCGGTGACCTCGGCCGGCGCGACCAGGCCGATACCGCCGTGGCGCGCACGGTGGCCGAACTGGGCGGCCTGGACATCCTGGTCAACAACGCCGCCGAGCAGCACGAAGTCGACGACCCGGCCCAGCTCGAGCCGGCGCAGGTCGAGCGCACCGTGCGCACCAACCTCTACGCCTGCTTCCACCTGGTGCGCGCCGCCCTGCCGCACCTGGGCAAGGGCGCCTGCATCATCAACACCGGGTCGGTGACCGGCAGCCGCGGGCACAAGACCCTGATCGACTACGCCGCGACCAAGGGCGCCATCCACGCGCTGACCTTCTCGCTGGCGCAATCGCTGGCCGAACGCGGCATCCGCGTCAACGCGGTGGCGCCCGGACCGATCTGGACGCCGCTGATCCCGGCCAGCTTCGATGCCGACCATGTCGCCAGGTTCGGCGCCGACACCTTGATGGGCCGGCCCGGCCAGCCGTCCGAGGTGGCGCCGGCGTACGTGTTCCTCGCCAGCGCCGATGCCAGCTACATCACCGGCCAGATCATCCACATCAACGGCGGCGGCCACATCGCCGGCTGAGCGCCGCCCGTCAAGGAGAGACCGCATGCAGATCCTTCGTTGCCGCATCACCGGCGCCCCCGACCTCGCCGACCGCATCGCCGAACTGGTCGCCGACATCGAGGGCGTGGAACGCGCCACGGTGATGGCCGGGCTGGTGCCGCACATGGACGATCCGGATTCCAGTTCCGCGGGCCTGGCCGAGAACGCGACCGGCGAGCCCGCCGACCTGGAGATCGAACTGGCCGACGAGGACGCCGCCCAGGACCTCCGGGTGGCGATCGAGACGCTGACCCGGCAGCAGGGCGCCGCCCTGGAGTGGACCGACCTGGCCTGAGCCCGGGCACCGGCGCGGACCCGTGCAATCCACGCCCGTCGCCTCCGAAATCCCCGCATGGACGCCATGCAACCCGCGCGCGCACCGCGCAGCCACCGCAAGGAGAGCCCCATGAACATGCCATCCGAGCACCACGCCGACATCGACCTGCTGGGCGCGCTGATCGCCGAGATCGACATCGCCATGCTGGTGTCGGTCGCTCCCGACGGCAGCCTGGTCAGCAGGCCCCTGGCCACCCTGAAGGCCGATGGCGATGACCGGCTGTGGTTCCTCACCAGCGCCGCCAGCGGCAAGATCGACGACATCGAACGCCAGCCTCGGGTCAACCTGGCCTATGCCGACCCTGGCGCGAACACCTACGTGTCGGTCACCGGTCGCGCACGGGTCATCCACGACCGTGAGCGCGCCGCCGAGCTGTGGTTCCCGCAGGCCCGGGCGTTCTTCCCCGGCGGCCCGGACGATCCCGACCTGCGCGTCCTGTGCGTCGAGGTCGAGTCGGCCGAGTACTGGCGCCCGACCACCGGCATGACCGGCCAGGCCCTGCGCCTGATGCAGGCCATCACCGGCGAGGGCCCCACTGACCCGGGCGAACACGGCCACCTCGAGGTCCGCGACTGATCCCTTCCTGTCATTCACCGTCGCCGCCGCCCTGCTCAGCCAGTCCCGGCACCGAGCAGCCGCCAGGGCCGCCCCGGCCAGCATGCAGCCAGCCGACGGCACCGATGGGTTGCCCCGCAAGCACCACCTTGGCAAGCGCGCACCGACGCGCCGACAACGATGCAGATCATGGCCAGCCCCGACCCTCTCCCCCAGCCCCTCTCCCCGGGGGAGAGGGGAGCTGATCACGCGCCGATCCACCAACCCCACTTCCCGAACGGGCCGCGGCACCCGCACTTCTCCCCTCCCCCGCGTGCGGGGGAGGGGCCGGGGGAGAGACCTCTGCAGCTCGCTGCGCTGCCCGCTTGTTCCCCGGAACCGGGGCGGCCTGTCGACCGTCAGGGCGCTTTGCAGCCCCAAAAACGCGTCGCCAAGCCACGGATTCCAAGAAGTTTCCCGGGTAGGGCTGCCGCATGCAGCGCGCAAACCCTCCGGAACCGGCCGACGCGCGCCTGCCCGAATCCTTCACCCCGCTCCCCGACACCCGCGGCACCGCACTTCCGGGCACCCGCGGCACCGCACGTCCCAACATCCGGAGCACCGAACATTCTCCCTGCCGCGGCACCGCACTTCTCCCCTCCCCCGCCTGCGGGGGAGGGGCCGGGGGAGAGGGCCGGGGCTGGCCATGATCCTCATCGCGCCCTGCCCGGGCGCGCGCTGTCCGGGGCGGTCAGCCCTGCGGCACGCCCGCCATGTCCGGCAGGCCGTGGGCGATGCCCTTGTGGCAGTCGATGCAGGTGCGTTCGCCGCTGCCCAGCCAGCGCTCGTGAATGGCCCCGGCACGCGGGCTCTGCCGGGTGAAGTCCATGTAGTCGTAGTTGTGGCAGTTGCGGCATTCCAGCGAATCGTTGGCCTTCAGCCGCGCCCATTCGTGCTGGGCCAGGCGCAGGCGCTGATCCAGGAAGCGCTCACGGGTGCTGATGGTGCCGAAGATCTTGCCCCAGACTTCCTTGGACGCCTGCATCTTGCGGGCGATCTTGTCGGTCCAGTCGTGCGGCACATGGCAGTCCGGGCAGGTGGCGCGCACACCGGAGCGGTTGGTGTAGTGGATGGTCGGCTTGAGCTCCTCGAAGACGTTGTCGTACATCTCGTGGCAGGACACGCAGAAGCGCTCGGTGTTGGTCGCCTCCAGGGCGGTATTGAAGCCGCCCCAGAAGATGATGCCGGCGATGAAGCCGCCCAGGGTCAGGAAGCCCAGGCTGAAATGCACGCTGGGCGAACGCAGCGTGGTCCACAGCGACCGCACGCGCCGACGCAATCCACCTGCCATCTCAGCGCTCCCGCTGGCGGCTGATCACCGCGTCGACGTCCAGGAACTCGTTGCCGACCAGGGCCGGCGCATCGGTCTGCACGACATGGCACTGGTTGCAGAAGTAGCGCCGCGGCGAGACCTGGGCCAGCACCTGGCCATCGCGGTCCATGAAGTGGGTGACGCTGACCATCGGCGCCTGGAACTGCTCGGCGCCGGCACGCGAATGGCAGACCATGCAGCGGTTGACGTGGGTGGTCACCTGGTAGCCGTCGATGGCGTGCGGGATGGTCGGCGGCTGCTCGGGCCAGCCGCGCTGCCGACGCAGGTCGCGGTTCTCCACCCGCGCCATCGGCGGCGCCGGCGGCTCGACCTGCAGCGGTGCGCCGCGGCGCAGGGCATCCAGCGACCGGTACTCGGTGGGCGCCGGCGCCGGCGCGCTGGACTCGGGGTCCTGGGCAGGCAGGACGAAGGCGCCCAGCAGCAGCGCGAGCAGGACGGCGAGGCGGAGCAGTGCGCGCATGTCAGGCCCTCCCCTCGGCGGCGACGATCCGGCAGGCGCACTTCTTGAAGTCGGTCTGCCGGGAGATCGGATCGTTGGCATCGAGCAGCAGCTTGTTGACCAGCACGCCGGCGTCGAACCAGGGCACGAACACCATGCCGCGCGGCGGCCGGTTGCGGCCCCGGGTCTCGACCCGGGCGACGATCTCGCCGCGCGGCGACTGCAGGCGCGCGACCTGGCCGCGACGCAGGCCGCGATCGCTGGCGTCGTCCGGATGCATGAACACCGGCGCCTGCGGGAAGCTGCGGTACAGCTCGGGCACGCGCATGGTCATCGAGCCCGAGTGCCAGTGCTCCAGCACCCGCCCGGTGACCAGCCACAGGTCGAACTCCTCGTTCGGCGATTCGTGCGGCGGCTCGTAGGGCAAGGCCCAGATCACCGCGCGGCCGTCGGGCTGGCCATAGAAGCGGAAGCCCTCGCCGGCCGGCACGTAGGGATCGCTGCCCTCGCGGTAGCGCCACAGCGTCTCGCGGCCGTCGACCACCGGCCAGCGCAGGCCACGCACCTGGTGGTAGGTGTCGAAGTCCGCGAAGTCCTTGCCCTTGCCGCGGCCGAAGCGCGCGTACTCGTTGAACAGGCCCTTCTGCACGTAGAAGCCGAACGCCGCCGACTCGTCGTTGTCGTAGCCGTCCTCGATCTGGTCGACCGGGTGGGCGTCGACCTGGCCGTTGGCGAACAGCACCTCGAACAGGGTCTTGCCGCGGTATTCGGGGTTGGCCGCCAGCAGTTCCTCGCCCCAGCATTCCTCGGTGGTGAAGCGCTTGGCGAACTCCATGAGCTGCCACAGGTCCGAGCGCGCCTCGCCGGGCGCGCGCACCATCTGGTGCCAGAACTGCGTGCGCCGCTCGGCGTTGCCGTAGGCGCCCTCCTTCTCCACCCACATCGCCGCCGGCAGGATCAGGTCGGCGGCCTGGGCGGTGACGGTCGGGTAGGCGTCGGAGACGACGATGAAGTTGTCCGGGTTGCGGTAGCCGGGCAGGCCCTCGCCGTTGATGTTTGCGGCCGCCTGCATGTTGTTGTTGACCTGCACCCAGTAGGCGTTGAGCCGGCCGTCGTGCAGCGCGCGGTTCTGGTCGACCGCGTGGAAGCCCGGCTGCGCCTGGATGGTGCCGGGCGGCAGCTTCCAGATCTCCTCGGCCTTGGCCCGGTGCTCGGGATTGGCGACCAGCATGTCGGCAGGCAGGCGGTGCGAGAAGGTGCCGACCTCGCGCGCGGTGCCGCAGGCCGAGGGCTGGCCGGTCAGCGAGAACGGGCTGTTGCCCGGGGTGGCGATCTTCCCGGTCAGCAGGTGGATGTTGTAGACCATGTTGTTGGCCCACACGCCGCGGGTGTGCTGGTTGAAGCCCATGGTCCAGAAGCTGGTCACCTTGACCGCCGGATCGGCGTACAACTCGGCCAGCTTCTCCAGCCAGCCGCGGTCGACGCCGGTCATCTCCACCGTGTGCGCCAGCGTGTAGGGGCGCACGAAGGCCGCGAAGGCGTCGAAGTCGATGGCCTCGCCACCGCCCGGGTCGTCGGCGTTGGCGGCGGCCTGCTGCAGCGGGTGTTCCGGGCGCAGGCCGTAGCCGATGTCGGTCTTGCCGCGCATGAAGCGGGTGTGGCGATCGACGAAGTCGCGGTTCACCCGACCGCTCTGGATGATGTGGTTGGCGATGTAGTTGAGGATGACCAGGTCGGTCTGCGGCTTGAAGATGATCGGGATGTCGGCCAGGTCGAAGCTGCGGTGCTCGAAGGTCGACATCACCGCCACCTTGACGTGCGGATGCGAGAGCCGGCGGTCGGCGATCCGCGTCCACAGGATCGGGTGCATCTCAGCCATGTTCGAGCCCCACAGCACGAAGGCGTCGGCGTGCTCGATGTCGTCGTAGACGCCCATCGGCTCGTCCATGCCGAAGGTGCGCATGAAGCCCATCACCGCCGAGGCCATGCAGTGCCGCGCGTTGGGGTCGATGTTGTTGCTGCGGAAGCCGGCCTTGAACAGCTTGTTGGCGGCGTAGCCCTCCCAGATCGTCCATTGCCCGGAGCCGAACATGCCGACCGCGCCCGGGCCCTTCTCGCGCAGCACGCGCTTGAACTGGCCGGCCATCACCTCGAAGGCCTCGTCCCAGGACACCGGCTCGAACTCGCCGTCCTTGGCGTAGACGCCGTCGCGCTTGCGCAGCAGCGGCCGCGTCAGGCGGTCGCTGCCGTACATGATCTTGGACAGGAAATAGCCCTTGACGCAGTTCAGGCCGCGGTTGACCTCGTTGTGGATGTCGCCGTGGGTGGCCACCACCCGGCCGTCCTTGACCGCGACATTGATGCCGCAACCGGTGCCGCAGAAACGGCAGGCCGCCTTGGCCCATTTCATCTCGGTGGCCGGGCGTTCCAGCAGTAAGTTCTGCGCCGCGGCGGTCACCGGCAGGCCGGCCGCCGCCGCGGCGCTGGCGACCGCCGACTGGCGGATGAAGTCACGGCGCGTGGTCATGGTCGATCTCCTTGAGCATCTCGTGCAGCGGCTCGGCGTGGTGGTGGACCAGGCTGACCCCGACCACGCCGGGCAGCGCGGCCAGGGCGTCCATCGAGGCCAGCAGACCGGCCTCGTCCGGCCCCTCGCACAGCACCACGCTGCGGCTGCCTTCGCGCAGCGCCAGCTCGGCGCCGGGCAGGGAATCCAGCAGGCCGTCCAGGGCCTGCGCCGCGTCGGGCTGGTGCTGTACCAGCAGGCTGGCGATGTGCAGCATGGCGGTCATGGCGCGGCGCCCGCCGCGGGCTGGCGCAGGGCCAGGGCGCCCGCCGGACAGGCCGCCACGCAGGCGCCGCAGCCGGTGCAGCGCACGGTATCGATGGCCGGCGCGCCCAGGCCGGCGCCGGGCGGAAAGCGGATCGCCGCCGGCGCGCAGGCATCCCGGCAGGCCAGGCACACAACCCCGGCCGCCGACAGGCAGGTGGCATCGACGCGCGCCCGCCAGGGCCAGTCGGCGATGTGTATTGGCAGCAGCGCGCCGGTGCTGCAGGCGCGCGCGCAGTCGCCGCAGAAGCTGCACTCGCCGCGCCTCGCCTCATAGACCGGGAAGCCGCCTTCGCCGGCGGCCAGCAGGCCGTCGGGACAGGCGCCCAGGCAGTCGCCGCAGCGCGTGCACAGCGCTTCGAACTCGCCCGGCGCCACCGAACCCGGCGGCCTGGGCAGCATCGGCGCTGGGCGTCGGCCTTTCAGGAAGGCGCGTCGCGAGGCAAGGGCTGCAGAGTCCGCCGTCATCGCCTCACACCCCGGGCGGACCGAAGATCATCTGCCAGGTCCACACCGCGAAGCCGAAGGCCGACACCAGCAGCACGGCCAGCACCGGGAACAGCACCACGGTCAGGAAAAGGAAGGCGCCCAGTTCACGGCGGCGGCCGGCGCCGTCGGCGGTGGCGGATGGCGGCATGCGCTTCTCCCGTCACGGGCGTCCGGGGGGACACCACGACGCGACCGATTCTCACACGGAATTCACGAAGTGGTGTTGTGCGGTGCAAGGCTGCGGGCGGTTCCGGCGATCTCCGGCAACCGGTGGCTACACCCCGCCCACGACCTGCTGTCGGTCCGGAGACGATCCTGGCGATGTCCTGTGCCGCTGCCCCGGCCGGCAGGGCGGATCGCGCAGCCTGCACGCGCCGCCGTGCATCGCGCAGGCGGCCGCGCCTGCGCCTGCGCGCCGCCCCATCGCCGCATCAGGCTGGCAGGGCTTGATGCGGCCGGCCTGCGGGCGTCGCGGCCGCGGTGCCTGACCGATGGCACGGCCATTGCGAAGCCTGAGGTTCCCATCGAGCCCAGCACGGAGACCCGCGATGCCGACCCCCCAGGAACTCGAAGCCGCCCTCTGGAAGGGCATCGACAGCGACCGCACGGTGATGCTCGGCCTCGTCGAAGGCGACGACCCGATGCGCCCGATGACCGCCCTGCGCGACGGCGACGACCGCACGCTGTGGATCTTCACCGCCGCCGACACCACCCTGGTGCAGCAGCTCGGCCAGTTCCCCGCGTCCGCGCGGATGTGCTTCACCGGCAAGGGCCACGACCTGTTCGCCTGCATCGAGGGCAGCCTCAAGGTCGACACCGATCCGGTGATGGTCGATCGCCTGTGGAACCGCTTCGTCGCCACCTGGTACGAAGGCGGCAAGACCGACCCCAAGCTGCGCCTGCTGCGCTTCGCGCCCGACCACGCGCACATCTGGGAGAACGACTCCAGCCTGCTGGCCGGCGTCAAGCTGCTGCTCGGCGTCGATCCCAAGGCGGCCTACCGCGACAAGAAGGCCGAGGTCGACCTGCCCTGAGCGGTAGCCGGACTTACAGGCGTTTCTGCTGCGCAGTGTCGGCGCTGCACCGGACATGGACCGAGGCCCGCCAGGCATACCGCTGCGTAGCGCCGGCCCTCTCCCCCAGCCCCTCTCCCGCGCCGCGGGAGAGGGGAGCTGATCCCGCTCCGATTCCCGCTTCGCTACCGACTTCCGTCTCCCAAGCCTCGATCTCGAGTCCAAGGCCCAAGTCCCTGGTCCCTGGCCCCTGGTCCCTGGTCCCTGGTCCCTGGTCCCTGGCCCCTGGTCCCGATTCCCGATTCCCGATTCCCGATTCCCGATTCCCGATTCCCGATTCCCGATTCCCGATTCCCGAGTCCCGAGTCCCGAGTCCCATCTCGGATTTTCCTCAGCCACAGATCGAGCCAAGGAGATGCCGGAACGACGGCCTCAATCGTGCCGGGACACCGCACTTCTCCCCTCCCCCGCCTGCGGGGGAGGGGCGGGGGAGAGGGCCAGGGCTGGCCGGAAATCCTCATCCCGTGCAGGCCGTTGCCCGAGCCGCCCTGCCGGCGCACAGTGGCCCCGAAGGATCCCGCAATACAGCGAGGCACCACCATGCCCGAAGCCACCCCCAGGCACGCCACCGTCTACCGCATGGTCACCCCGGAGCACACCTGCCCTTGGGGCCTGAAGGTGGTCGACGCCCTCAAGCGCGCCGGCTACGAGGTCGACGACCGTCACCTGGAATCCCGCGAACAGACCGACGCTTTCAAGGCACGGCACGGCGTCGACACCACACCCCAGGTGTTCATCAACGGCCGGCGCATCGGCGGCCACGACGACACCCTGCGCTTCCTGGGCAAGCCGCCGCCCGACAAGGACGGGGCCACCTACGCCCCCGTCATCGCCCTGTTCGCGATGGCCGCGTCGCTGGCCGCGGCACTGAGCTGGGCCGCCTACGGCACGGTCGCCACCGTCGCCGCGGCCGAGTGGTTCATCGCCCTGGCCATGTGCCTGCTGGCCCTGCAGAAGCTGCGCGACATCGAAGCCTTCGCCACCATGTTCCTGGGCTACGACCTGCTCGCGCAGCGCTGGGTGCGCTACGCCTATCTCTACCCCTTCGGCGAGGCCACCGCCGGCGTGCTGATGGCCGCCGGCGCCCTGATGTGGCTGTCCATTCCCATCGCCCTGCTGATCGGCACGGTGGGCGCGGTGTCGGTGTTCAAGGCGGTCTACATCGACCGCCGCGAACTGAAGTGCGCCTGCGTCGGCGGCGACAGCAAGGTGCCCCTGGGCTTCGTGTCCCTCACCGAGAACCTGATGATGATCGGGATGGCAGTGTGGATGCTGGTCAAGCCGGCGGGTGTCGGCCTGGGGCACTGACGGGCATTCGCTGCGGAATCGCTCTGCCCATCGTGAGGATTGTCGAGTGGCAGGGGCCGGAGTCCCCGCCCCGCCGGTCGGCCCGCCGCGCGCTGCGGGCTTCAGCAGCTCAACCGCACCACTGCCGCTCGCACGGAACCCCGTCGCCGTCGCCATCCATCTGCGTCCCCAGGCAGTTGCGCAGGAAGTAGGTCGCCTCCGCGCAAGACCGCATCTGGGAACAGTGGGTGCGGCCATCGCAGCGGAATTCCCCGGCGGCGGGGATGGCCACGGGTGCAGCCCTGCGGACCGGATCGGCCCCGAGCGACGCCCCGATGCGCACGCTACCCTGCAGGGACATTTTCTCCATCGAGCCAATCGTGTCAGGGACAAATGCTCGAGTTGATCACCCGTTGAGGGAACGCAGCCGTGCAGAACGGCGCATTCGACAGCGATCGCGGACGACCCGATGCGGGAGAATGTCTCTGACACCCTTTCCGATGAACTGTCCAGGCTGGCCCGCAGCGGCAGCCGACCATGCCAGCCCCCGGCCGTCCATCTCACGCTCGGCATCCTTCAGCTTGTCGATGCTCCGTCGGTTCCTGCGCCCTGAAGCAGCGCAAAGCTGCCCGATCCGGCCCGAACGCCGCTACTCGAAACCGTTGGCGAACAGCCTGTCGCCGGGATTGAGACGATCAACGCCGGCCGGCGGATGGCCGCCGCGGACCAGTCGGAGAGCCACGGTAAACCCCGTCGCAAAGGGTCCTCCAAGGCCGACGCGGACCACGCCGCCAGCTTGCGGTTCCACTCGGAAGAAACTTGTGCCACCGACGGCTTGGGTGGTCTGGGTTGCAGAAATCATGTCGTAACGCGCATGAAGAAAACCACCCAAGTTGGGAAACACGGTGGTGTTCATGACTTGGCCCGGAAAATTAACATTCGGATTGGTGGGCAAAGTGAGGTCCAGCACGGAATCCAGTTCCTTGATGTTCGGAATCCGCCAGTCGTTGTAGCCGCGGTGCTTGGCTGCGTTGAGGGCGCTCACAGCCTGCAGCAGGGGCACCACACTTGTTGGGAGCTCACTTTGGCTAGTCAGCGGCACGAAGTCGCACAGGCCCGGTCCCGGCGACCCGGGCGGGCTGACAAGGCAGCGATCCCACATCAGCCCGGTGGCGTTGTCGGTCGCGGTCCCGTCTGGATGGATGGTGAAACTGGGTGAGGTCGGCGTCATGGCGCCGTGGACGAGGCAACCGTGAATACCAAACCACCCCTCTTTGTCGCGGCGAGAAACAACGCCATTCCCGAGCGAGACCGAATAGGCCTCGGTTTCCGGAACCTCCGGAGGCACTACCGCAGGCTCGGCTCCCCAGCAGTCGGTCGTACCCTGCATCCCCGGGAAGCGCGCGATATCGATGGCCAAGCCCGATGCACGATCAAAGTCGAGCAAGCCCAGCACTTCCCGCCGGGACGGAGCGCGCCAGCCGGTACTGAGCCCGCAGCGGGACGCGGCATTGTGGCCCGGCGCTGCGTAGCTGGCGGAGGTGGCAACGTGCCAGTCCACCCACTCGGGTGTGCGCAGGCTCCACACCAGGCCGGTGACGTTGTCGAGGGTGCAGGCCCAGTCGGTGGCAGGGTCAGCGCTGGGGCTGTTGCCGAGGTTGGCGACAAGGCCGAGATGACAGTCGGGGCCATCGATGACCGTGCCGTCCCACAGCACACAGGAAAAGTCGAAGCCCGCCGCACCGCTGCCGAGCTTGGGCAGCTGACCGAGCAGCTGCGCCGCATCGCGCCCGTAGCGCGCGTCCTGATGCGGCAGGATGCCGCTGTCCCCCACGTTGGCCGCACTGCAGGGGATGACCGACTGGTCCAGTGCGTAGCAGCGCGTCTGCCCGGTGTCATTGAGATGCACGGTCTGGGCATGGGCCAGCCCGCACAGGGCCAGCAGCAGACAAGCGGCGGTACGGACCATGGCGAGAACCTCACTCCTCCGTTGGAGTGTGGACTATAGCCCGCGTGTTGCACAAACCTCACGCCTTGCCTTGGAAATCGAAAGGGGTCGGGAAAGGGGTGCAAAAAGGTGTCAGGGACATTTTCTCGAGTTGGTCGCCAGCTGATGGAACACAGCGGTGCGGGACTGCTTGGACGACAGCGATCGCGGACTACCCGACGCGCGAAATGCCCCTGACACCATTTCCCCTGCGATGCGCCAGCGTTCAAGCTGGGCGGAGCGACCGCCGGCTCGATGGCCTCGCTACCCGGCAGACCTGGCCACAGCACCGATCCTCAGCTCGCGCGCGCCGGCACGCACTGCACGGGACCCTTCCAGGTCCTGGGCTTGCGCAGCACGACCTCGCAGATCCGGGCGCTCTCCTCGGCGGTGACGCCCCAGGTGATCATTCGCATCTCGCGCTCGGCGGGATCGCCCCGGCCCATGCTGAGGTAGGTGACGTGGCTGGGTTCGTTGCGGAAGAAGCGCTGGTAGCGCGGCTCCAGCTCGCGCTTGCAGGTCGAGGTGGTGATCCGCGCCCGCGGTCCGATCTCCGCGAGCACCTTGCCCAGCAGGGTGCTGTTGGCCCGCTCGCACTCGGTCTCGTTGGCGGTCGCCACGAACCAGACCTGCTCGATCTCGCGCGACTCGATCTGGGCGTTCAGGCGCACCTCGGCATACACCGGCGCGTTGATCTGCGCGGGGCTGGCGGCCTCAAGGCGCTTTTCCTCGTACTTCTGCCAGCCGAACCAGGCAGCCGCGACGACGAGCAGGAAGAGGATGAACTTCACGTGGGATCTCCGGCGGGGCAAGGGGCCCTGTCCGGACCGGACAGGGCGGGGTGAAAAGGGCGTGAAGGATAGCCGAAAGCCCGTGTCTGGAAACTAGGGTCAGAGAGCACTTGGGCGTCATCGTCTGAAGAAGAAGCTGACCCCCGGCTTTCGCCGTTCAGGGCCGCGGGCCCGTTCCGCGTAGCGGAAAGGCAGGCCCGGGCGATCCGGGCACCCGTTGCAGGCCCAGGACGCGCGGCCTGTCTCCCGGCGGCCGTCCTGTTCGCCCTGGCCCGCTTCCGGCATTGGTGTCGTACGGCGAGTAACCGCCGTCGGAAAAGGCGGACAGGGTGTCAGGGACCATTTCTCCGGTTGATCGCCCGTTGACCGAACACAGCCGTGCAGAACGAACGGCTCGGACGAAAGCGCTCGCGGACTACCCGATGCGCGAAATGTCCCTGACACCATTTCGCCGACACCATTTCGCCCAAGGCGAGTTACCGGCCGTCGGAAGAGGTGTCCGGAAAAGGTGTCCGAAAAAAGGTGTCAGGGACAATTTCCCCGGTTGATCGCCCGTTGACCGAACACAGCCGTGCAGAACGAACGGCTCGGACGAAAGCGATCGCGGACTACCCGACGCGCGAAATGTCCCTGACACCATTTCCCCCTGACACCATTTCCCCGCTGCAGTGAGTCGCATGACCTGGGCTGCCGGGTGCCTGCCAAAGCACTCGGAGGCCGTCTCTGGTCAGTCACCTGGACGTTACGATATAACATACCCATCGCACGTCAGCCCCAGGCGCCCACGCCTGCCGTGCCCATCCCCTTCCGCGCCCCGTCCACTGCCCCCATGAACCCTTCGCGTACCGACAACCGCCTGCCCGTCACCGTGCTCTCCGGCTTCCTAGGCGCCGGCAAGACCACGCTGCTCAACCATGTGCTGCGCAACCGCGAAGGCAAGCGGGTGGCGGTGATCGTCAACGACATGAGCGAGATCAACGTCGATACCGCCCTGGTGCGCGAGGGCGGCGCCGAGCTGTCGCGCACGGAAGAACAACTGGTCGAGTTCAGCAACGGCTGCATCTGCTGCACGCTGCGCGAAGACCTGCGACGGGAAGTACGGCGGCTGGCCGAGGAGCAGCGCTTCGACTACCTGCTGATCGAGTCCACCGGCATCTCCGAACCGATGCCGGTGGCTGCCACCTTTTCGGTCCGCGACGAGGACGGATTCGCGTTGTCCGACGTCGCCCGCCTGGACACCATGGTGACCGTGGTCGACGCCGAGACCTTCGTCCGGGACTTCTGCTCGGCCGAGCGGCTGCGCGACCGCGGCCAGGCGTCGGGGCCGGACGATGAGCGCGGCCTGGTGAACCTGCTTGCCGATCAGGTCGAGTTCGCCGACGTGATCGTGCTCAGCAAGATCGACCGGACCAGCCCTGCGGCACTGACCCAGATCCGTGCCGTCCTGCGTGGCCTCAACCGCGACGCCCGGATCGTCGAGGCCACGCACGGTGTGTTGCCGCTGGAAGAGATCGTGGACACCGGCCGGTTCGATTTCATCGCCGCCCAGCTGGCGCCGGGCTGGATGAAGGAGTTGCGCGGCGAACACACGCCGGAAACCGAAACCTACGGCATCGCCAGCTTCGCGTATCGGGCGCGCCGACCGTTCCATCCGCAGCGCTTCCATGCACTGCTCGATGGCGGCCTGGACGGCGTCATCCGCAGCAAGGGCTTTTTCTGGCTGGCCTCGCGCATGGACTGGGTCGGCGAACTGTCGACCGTCGGCGGTTCGGTGCTGCACCAGGCGGCCGGCTTCTGGTTCGCCGCTCGGCATCGCGTCGATGCAGACCTGGTCGGCGCGCCCTTGCAACCCGCTTCGCCGTTCCCACGCCCGCCCTACAGCGCCGATGGCTGGCGACTGGCCCGGGCGGCCCAGTGGACCGCGCCGATTCCCCTGGCCCAGGACCTTTCCGACCCGGACGAGCACGCCGCGCTCAGCCGCCACTGGAACCCCCTGTGGGGGGACCGGCGCCAGGAACTGGCGGTGATCGGCCTCGGCCTGGACGAGGCTGCGATGCGCGCGCGCCTGGACGCCTGCCTGCTCGACGACGCCGAACTCGCCGAGGGTCCAGTCGCCTGGCAGGCCTATGCCGACCCGTTCCCGCCCTGGCGCCGCCAGCAGCGCGACGCCGCCTGAGCCCGGGCACCGACCGCCTCTCCCGCCGCCGAAGACCACCACCACCCGACCGGAGCAAGTCGATGTCAGCCCACAAGCCCACCGCCTTGTCGCTTGCCCTGCTGCCCTGGCTGCTGGTCGCATGCGGCCCGCCCGCCTCGCAGCAGGTCGTAGCGCCAACGGCGGATGTCGTCGCCGCACCGGCCCCGCCGATGCCTGCTGCCGATTCCCCGACGCCCTCCGGTTTCACCCGCGACGAACTGGCCCGGCACATCCGCATCCTGGCCAGTGACGATTTCGGCGGTCGCCAGCCTGGCAGCGAGGGCGAAGCCCGCACCGTCGGCTACCTCACCCAGGCCTTCAAGGACATCGGCCTGGTAGCCGGCAACGGCGAGTCCTGGACGCAATCGGTGCCTTATGTGCAGATCACCCCGGCCGGCGCGCCGACGCTGCGCATCCATGGCGCCGATGGCAGTCTTGCGCCGGCGGTTCCGGCCGACTTCGTGGTCGGTTCGCGCACCGGCCTGGAAACGGTGTCGATCACCGATGCCGCCCTGGTATTCGCCGGCTACGGCGTCACCGCCCCCGAGCAGCAGTGGGACGACTACGCCGGCTGGGATGCCACCGACAAGGCGGTCGTCGTCCTGGTCAACGACCCCGGCTTTGGCAGCGGCCGGACCGACCGCTTCAAGGGCACCGAGATGACCTACTACGGCCGCTGGACCTACAAGTACGAGGAGTGCGCCCGCCGTGGCGCGGCGGCCTGCCTGATCGTGCACGAGGACGAGGCCGCCAGCTATGGCTGGAACGTCGTGGAGACCAGCTTCGGCGCCCGGGCCCAGTTCGTCCTGGATCACGGCGATGCCGGCGGTCTCCCTTCGGTGCCGGTGGTGGGCTGGCTCACGACCGCGGCCGCGCGCGACCTGTTCGCCCGCGCCGGCCAGGATTTCGACACGCTCAAGGCGGCCGCGCATGCGCCGGGGTTCCGGGCCGTTCCCCTGGGCGACCTGAAGCTCGACGCCACCGTGAACAGCGCGATCGAACGCGGCCGCTCGGACAATGTCCTGGCGGCGCTGCCAGGCAACAGCCGACCGGACGAGTGGGTGGTGGTGACCGGCCACTGGGACCACCTGGGCACCGCGCAGCGCGCCGATGGCGGCACCGACATCTACAACGGCGCAATCGACAACGCCAGCGGCCTGGCAGTCATGATCGAGATCGCCGGCGCACTCCATGCCGAGGGCGGCGCCGCCCGCTCCGTGCTGTTCCTGGCCGTGACGCTGGAGGAGTCCGGGCTGCTGGGCTCGCGCCACTACGCCGCCAACCCCGTGCTGCCGCTGCGGCAGACGGTCGCCAACGTCAATATCGACGGGCTGCTGCCGATCGCCGCCACCGGCAACGTGTTCATCATCGGCTACGGGCAATCCGAGCTGGACGATATCGTGCGCGAACAGGCGCAGGCCCTGGGCCGGACCGTGGCGCCGAACCCGCGCCTGGCCGCCGGCCTGTTCTACCGGTCCGACCAGTTCGCCTTCGCCCAGGTCGGCGTCCCGGGCCTGTTCATGGGTCCCGGCGACCAGCCCCTGGAAGGCGATCCGACCACGGCAGCGCAAGCGCGCGATGCCCTGGCCGCGCGCTATCACACGCCCGACGACACCTTCAGCGACGACTGGGCTTTCGGGGCGCTGCTGCAGGATGTCGAACTGCATCACCGTGTGATCCGCGCGCTTGCCGACGGCCACATGTGGCCGCAATGGGGCCAGGACAGCGAATTCCGTGCCGTCGGCGAAACCCGGCGGCACTGATCGTGTCGCGGCCGGCCCGAACCGCCTGCGACGCAGGCGCGAGTGGCAGACTGTTGAGGAACAGCCTGCTGGCGGCGTGCATGGATGGCCGCTCGGCGCAGGCGCAACCTGCCCATCCGCGGCCGGATCGGATTCGAGAGAATGGCGGACGCGCGCCCGGCCACGGAACGCCTGCACCACAGCCAGGCCCGACCCAGCGTGCGGCACCTGCCGATGACGGAAGATGGAGGAAACAGCCCGTGAACACGTTCCCCCCACTCGCCTGGATCGTTTCACTGGGCCTTGCCGCGCTCGCGCTCACCAGCGGGCGGGCTTCAGCCTCCCTGCCGGAGCCGCTGGACGCCGAGGAGCGGGCAACGGCCGCGGCGGACTACCAGCGCTACTGCGCCCTGTGCCACGGCGACGACCGTCAGGGCTATGCAGCCGACAACGCGCCCTCGCTGCGCTCGCACGCGCTGATCGCCAGCGGCGGACCGGGGTATCTGTACGCAGCCACGCACTACGGGCGTCCCGGCACCGCCATGGCGGCCTATGGCCAGGCGTTCGGCGGACCCATGGACCCGGCGACAATCTTCAAGCTCGCCCGATGGCTGGTCGAACAGAGCGGCGTCGACGAACTCCTGGCGCTTCCCCGGGAACCCGTCAAGGGCGACATCGCCGCCGGCGCAGCGCTGTATGCAAGCCATTGCGCGAGCTGCCACGGCGACCGCGGCGAGGGCAAGGAGGCGCCCGCCCTGGCCCATCCGATGTTCCTGGCCTCGGCGTCCGACGCCTTCATCCGCCATGCCATCGCCGAGGGCCGCGACGGGACGCCCATGACCGGCTACCGCGACAGCCTGGACGAAATGCAGATCAACGCGCTCACCGCCTTCCTGCGCAGCCGGGCCCCGGGCTGGGATGCGCCCAATGTCGCCCTGCGTGCGCCGCCGGAACCCGACGCGTACGTGCTCAACCCCACCGGCGAGAATCCGGACTTCGCGCTTCGGGAGGGCCGGTTCGTAGCGGCCGAAGCGGTCGAGCGGGCGCTGCGGGAAGGGCGGCGGATGGTCCTTCTCGACGCCCGTGCGATGTCGGACTGGCAGCGCGCCCACATTCCCGGCGCGGTGCCCATGCCCTACTACACCGAGCCCGAACGCATCATCGCCGACCTTCCTGGCGACGGCACCTGGATCATCGTCTATTGCGCCTGCCCGCACGCCGCTTCCGGCCGGGTGGTTGACGCGCTGCGGGCGAACGATGTCCCGAACACCGCGATCATCGACGAAGGGATAATCGTGTGGACGCAGCGCGGGTACCCGATCCAGGCCGGGTGGTAGCGGATGCGCGGCGGACCCAGGGCTGCGCCGCCGGCCCGGGTCGGCACCGAAACCGACGATGCCGGCCGCAAGCATCGGATGCGCCCAGCCGCCAGTTGGCCAACCCTGGTGCTGACCCTGCTCGTCCCGGCGATGGTCGATGCCGGTGCGACCCGGTCGAGGGTCGATCCGGTGGTTACCGGGCCCCGGCGCCTGCGCCACCTGGCAACCGATGCCTGCGACGGACGCGCGCCATCGCGTCTCTCCTTGGGCCTGGCCCTGGGTTAGCTGCGTCAGGCCGATCCTGTCGAGGGTGAAGCAGCGATGGCGGGCGCCGAAGGTCGCCTGCTGCGCGGTCCGGACGCCCTCTGCGTGCTCGCGCGCATGCTCGACGCCGTGCCGGGCCGGATCGTCGCCCGGGAGATGCACCGGGGCGCAAGCATCGATGGCGACGATCCGTTGCGCTTCGTCATCGATCCCGATGGTCGCGGGCGTGAGGGCTACCCGTTCGAGGCGCCTACCCGGCCGGTCCGCCGGCGACCGTGGGGCATGACGGCGCCTGCGGTGCCTACAGGGTTTCCAGCGAATCGAAGAAGAGGGCGTCGTCGGGCACCTCGGCGGCGCCGATGTCGCAGCGCACGATGCCGTTGTGGCCCTGCGGCCGGCTGATGCCGAGCTGGTCGACGTCCAGGCAACCGCCCACCTGCATCACGGAACCGGCGCTCAGGGCCGGGCTGTCCGAGCGCGGCCAGTGCAGGTGGGTCACCGTGGTGCCGCCGCTGCGCCGCTTAAGGGGCGTCAGCAGCGGCGCGACACCCTGCAGGCTGGCGTTGGCGAACACCGCGCAACTGCTGTCGGAGAACAGGTTGTACTCGCCGGCGAAGGCGCCGTTGGGCGCGCTCACGGCGCATTGCGGATTGCCGTTGCGGGCGATCAGGCTGTTGTTGGTGGTCACCGCCGGCGTCGCGCCGACCACCTCCAGGCCACGCAGGGTGTTCCCGGCGATGGTGCTGTTGAAGATGCGGGTGAAACCGGAGTTGTTGACCGCCACGCCGACGCCGATGTTGCTGCTGACGGTGGTGTTCTCCAGCGTCAACCGCCCTGGCATGCCATCGAAAGCCGAGGTCGCAATGGCGGCCCGGGACAGCGCATTGCCGGCATTGCCGAAGACGGCGCTGCGGCGCACGGTCAGCACGTTGAAATTGAGGATGGCCGTGCCGCCGGCGTCGCCGGTGACCTCGTTGTCGAACAGCTCGCTGGTCGAGATCACGGTGTCGGGCCCTTCGTTGTAGAAGGCGCCGCCCGGCCCGGTGGACTGGTTGTCGTACAGCCGCATCTGGCTCAGGGTGGTGGTGCCGGCGCCGGCACGGACCCGAACCGCGCCGCCGCGGTTCTCGCCACCCGACGAGGCGATGCCCCCGGTGATGTCGAAGCCCGACAGCAGCACCTCGCCGGCATGGATGTCGAAGCCGCGATCCAGGCCGTTGACGTCGAGCACGGGTCGCTGCTCGCAGTTCAGGCACCACACGATCAGCGACTTGGTGATGTCCAGGTCGCCGTTGACCGCGGTGTTGTCGACCCCGGCGCGGCTCAGCGTGTAGGTGCGCCCGGACTGCAGGTTGATGATGTGGCTACCGGCCAGCGCATTGGCCTCCATGATCGCCGCCCGCAGGGTGCAGGTGCTGGCGGGCAGCATGTCCGAGCGGCACAGGCCATCGCCGGGGTTGTTGTCCGGCGCATCGACGGAACTGTTGGCGGTGAACGTGGCGGCGAGAGCCTGCGGCGCCAGCACCAGCAGGCCGAGCAGGATGGACAGACGCGAGTGGCGCATGGCGTTGGCTTCCAGGGGACAGGATCGGCTGGCGCAGTGCGCCGTCGCCCATGGGTACGGAAGCGGGGTCGGCCAGGGATCACGTCGCCGGGCGAGCGCCGCAGGCCCGGGACGCGCGGCCTGTCTCCCGGCGGGTGTCCTGTTCGCCCTGGCCCGTTTCCGGCATTCGTGTCGTAAGGCCTGTAACCGGTTGGCGCTGGCGCGGTAGTCCGCAGCGCCGACCTGGCACTTTCCTGTCCGATCAAATCCGGCGCCACGGCATGGACCTGCCCTGCCCGCCCGCGCCTTTGCTTGGACCCGCTCCGGCAGCCGCGCCTCATCGTCCGCAGCCGGAAACCGGGGTGCGGAAGGTGGGGTCAGAGTGCACCTGCGCGTCATCGTCTGAAAAGAATCGACTCCGACCCCGGTTTTCGCTTGCCGCCAACCCTGGGGTCGGTATATAAGGGCTTATGGATATCGATCGGCCTGGACTCGGCACACGGTTGCGCCGCCTGCTGCTGTTGCTCGACGGCGACGTCCAGCAGATCTACGACGACGCCGGAGAGAACTTCAGGCCGCGGTTCTATCCCTTCCTGATCGAGCTCGCACACGGCAAGGCCCTGTGCATCGGCGACCTGGCTGCGATCGCCCAGGTCTCCCAACCCGCGGCCACCCAGACCATCCGGGAAATGGCCACGGCCGGGTGGGTGAAGGTCAGGACTGGCACTGACCGGCGTTCGCGTGAGGTTGAGATCAGTGCCGCGGGGCGGGCCCTGGTCGGACGCATTGCACCGACCTGGCGGGCCGTCGCCGAAGCAGCGGCCGCACTCGACCGGGAGCTGCCCGT
Organism: Lysobacterales bacterium; assembly: GCA_019634735.1. Classification (NCBI taxonomy): domain Bacteria; kingdom Pseudomonadati; phylum Pseudomonadota; class Gammaproteobacteria; order Lysobacterales; species Lysobacterales bacterium. Next base: position 104,255 of record JAHCAT010000003.1, on the reverse strand, counting down.
GTCCCTGTATCAGGCGGTCGATGCCGCCTGCGCAGCGCTGGAACGAAAGCCCTTCCGTGCACGTATCGAGGAACAACGATGATCCGTCCGCTGCTGCCGATGTGCGTATGTCTCCTGTTCGCCGGCAACCTGCACGCGCAGACACTGCATCCGGAGGACCAGGCCCAGATCCTTCGCAACGCCGCGGTCCTTCTCGAACAGCGCTACGTCGATCCCGAACTGGGTCGACGGCTGGCACGGGCCTTGCCCCGGGCATCTCAGGCCTGGCGCGCCATAGGCGATCCACACGCCTATGCGGCCAAGGTGACCGAGTGGTTGCGTGAACAGTCCGGCGACGGCCACCTGGGCCTGAGCTACAGCGAGACGCCGATCGCCGAGGACGGGGGCGAAACCGACTTCGGCGGCAGCGAGATGGAGCGCTGGTATGGCGCGGGCGTCAACCACGGCGTGCAACGGATCGAGCGCCTGGACGGGAACATCATGCTGCTCGAGTTGAGCGTGTTTCCGCCCACGGACATGGGCGGCGACGTGATCGCAGCCGCCATGAACGTCGTCGCGCAGGGCGATGCGCTGATCCTCGACCTGCGCCGCAACGGCGGAGGCGGCGACGCCGCAAACCTGGTGACGGGCTACCTGCTGGACGAGCCCAACCAGCCGCTGAGCGGAACCTACGACCGACCCACCCAGACGTTGCGCGCCAACACCTCGCCCGTCTGGGTGCCTGGACGCCGCTTTGGCGGCACCAAGCCCCTGTTCGTCCTGACCTCCCGCCGCACGTTCTCCGCAGCGGAAGCCGTTGCCTACAACCTGCAGGCGCTGGGCCGGGCGGTGATCGTCGGCGAAACGACCGGCGGCGGCGCCCATCCATACGAGTTCCGCCGCGTACATGCCCACTTCGCCCTCGACCTGCCGGAAGGCCGCTCGATCAACCCGATCACGCAGGGCAACTGGCAAGGGGTGGGCGTCCAGCCCGACGTCGAAGTCCCGGCCGATCGAGCACTAGACCGCGCGCTCGAACTCGCCCGGGGCGCCCTCGGCGAAGGCAAAGGCAACCCGGAAGATCGAGACGCCTCTGCGGCCAGATGGCTTGATTGGTTGGACGTGGGCTGCGTGCCTGGCACCCTGTTGTCGTCGCTCAGCTCTGAGGAAATCCGGGATAACTGCGCACTGCATGCCTCCGCGCCTGAGGAAAATCCCCTCTCACCCACGTTCTCCACCTATGCTCAGCCAGCGCTGGTCGATTGCCGCCCCGTTCTGCTTGAACCAGCCGCGCAGGAAGTTGATCAGAGTCCGGACCTTCGGAGACTCCACGCGAGTGTTCGGCCAGGTGAGATAGATACCTGCACGAGGCAGGTTCCACTCCGATAGCACCTGCACAAGGGAACCCTGCTTCAGGTCACTTCCCACAGAGAAGTCCGTTGCGATGGAAATACCCAGACCGCAACGGGCAAACCCGAGCATGCACTCAACCGTATTGACGCTGAAGCGCGCAAGCACGCGCACCCTGTGAGTTTCGCCCACCAAGTTGGAGAAGTTCCAAACAAGCGGTTGTCGCAACACACTCAGAGCTATGAAATCGCGCCCTGCGAGATCACCTGGATGCCTGGGTGGCCCCCACTTTGCCAGATATGAGGGTGCTGCGACGACGGTCAGGCCGAAATCGCCCACCTTGATTGCGCGAAGTGTTGAATCCCGTGGCCAGCCCAGGCGTATGCCTAGGTCCAGCCCTTGCTCGACCAGGTCAAGTGGCTTGCTGTCAGCAATCAGCTCGATACGCAATTGCGAATGCAGTGAAGAGAACTCAGCCAAGGCACGACACAGGACGATGTTTGCATAGTCGGACGGGGCGGTGACCCGAAGGTTGCCCGAAAGCCCTGAACTCCCCATCGATCCAATCGCTGTTTCCAGATCGCGCAACAGCGGCATGCACACATCGTTGAGTCTGGCGGCCGCCTCGGTCGGAACAACGTGGCGGGTAGTGCGCGTGAACAGAGGATGGCCTAACTCAGCTTCCAACTTTGCGATTTGCTGACTGACGGCGCTCTTTCCAACGCGCAGTCGCCGTGCGGCGAGAGTGAACCCTCCGGTACTCATGACGGTTAGGAAGACTCTCAGACGATCCAGCGAGACGTCGGGCAGTTCCATGCCGGCATTGTCCACCATCTGTGAACTCGTTGTCCTCTTTCTAACGCCCAAATGAGCACCAAGGCTGCCTAGTATGGGTACAAGCCGCCTCGCACAGCGCAGCAGGGTTGGCTGTGGCGGCAGCGATACGCACCCTGTGTAGATTGGATTGCAGCAACATCGACCTATATCGGAGATGACATGAAGAGCATGCACTGCGCCCCACGTTACTCTTTTTCCCGCAATGTCGGCGCTGCGGCGACGATCAGGGCTGCCGCAGCTTGTGTGCTTGGCACTTTCGTGCCCACCCTCGATGCTATGGCATCGTGTAGCAATAGACCCGGAACTCCAAACCAACTGGTTGCTCAGGCTCTTTCCGATACACACATCGAACTTAGCTGGAGAAATACAACGGGTAAGGGCATGAATCGCTCTGGATCGATCGGCTGGGGAGACCAGCCTCACACGATGTACTTCGATATTTCTGTTCGAGACGCGAACGGCAACGCAATAGGACGCGACATCACGGGAGGCACCAGGCGAGAAGGTTTGGTTTACGGGCTTCGTTCTCGTCGCGCTTTCAAGAACTTGGCACCCAATTCACGCTATTGCTTCGCAATGCGAGCCCGAACCGGTAGCGGGACCCAAGGCTGCGTTTCGCAAGTGCAATCCAACTGGGCGTGCACGAGGACATTGCTGCCAGGGCAGACTGCACGCTCAACATTTCAGCCAGGCCAGCCCCCGATCCCGTCGCGTCCGCCAAGTTCCCCCGCTCCGGGTGCTTGCAATGTGGTCGCGTACACTCGCGTCACGGGGTGCCGCAATCTTGATGGAAGCCCGTCGCAATACTTCTCACCAATAACGCTTGAACCGCAGTGCGGGGGGAGCCGTGAAGAGGCCGAGTCCAGGGCAAAGAGCCAATTGAATACTTGTTTCGGAAACGCGCCAGGATGCTGCACGACTGAAACCACTTTTCGGCAGCGCTGAGCGAAGACTCACTTCTAGCCTTCAGAAAATCCAAGGACAATGGCTGGGATAGGCTCGATATTCCGCACCTCATGCCGATTGCAGAACACATGGAAAAACGGGGCCAGAATACCTTTTGCACAACACCATTCAAAAGAAGCAGACTCTTAACCGAGATCTTGAAGCGGCACGACGCGGCCAGTTGATCCGCTGCGCAGAATGACGTGGCTGCCACTCTGCCTGAGCCTAGCGAATCCCAGGTTCTGCAGTGCCCTTGCCAGCTCCTCCCCCGAAACGACGGGAAGCTCAGGCGGCACGTGCCGCCACCTCGAAGGTGGTCAGGATCGGCTTGCCAAAAGACTTGGCTGGAAATTCCTCAAGGTAGAGCTCGGTCGCCTCCGTGAGGTTGGCCAAGGCCGCCTCGACCGAATCGCCCTGCGAGGTGGTGCCGGTTTCCGGATTGATTGCGATGTAGCCGCCTTCCTCGGCTGGAACGATCACGGCGGTGAGTTGCATGACGTGCACTCCTGGCTGCCTGGCAAGTCTAGCCCGGGGCGGCCCTGCGAAGAACAAGGACGTCCCGCCCTGCCCTGCGCTGGCCGGTCCATGGTCGGCAACCTGAATACGCTCGGCGCCCGCATCCGCGAGCGCTGACCCGTGGCCGAGAGGCGGCGCAACACCCAACCCCCTGTCGGGTCCGGCACTGCTCCCGCGTAAACGAACAGCAGGCCCGGGCGATCCGGGCGCCCGTTGCAGGCCCAGGACGCGCGGCCTGTCTCCCGGCGGGTGTCCTGTTCGCCCTGGCCCGTTTCCGGCATTCGTGTCGTAAGGCCTGTAACCGGCCGGCGCTGGCGCGGTAGTCGACCAGCGCCCACCTGTCACTTTCCTGCCCGATCCGCTTCGGAGCCCCGCCATGGACCTGCCCCGCCCCGCTCACGTCCTCACACGCGCCGGCGCCAATCGCCGCGCGCCGTCAGCCGCAGCCTGGCCGCTGGCGCCGGCCCTGGCGCTGGCACTCGCCCTGCCCTGGCATTCGCCCGCCGCCGCGGCCGACGCCGTGGTCGGGCCGGCCAACTGCAACGAGGCCGGCTTCGTGGCGGCGCTGGGCCAGGTGCAGAGCACCGGCGGCGGCACGATCACCTTCAACTGTGGCGCGGCGCCGGTGACCATTGAGTTCAGTGCCTACCGGCAGATCTCCTCGTCGGTGACGATCGACGGCGCCGACCGCATCGTCTTCGATGGCGGAAACACCCAGGGCTTCTTCCAGGTGTTCAACGGCGCCAGCCTGGACCTGCGCCGGCTGACCCTGCGCCGCGGCACCGCCAACGGCGCGCATCCGCTGGAGAACTTCGGGCAGTTGCGGCTGACCGCCGTCACCGCCGAGGACAACCTGGCCAGCGTGGTGCTGAACTACGGCACCGCGACCATCACCCGCGGCCGCTTCATCGGCAACCGCGCGCCGGCGCGCGGCGCGGCCATCGACAACGACGGCGGCAGCCTGCTGGTGCTGGACAGCGACTTCCAGGACAACGTGGTCAACGCCGGCAACTTCCCCGGCACCGGCGGCGCCGTCCACAGCAACGGCACCGCGGCCGGCCAGGCGTCGATCCGCCACAGCCGCTTCCAGGGCAACCGCGCCTTCGACGGCGGCGCCGTGTACATCGGCGGCGGCAGCACCGGCGTGCGCCTGGAGCACTGCGAGTTCACCGGCAACCTGGCCGGCTACGGCGGCGCCATCGAGAGCCGCGGCATCGCCACCACGGTGGCGCGCGGACGCTTCCAGGGCAACCAGGCGCAGGTCGGCGACGGCGGCGCGATCTGGTCGCTGGAGGGCACGCTGTTCGTGCAGTCCAGCCAGTTCACCGCCAATACCGCGGCCACCACCGGCGGCGCGATCAGCGCCTACGGCAACGTCGTCAACGTCTACAACAGCGCCTTCACCGGCAACCAGTCCGGCAGCCACGGCGGCGCCCTGTACAGCCTGGCCTCGATGCTGACCGGCAACAGCACTTTCCACGCCAACACCGCCAGCGGCCCGGCCAGCGGCGGCGGCGCCATCGCCCAGGCCGGCACGCCGTCCGGCTTCGTGTTCTATTCCACCCTGAGCGGCAACAGCGCCGGCTACGGCGCCGGCATCGCCAGCGAGGGCGCCGGCAGCTCCAGCGTCCAGGTGTTCGGCTCCCTGCTGGCCGGCAACCCCGGCGGCAACTGTGCCGGCGTGCTGTCCTCCACCGGCTGGAACCTGAGCGACGACACCAACTGCGGCGGCGCCTTCACCGCCACCGGCGACGCCAACGCCATCGCCCTGCCCCTGCAGCCCTACGGCGACTACGGCGGCCCCACCCCGACCCGCCCGCCGCCGGCCGGCAGCCCGGCCATCAACCGCATCCCGGTCGCCAACTGCACCCTGGCCCTGTTCCCCGACGACCAGCGCGGCGGCCTGCGTCCAGCCGGCGGCAACTGCGACAGCGGGGCGGTGGAGGTGGGGGCGGTGATCGATGGGGTGTTTGCGGATGGGTTTGATTGAAGCAGTGGGCGCAGCCCGGACATGCACATCCAGGCTGCCCGCAGCACACCGTAAGCCCTTTCGCTAGGCATCACCCAGCACTTTACACTCATCTCCACAAGAGAATAGCGCTCCCTCAATCAATCCTTGCGACCGTCACCCATTCCGCCCGTAGAATAAAACTGATCCTAACCGCTTAAGGTTTAACAGGAGTTGTTTGTCCACCTCAGCGCAAGGCACTTTCCATAACGCGCTTAGGGCGTGTACAGCAAGCGAAGTTTCCCACGGAAAGATCGAGCGACCTTTCATCTTCGAAAATGGTCCATCTGATTCGGTTAGCACCCGCTCCCGGGGCATGCGCTCAACTAGAGCTCGCCCCTTCGAGCTTGCGAGCATAGCTGGGCCCACACTAAACCAACACCCCTGCTCTACAGCTCTGTCGACCTCCTTTTTAGTGCCGCTAAACCAATGAAGGATTGGTATTCCCGCCCGCGGATGGTCGGCCAACCGCCTCAGGACTTCCTTACTCGCCCGGCGGCTATGTAATGAGAGGACCTTGCCACCGGCGTTGGCGCACGCCATAAGGATCCGCTCGAAAACCTCCACTTGGTCTGCCCAATGGCACTTGAACTCGGGCGCCCCATCTAAGCCTATTTCGCCCACGTAGCTCGTTTGTGCTACGAGCTGTTCAAATAGCTCAAGCTCTGACTTGCGTTGATGTGCCACTTGGGGATGAAGACCTAGTGCGGTTTTTATCCGGCTTTTCCCCAACGCCAGTGTCGATGTGCCTTTCCAGGCGGAAGGCGTAGTCGTGACCGAAAGGACATAGAGCCCACGCTCCAAACAGGCTGTAGCGACAGCATGCGGATCGGGGTACAGGTCCAGGTGACAGTGGAAATCAATCACGTCACACCAAGTTCCGCATGCAAACTTTCGAGCTCGGCCAACCCGCGCTCCACGAGCTCTCGGCGCTGTGCCCGGTCGCCCATCCGCTGGTAGGACAAGGAGGAAGACAGCCAGGCATCGATCCCATCTATCTTTACTTCAGCGATGGCCATCGCGATGGATCTAACGTCATCGAACTTCGCGTGATCAACGTCCTTCTTGCCTAGGTTCTTGTAAACGTAGCGCGTGTCGTCCACATGTTCCCAAGCGTTGATGGCCGCCCGGCGAACCTGACAGGGCACGCAACGCCCACAGTGTGTGTAACGGAATACTCGGTAGCGCCCGCAGCTGACTGACGAGAGGGCCAGCTCTTCGAGCAACGCTTGGTCCTTACATTCGTTCAGCATCTGCCCCTTGGTCTTGTTCTCGTACGGGTTATCGAGCCGAATTCTCAGCCCTGCGCTGCCCAGAAGGTCGCGCAGCCTGCTCAAGAACTCAGGATGGGCCGTGCGCGTGCTCAAGCTGCCTAACCGCATATGGGTGAGAGCTGGATTGAGCGCTATGAAGCCATTTTCGCAGACGAACACAGGCACTTCCTCGCCTGCCTGGTAACGTTCGAGCGTGGTCGCCGCCACGACGGCAAATGCTAGGAAGATGATGGATCGAGCGCGCTGCGAGCTTTCCTTGCCCCACGGCGGAGTGGCGTTGTGACTGAGTGCCAGGTGGTTGAGTCCTCCGCCGATGCGTTCAGCGAACATGCTCTGGTTGTCCGCGTCGCCTCTGACTACGTTGCTCACAACCAAGGGCGAGTAGCCCTCTTCCACCAAGTCGATCGCACCAACCAAGCTGTCCAGTCCACCGGAGAGCAATACCACACAGTCTTCCTTGGGCCGCACCAGCTTCGATGGCGCCTTCGGCTTATGCCCTCCTCCGACAAAATTGAGCCGCCAACGATCCGTGGAAAGAAAGCCCATCATCGCTTCGATGGCATCGGATTGCGTAGACCAGAAAACCGGGTCTGAAACGGCAACGACCAGCTCAATCTGGCGAGTCCATCCATCGGCGCTGTCTTTACGCGTCACTGAGACATCCGCCGTCACCACGGCCAACGCCAGGGAGAGAAAGTCCCAAGCTCGCTGATCGGGCAATAGTCCAGCGCGGTAGATTTTCCGCTGGACCGCTTCTCCCGCACTCCCCTGCCGCTTGTCAGCACGGTTACGTTGGCCATAGAGCAGAACCTCTAAGTCTTGCCCGGGCGGAGCCGGACAACCCTTCGGTGCGCAGAAAATCTTCATGAAACATACTCCTCGAACACCGCAAATGTCTCTCGCAGGGCCGCTCTCACCACTTGGGTGACCTTGTCGGAGTTGAGGCGACGTCCCGCCTGCTTCAACGTTCGAAAAGAAGCCGCAACCGTTTGCTTGATGTAACTGCGGATCTCCTTCAGCCTTCCCAAACCCATAGTGGTGGTGGGCGCTTTCTCGATGATGACTTGGCCAGTGTCGAGCTCGAACCGACGAACGACATCGTTTGCGGCAAATCGCTCAATCGCGAACTCCCGCTGTTCGTCCGTTAGCTGCAGCAGATTGGCGTTCTCGTAGCGCGCCAAGAGCTCGGACAAGGCGTCTCGAATCGCTGCCCGGGATGCTTCAGCATCTTGGGTGCCATCCACTGGTCGCACGGCCTCGACGACCGCGTCCATGATCTCGTCGGCATTGCGGCCAACCAGCAACGCGCGATCCAACAACGCAGTTGGATCGGGGGTTGTTCCTCCGGCCAAGCCGCTGAGGGCTGCGGAGAGGGTTCCAGCAGTTGTGGCCGTGCTGCCCATCCGACGAGATGCCATGCGGGAGCCACCATACCCACTGCGCACATACCCTTTTAGCGCTCTACGCATTGCCCTGCTGTCGCCCGTATGGGCGTAGTCCCCCAGATTCCTGCGGGTAGTCGTCCACCTACCCCGTGGCGCTATCGGCGTGGGACCAGGAGCAAGTGCGTCACCCGGATGCCCGTCTTTTCCGTCCTGCCCGCCTTGACCGTCTTCGCCATCTTGGCCGCCTGCCGCCGCACCATCCGCCCACGGTGGAATCATCGGAACGCCAGGCCCTGGTCCTTTGCTGCTCTGAGAGGTGCCCATCAGCTCCTCCTTTGCTGGATTGCTTTCTTCGCCGGCCCAGTGACGCCTTGCTTCAACCAGTGATCGAAAAGGCTGTCCACCCACGGTTGGCTCATTATCTTCGGCACGATACTTGGCTGTATTTGCGCCACCGGCCGTTCACGTAAGAAGGAGGCCAATCGAAGACCTTGGGCAGGATCGTGCTCCCCGACAACCAAGCAAGCCTCCAAGATATCGGGAACACCCCACTGCTGCTCCTGCCGCGCCCGATCCAGAAGGCGATCCATTATGACGGCCAGCTCGGAACGGCTGATGGCAGAGAAGCGCGGCTTCAATGCGTCCGCCATTTCTGGATTCTCCAGCAATGCTGTCAACACATCTGCCGCATCCGACGACAGCCTGTCCTCGGGCGTGATCAGTGGCGCGTGCTCCCGCCCAACATAAAGCGCACCGCGAAGATCCTCTTTCGCCAACGCAGGTGGCAACCTCAACCACTCTTGCACGAAGGATCCTTGCCAGGGTGCGGACAACTCGACGGGAGCGCCGCCGATTGCCTTTTCTTCCCATTCCGCAAGCAGGATCGGGTAACCCCTCTCATGTGCGCTCACCGAGGCAATCAACTCGGCGTAAGCGTTGGGGTCGCCCAGGCGTTCAAAAAGCAGCAACTTGGCGAGAACGGCTTCATCAACGCCCACGCCTTGGGCTTTCGATATAGTCATGCGGATCGAAAGTGCATTGAGGAACCGCTTGATGAGGCGCGGGTTGCCTGAAATATGCGATGCGGCGACCATCAGGGGCGCCAGCCGATCGGCGGTATCCAACTGGCCTAACAAGCTAGAAGGCAGATCCAGATCCAAGGACTGTATGAAAGCACGATCCACGCGTTTTCCCTGCCAACTCTGGCGAAGGCGCTCGCCGACCCTCTGATGAACTGTGTCCTTAACTGGCGCCTCAAGTTCGCTGTTATCAACGAACAACATCATCATGTAAGCCCGAACTTCCTGCGTTCCAAGCGCGGGCACACGAATGGGCACCTGTATCAGCTTGTCAAAATAGTTGGTGACCAGTGCGTCATCATCGAGCCCCTCAAAGTGCTTTCGAACTGCGTGCTTGATCATCGCATCATCGGCAGCGATCACAAACGCGGTGTGCTTCAAGAACAGAAAGAGCCGGATGGCCTCAAGGGTCGAGATAGTGGTGGGGGGCAAACAACGGTCTAAGTCATCGATCAATACGACCAGAGTGACACCAAGCTCTTCCAGGGCATCTTCAAAACTGTGGCGAAGCGCTTGAATTTCCTTTGGGGGAGAGTCGTCGGGCTTTGGCCCCAGCAAGGCGCCTGCTTCGTCTGCTGCTGCTTTGACTTGCTCCTTGCCTTGCTCGAACTCTTGCTGGCTCACTCCATCAGTAATTCCCTTGCCCGTGCGCCAGAGCCCTCCAAGAAGTCCGGTTGGGACTAGCCCCAGCGAGAGCGCAATCACATCACCTGCGACCAGCTTTGCAGCACGAAACCATTTTATTCGCCCAATGAACTCTCGGACCTTACTCTGGCCCTTCCCCCGCTTGCTGGCTTCTTCTTGCAACTTTTCGGCTATAACATCCATCAATGCCGCACGCGCGTCGTCATAGCCTTGATAGAGCCAAGCGTTGAACTCAACAAACACAAAATCCCGATCGCCATCCTGTTTCGCGCGGCCCGCCAGCGAAGTCCGAGTCAACTTAATTAGTGAGGACTTGCCCCTCCCCCATTGGCCCGATACCCCAATTGATATAGGTCGCCCCCGGGCCTGTGCAATGATCTCGGCGATGGTGTCGGCAACACCGGAAAAGTTAAGAAAATCGCGCTCAGTCTCGTTATCTGTCCACATCGAACCCTTTCCTTATGCATGCCTTCAGCCAATCGAAAGCACCGAAATCGATTGCCCAAAATTTGAACTGCTGTGATGGAAACCCAGTTCGCCAAAGCGGACCACCCTAGCGCCCCCTCATAACGTCGGATTGTGCCGACGTACGATTCTTAATTCAATGCTTTTCGGTTTTACGCAGCAAATGAACACTACTGAACCCCGTCCCGTTGTGCGCGGGGCTGCGGTACGCGCTGGGGCAATGACTCTTGCGCACCGCCCCCGTCGTCGCGGGGGCTTCAAGCCTTGAGGAAGTCGCGCCATGAGCAACGGTAGTCCGGAACGGAAATCCGCGATTTGACCTCCGTATGATCCCCCCACCCCACCCTTCCGCCACCGCGCCCCTTCGGCGCCTGTGCGGAGCCCCCACGTGCACCACGACACTCCCGGCCCACCCGCCGACCTCCTCTCCTTCCTCCGCCACTGGCTCACCGCGCCGCGCACGGTCGGCGCGATCGCGCCGTCCAGCCGGGCGCTGGCGCGGGCGATGTGCGCGGCGGCGGGGCCGCTGGACGGGCCGGTGCTGGAACTGGGCGCCGGCACCGGTGTGTTCACGCGGGCGCTGGTCGAGGCCGGGGTGGACCCGGCGGCGCTGGTGCTGGTCGAGCGGCTGCCGGCGTTCGCGGCGCTGCTGCGGGCACGCTGGCCGCAGGCGCGGGTGATCGAGGGCGATGCCGGGGCGCTGACGGCGGACGCCCTGCCGGCGCCGCCGGCGGTGGTGCTGTCGGGGCTGCCGCTGCGGGCGATGCCGGCGGCGCAGGTGGAGCGCATCGTCGCGGCGGTGCTGGCCTGTTCGGCGCCGGCGCTGCGCCTGGTGCAGTTCACCTACGGGCTGCGCTGTCCGGTGGCGGCGCCGCTGCGCCGGCGGCTGGGGCTGCGGGCGCGGCGGGTGGCCTTCGTGGCCGGCAACCTGCCGCCGGCCTGGGTGTGGGCGCTGCAGCGGGAGGTTGAGCGCCAGGCGTCGGACGAGTCGGCGGTGCCGGCCGGCGGGATCAGCGTTGCGGCTGTGCCTGTCGAAGCCATGCCCGCGGCGACATCGCCATCCTCGCCGTGAACGCCCGCGACAGCGCCGCGGCGCTGCCGTAGCCGACCTCGTCGGCGACCAGGGCCAGGGGTCGGCCGCGCTGCAGGGCGGCGCAGGCCAGCTCGATGCGGTAGGCGGCCAGGTAGGCGGCCGGGGTCTGGCCGACGATGCGCGCGAACAGCTCGGCGAAGCGGCTGCGCGACATGCCGGCGGTACCGGCCAGGGCGGGCAGGTCCCAGTCGCGCTGCGGGGCGGCGTGCAGGGCGACCAGGGCGCGCGCCAGGCCGGGGTGGGCCAGGCCGGCGAAGGCGCCCTGGCCGATGACGCCGGCATCGAGCAGGCGGCGCAGCAGCATCACCACCACCACCTCGAACAGGCGGTCGACCACCAGGGCGCGGCCGCAGCGGGCGGCGAAGGCCTCCTCGAACAGGGTGTCCAGCAGGGTGCCGGCGGCGGGCAGCTGCGCCAGCGGCATCGCGACGAACGGCGGCAGGGCGCGCGCCAGCAGGTTGTCGGGGCCGTCGCCGAAGGCGATGTCGGCGCAGGCCATGTCGGCGCCGCGTTCGGGGTCGGTCTCGAAGCGGTGCGCGCAGGGGCGCGGGTAGAACAGCAGGCTGGGCTGGTCGACGGTCAGCGGCGGCTGGCCGGCGTGGCGCACCTGCACGGCGCCGGCGCGCACCAGGTGCAGCTGGCCGCTGGCGCCGTCGCCCGGGAAGTCGTGCAGGCCGCACAGGGCGCCGGCGTGGAACAGGCGCGCGGACAGGCGGAAGTGGCGCAGCAGGGCGTCCAGGCGGTCGGGCGGGGGTTCGGACGGATGGTCAACTTTCATGGACGAAAGCATACCTTTCTTCCGGACCGGGCCGGGAAGATGGCGGCACGCCCCGAGCGGCGTATCCCAACCTTCAGCAACCCAAGGAGTCCGTCATGTCCCAGGTTCCCCTGCTCACCGCCAGCACCGCCCCCGCCGACAGCCGCGCCACCCTGGCGCAGATCCAGGGCGCGTTCGGCACCGTGCCGGCGATGTTCGCCGCGGTCGCCAACTCCCCTGCCGCGCTGGCCTCGATGTGGGCCGGCTTCGGCGCCCTCGGCGCGGGCAGCCTGCCCGCGGTGCTGGGCGAGAAGCTGGCGGTGGCGATCGCCGACCGCAACCGCTGCAACTACTGCCTGGCCGCGCACACCGCCCTGGGCCGCAAGGCCGGCGCCAGCGCCGCCGAGATGGCGCGCGCCCAGGCCGGCGAGTCCGACGACCCGGCCACGGCGGCGGCCCTGGCCTTCGCGCTGGAGCTGGTCGAGCGGCGCGGCCAGGTCGACCCGGCGCGCATCGCCGCGCTGCGCGCCCAGGGCTTCGACGACGGCGCCATCGTCGAAGTGATCGCCCATGTCGCGCTGAACCTGTACACCAACTACGTCAACGTGGCGCTGGACGTGCCGGTGGATTTCCCGGCGGTGCCGCTTCGGCGGGTGGCGTGATGCGCGGGGGGGCCGTGGATCCGCGCGCGCTGGATGTGCCGGCCCTCTCCCCCGGCCCCTCCCCCGCAGGCGGGGAAGGGGAGAAGTGGGGTGCCGCGGCGCGGTCGGAACAGGAAGCTCGCCTTCTGCGGCGTGGCGATTCCGGTCGGGGGAGGATGGAGCCGCTGGGGCGGCCCTCTTCCCTGAAGACTCATCGCGCCGGCCCCTCCCCCGCAGGCGGGGGAGGGGAGAAGTGGGGTGCCGCGGCGCGGTCGGGACAGGGAGCGCCTTTTGTGCAGCGCGGGATTCCCGGTCGGGGGCTGGGATTCCGGCAGGCATCGGTCGTGCGAGGAAGAGGCGATGCGGGGCGCCCTGCCCTTCATCGGGTCAGGAGGAGATCGAGATGACTGGAACGGCAAGTGGCGAGCGGCTGCGGGAGTGGCTGGTCGCGACGTGGTTCAACACCGACGCGGCGCCCACGCTGGCCGGCCTGCGCGGCAAGGTGGTGGTGGTCGAGGCGTTCCAGATGCTGTGCCCGGGCTGCGTCAGCCATGGCCTGCCGCAGGTGCAGCGCGTGCGCGCGTCATTCGCGCCCGAACGGGTCGCGGTGATCGGCCTGCACAGCGTCTTCGAGCACCACGCGGCGATGACGCCGGTGGCGCTGGCCGCCTTCCTGCACGAGTACCGCATCGACTTCCCCGTGGCGGTCGACGCCCACGACGGCGACGATCCGCGCCCGGCGACCTTCCGCGCCTGGCAACTGGCCGGCACGCCCAGCCTGCTGGTGCTGGACGCCGAGGGCCGGCTGCGCCTGCGCGCCTTCGGCCAGGTCGACGACCTGCGCCTGGGGGCGCTGCTGGGCGGGTTGCTGGGCGAGACGGGGGCAGGCAGGCCAGGGCATGGCCGCCAGGAACCCGGTGGGGGCGCTGCGCCTGGCCCGGATGGCGACTGCGACGACCTGGCCTGTCCGATGCCGTCAAGCTGAACGCTTGGGGGCCCTGCGCCTTCGGGAACCCGTTTCAGGCCGCTTCGTGGACGGGAAAAATGTCCCTGACACCTTTGCCTCCAGACCGGCCCTTTCAGGCCCGTGCAGGCATGACCTCCGGCACATGCCGGTTGTGCACCTGCCAGTACCATAGGTGGCTATGGCAGATATGGACACCCGCACCCTCGACCGCGAGATGAAGAAGGGCTCGGCCGAGCTGATCATCCTGTCGATCGTCGAGGGCCGCGCCCGGCACGGCTATGAGATCAGCAAGCTGATCGAACAGCGTTCGGGCGGGCGGCTGGCGTTCCACATCGCCTCTCTGTATCCGCTGCTGTACCGGCTGGAAGAGCGCGGCTGGTTGCAGGGACGCTGGGTCGAAAAGCCGGGTGAGCGCCGGCGCCGCTTCTACACCTTGACCCCGCTAGGGGCCAAGGTCCTGGTCCGCCAGCGCGACACCTGGCGCAACTTCGTCGAGGCCATGGATTTGATCACCGGAGCCCACCATGCCTGACTGGAAACCCGTGTTGCGCAATCGGCTGGGCGGACTGGACCTGCGTGCGGAGCGTCTGGCCGACATGGTCGAGGAGCTCTCCCAACACCTCGACGCGCGCTTCGACGAACTGTGTGCCACCGGCCTGGATGCCGCCGAGGCCGAACACGCGGTGCGTCGTGAGGCCGAGGCGCTGGAGCTGCCCGAGCGTCTGAAAGGCCTGCGCCAGGCACGTCAGCTGCAGGCACCGGAGCCAGCGCCCGCACCGCGCGCCTGGTGGCGGGACGTCGTGCGTGATCTGCGCTACGCCGCCTACACCCTGCGCCGGCAACCGGGCTTTGCCGTCATCGCGATCCTGACCCTGGCCCTGGGCATCGGCGTCAATGCCGCGATCTTCGCCCTGGTCGATGCAACCGTGCTGCGACCGCTGCCCTTGCCCGAGCCCGAGCGTGTGCTGTTCGTGTCCGAACGAACCGACGTCGTACCGCGCAGCAACGTCTCGCCGGTCAACCTGCGCGACTGGAGCGAGCAGAGCCGGGGCTTCGCGGCCCTGGGCGGCTACACGCCCAACGTCAACAGCATGGTGATGACGCGCCCCGATGGCAGTGGCGAGAACGTCGCCCGGCAGTGGGTGACCGCCGGCATCTTCGACGCCATGGGGTTGCCGGCGCTGCGCGGCCGCGCATTCACCGCGGAGGACGACCGCCGCGGCGAGAACGTCCTGGTGCTCAGCGAGCGCTACTGGCGCAACCGCTTCGGCGCCGACCCTGGCGTCATCGGTCAGAGCCTCAGCCTGGATGGCGAGCCGTACACGGTCATTGGCGTGATGCCGCACTCGGCCGAACTGATCGGCCGCAGCGAAGTCTGGGCGCTGATGCCGATCGCAGCCATGCCCGACGGTGCCCGCAGAGCCTACTTCCTGCATGTCGTCGGCCTGCTCGCACCCGGTGTGACGATCGACGCGGCGCGCACCGATCTCGAAGCGATCGCGGGCCGTCTTGCCCGGCAGCACCCGGACAGCAATGCCGGCCGCGGCGTCCGCGTCGAGCCACTGCGTGCGCACCTGGTCGGCGGCGATCTGCGCCGCACGTCGATGCTGCTCCTGGCCGTCGTCGGTCTCGTGCTGCTGGTGTGCTGCGCGAACATCGCGAATCTGTTGCTGGCACGGGCCAGCGCCCGTACGCGCGAACTGGCGATTCGCACCGCACTCGGCGCCTCGCGCGGCCGGGTGATCCGGCAACTGCTGACCGAGAGCCTGCTGCTGGCCGTGCTGGGCGGTGCCCTTGGCCTGCTGATCGGCGCGGCGATCCTGGCCGTGGCGCCGGCGCTGCTGCCGCAAGGCCTGCTGCCGAACGCGGTGAGCTTGCAGATGGATCTGCGCCTGGCTGGTTTCTGCCTGTTCGCGGCCTTGGCCACCGGCGTGCTGTTCGGTCTTGCACCGGCGTGGCAGGCCGGCCATGTGGCACCGGCGCAGGCGATGGGCGGCAACGGCCGCGGACTGGTTTCCAGCGGCGGGCGGCTGCGCGGCGCCCTGGCCGTCGGTCAGGTGGCGATTGCGGTCGCGCTGCTGTTTGCCGGCGGCCTGTTGATGCGCTCGCTGAATGCGCTGGACAACGTTCAGCGCGGTTACGGTGCCGACAACGTGCTGACCGTGATGGTCGATCCACTCGGAAACCGCTATCCGACGCGCGCCGACCTGGTGCGCTTCTACGACGAGGTCGGCCGCGAGGTGCGCGACCTGCCGGGTGTGCGCAATGCCGCATGGGCGACGACCCTGCCGATGGGGGCGTCCAGTTTTGGCGACGCCTTCATCGCCGTCGAAGGTGCGGACGTTCCGGACCCGGACCGGCGTGCGATCAGCGACTACCAGATCGTCAGCGAAGACTACTTCGACACCGTCGAAGTGCCGATCCTGGCCGGCCGCGGCTTCGACGCGCACGACGATGCCGAAGCGCCGCCGGTGGCCGTGGTCAGCGAGGCCTTCGCGCGCCGGCACCTGCTGCCGCAGGCTGATGGGCAGGGCGGGGCGGCGCGCGATTTCAGCAGCGTCCTGGGCCGACGCATCGAGGTGCAGACCTCGGCAGCCGCCGACGCCCCGCGCGTGATTCGCGAAGTGATCGGTGTCGCCGGCCAGGTCAAGGCTCGACCGGACGAAGCCGAGGACTTCGTGCAGCTCTACGTACCGTTGGCGCAGCATCCGATCGGCGACATCTTCCTGCTGGTTCGCCCGCAGTCGGGCAAGGCCGGTTGGCTGGCGCAACCGGCGTTCGATGCCGTGCGTCGCATCGACACCGAGCAACTGGTCGGCCTTCGCGAGGTCAGCACGCTCGAACAGATCGCCCTCGATGCCACCGCTCGGCACCGCTTTCGTGCCGTCCTGGTCGGCAGCTTCGCCGCCCTGGTCCTGGTGCTGGCGATGATCGGCGTGTTCGGCGTGCTTGCCTACACCGTGCAGCAGCGGCGGCGGGAGTATGGGCTGCGCATGGCCCTGGGTGCACCGCCCTCGCAGGTGCTGCGTCTGGTCGGTCGCAGCGTCGCCCGCCTCCTGCTTGCCGGTGCCGCAATCGGTCTGCTGGTCGCTGTTGCGCTCGGTCGCGCCCTCGACAGCCTCCTGTTCAACGTCTCGGCGTTCGATCCTCTGACCTTCGCAGCCGTGGCCCTGCTGATCGTCGTCGCCGGCGCGCTTGCGACCCTGGCGCCGGCCTGGAAGGCCGTGCGCGTCGACCCGGCCGTGAGCCTGCGGGATAACTGATCCGTGCAAGCGCAAGCTTTCCCGTCGAGCAGACTCCTGAAAAACAGAGCCTCCGGCGATCGTCGAGGACCGCTACCGCATCGGAAGGACGGTCGGGGCGCCTCCCTGGCAACGGACAGGTCGCCGGGAAAAATGTCCCTGGCACCTTTTCATTCCCCTGGGAAAAATGTCCCTGGCACCTTTTTCTTTGGCACGTCTTGACCTGCAGGCCGACCGCGACGGTGCGTCGCTGAGATCGCCCCGCGGCTGCGGGCCAGGGGCCGCGCAGCCGCCGGGCCGGTTGCCGGCACGTGCGGTCGCCGGCGCTGGGGCCTTGCAGGCAACTCAGTCGCACCAGCCGTCGTCGTTGCTGTCGGTGCCGTTGGTGTTCAATTCCCATTCCATGCAGACCGGGTTCCGGTGCTGCTCGACGATCACCTCGCCGGTCTTGTCGTCGATGTACGAGGTGCTGCCGGCCCATCGCTTGCACACCAGGCAGCTCCAGGGCGGCATGTCCAATTCCAGGCGCTCGTCCGGGGTGAGCGGGGGAAAGGTCGGCCGCGCCGCGGGTCCGCCGACGCTGGTGACCAGGCGGCACACGGCCGTGGCGACGGATCCCGCAGCCTGCGATGCGAGCATGCCCGATGCGGTGATCATCGCAGCCCCGGCTGTCCCGCCAAGCCCGCCCACCATTGCGCCGAATCCCGCGCCGGCGACAGCGGCGCCGCCCATGCCGCCGACTGCACCCGGCGCACTCCCGACGACGCCGCCAGCCACGGCGCCCTCGCTGCCACCGACCACGCCGCCGATCATCGCGCCGGTGGCCACGGAACCGGCCAGGAACAGACCGGCGACCAGGGTCGTTGCGGCACTACCGACATGCGTCACGCTATTGCCCAGGGTGGCGCAGCCGTCGCCACCGCCACCGCCCTCGCTCGCGTTGGTCCCGCCCGAGAGCGGACCCTCGATGAGCCGGTTGGTGCGGTCCCGGATCTCGTATTCCCAATAGTGGCTGCTGCCAGCGAAGCGATGCCGTTGTTCGATGCGGAGGTGGCCATGCCAGCGGGCCGCCTCGCCGCCGCCGCGAGCGGACACCGCCGCATCCAGGTTCGCTGCCCGCGCGCCTGCACCGGGAGCGGTGGACGCACCGGGTCGCGATGCGATCGTCGCCGGGCCCGGTTGCCGCGCCAGGCGGGGATCGACCAGGGTCCGTACCGTGGCGTCGACCACCAGGTGCCAGTCCGCCGAACGCTGGTTGTTGCGGTGCAGCCGGGTCTCGATCCAGGTGTCGATCCGGTAGCCGCCCAGGCAGAAGCGTTCGGGCAGGTCGCCGCAGGCCAGGTCGGTGAGGAAGTACTCGTCGATCCGGTCGCCGACCTGGAACGCCAGGTAGAGGCAGGCCAGCGGGGCCGTAAGCCCGGATGTCGTCGCGCCGGGCTGGAGAAGCTCCGGTCTCCCGTCGGCGTTCATGCGGAACGTGCAGTCGCTCCACTGCGCCAGCGGCCGCTCGCCGGCGATGGCGTTGGCCAGCGCCTGGTTCATCCGCCTGCCGTCGAAGCGCAGCGGTCGCGCCGGCGCAGGGCTGCGCTCGGTCGGCTGCGCGGCGCGGGCGGGTGGCTCGGTGGCCACTGGCGCCCTGCCCTGCGCCGATGCCTGGCCGCCTCCGAACGTTGCGGCGGCCGCGAGGGCAAGAATCAGGTTCGCTCGGTTGTATCGCATGGCAATCAGCCTCCAGTTGCGTTCAGTTGTTTACCGGCTCGAAACCGTTAACGAACAGCCGGTCGTCCTCGGCGAACTGGAAGACCGCGTAGTTCCAGGCACCCTGGTCGCCGGCCCGCGCGAAGGCGCCGCCGACGTGCAGACGGCCGTCCTCGACCAGCATGGCGACCACGTTGGCCGAGGATCCGCCGCTGGTCTGCACGCCCCGGGCAGCGCCCTGCCCGACCGCCTGCCACCCGCTGCCGGTCCACAAGGCAAGCCTGTTGGCCCTGACCGCACCGGCGTCGACGAAACTGCCGCCCACCCACAGCCCATCGATCCCGGAGCGCAGCACGTGGCCCGTGCTGGACAGCGTGCCGGTGCCGTCGAAAGTGGGACTGGTCAGGCCGCCGCCGAGCTCGGCCCATGCCGAGCCGGTCCAGACGGCGATGCCACGGGCCTGGGTGCTGCCGGACGCGGAAAACGACCCGGCCGCGTACACCGTGCCCTGGTGTACCGCGAGGTCGCGCACGGCGCCGTTGAACCCCTCGCCATAGGTGAACCAGTTGCTGCCGCTCCACCGGGCGACGCGCTGCGCGGGCAGGCCGCCCGCCGTGGTGAAGGCGCCGCCGACCAGCAGTCCGTCCGGGGCCGGGCGCAGCGCCCACACCGAACCGCCGACGCCGTTGCCGCCGATGTCCAGCAGGGGTTCCCAGCCGCTGCCGTTCCAGCGCGCGATGTTGTTCGCCGCCACCGCGCCGACCCGGTCGAAGCTGCCACCCGCGTACAGCGAACCGCCATGACTGGCCAGGACCACCAGATCGGCCTGGCCGGCATGGTCGGGCTCGAACAGGCCACCCAGCTGTTGCCAGGTGCTGCCGTTCCAGCGCATGACCCGGGGTGCCACGTCGTACTCGCTGACCGCGGCGAAAAGCTGGCCACCATGGCTGACAAGATCGACCACCCAGCCGGGCAGCCCCTGGTCCATTGCCTGCCAGCCGTCGGCCGTGCGGCGGGCGACGCCTCGCGCGAACGTGCCGCCTGCACTGGTGAACACGCCGCTCGCGATCAGTTCGCCCTGGTGCAGGACCAGGCTGTAGACCGGTGCGCCCAGGCCAAGGCCGGACGACTGGGAGACGGCATGCCAGGACAGGCCGTCCCAGCGCGCCAGGTTGGTGACGACCAGGCCGTCGATGCGGTTGAAGCGGCCACCGAACAGCAACTGGTTGCCAACCGGTAGCAGCGAATAGCCCACGCCGCTGATCTCGCCGCTGTGCATGGCCAGCCATTGGCCGTTGTTCCAGCCCACGACCGCCCGCCTTGCGGTATCGGTCTGCGAGTAGAAAAGGCCGGCGACGTAGATCGTACTCCCGACCTGGGCCAGGTCGTGGACTGTCGTGAGCAAGACCGGCATCTCGGTGCCCCACAGCGGCGTCCAGGTGTCGGTCGTGCTGTTCCAACGCGCCAGGGCGTGGGCCGGCTGGCCACCGGCGTCGATCGCGAACCGGCCGCCCACCCACAGATCGGAGCCGACGATGTGCAGGGTGTAGACGGAGGCGCTGCCGGATATCGAAGGCAGGCCGGCGCTGCTGCCGACGGCGGACCAGACGCTGCCGTTCCAGCGCGCCAGGCGCGCTGCCGGCATGCCGCCCGCCGCGCTGAACGCCCCGCCGACGAACAGCAGGGACCCGGCCGCCTCGATCGCGCGGACCTCGTTGTCGGTGCCGGCGCCGAGTGCGTGCCACTGTCCGGCACTGAACCGGGCGATGTTGCTTGCGTCTATCGATCCGGCCTGGTCGAAATTGCCGCCGACATACAGGTCGCCCCCGACGCTGGCCAGCGCGTGCACCCATGGCGTGCCGCTGGCGCGCTGGACCCCGCCCGCCAGGCCCTGCCACTGGCTGCCCGTCCAACGCGCCAGGTTGTTGACCGGCACCTCGCCGGCGCGGTCGAACCGGCCGCCGACGACCAGCTGCCCCTGGTGCACGGCCAGCGCACGGACCGGCCCGTTGACGCCCGCGCCGAGCGCCGAGAACTGCTGGGTGACCGGATCGAAGGCGAAGATGTTTCCGGACACCACCTCGTCGCAATGGTCCAGGGTGCCGGCGACGTAGACGGTGCCGCCGGCGTCCCTGGCCAGCGCATACACGTTGTCGAAGGCGCAGCCCCGATGCGCGTGGTACCCGGGCAGCCACTGCCCGTCGATCTCCTCGTCGCCGCGGCCGAAGCGCAGGGCCTGCCCGGGGTCGGAGACGAGGGTCCAGCCCGCCAGGTCGATCGGGCCCTCGTGGTCGACGTCTCGGCTTAGGTAGCCGTGCTCGTCGAGCAGCGCCGCCAGGGGCAGCGCTCGATCCGCTTCGGCAAGGACGGAAGTCTGGCCCGCACAAAGCAGGATCGCGGCCAGGACGGCGAGGGATGAACGTGGCATCGGTTGCTCCAGTGCTTGGACTGTCGATCTGGAATACGCAGCGACGAGCCGCGATCCCCTCTCCGTCGGACCTGCTTGGCGTCGTGTCTCAGCTCAGGATCGGGGACCAAGGGCCATGACCCGGTGTTCGGTAAGCGGAGCGTGCTGTGCTCCCCTCTCCCTGTGGGAGAGGGGCCGGGGGAGAGGGCCGGCACTTGCCATGATCTGCATCGTCGCCGGCCCAGCAGCGTGCGCTGGCCCGGGCGGCCATCTGCCCGCCCTCCCCCACAGGCGGCGGCGCGGACAAGTGCGGCGCCGTCGCACTGGCGAAAAACCGACTGGCAGCGGGCTGAAACCCGACGCCGATCAGATCCCTCCGGGAGAGCTGAGCTACGGCACCGGGCAGCCCGTCGGCGCGGGTGGCTCGACATGCACCTCGAAGTCGTCGCCGGCCAGCCAGTCGCTGGCCATCATCAGGCGCCACGCCGTCCACATGACCGGCAGTCCGTTCGCCAGGGTCGGCTGACAGGCATCCACCGCGATCGACTGGTGCGCCGAACACCCGGGGCCGGGCTGGATGTCGGTCGCAAAAAGCCGGCCTCCGTCGCCCTCTGCAAGGCCGTGCCCGACCAGTTCGAACCGGCTGCGGTCGCCCATCCGCCAGAGCGCGGACACGGCCGGACTGGACAGCCACGCATCCTCGCAGCGATGCACCAGCATGAACTGCCGCGATCCCGGCACCGCCCTGGTTTCCACTCCGCCATCGCCGATGCCATCGCCGTCGATGTCGCGGCCCTGGTGCGCCCAGGGCGCCGGCACCGGGATCATGCAGATGCCGCCACCGGCAGGCGGCACCGCGCAGTCCGGCTCGGCAAGACTGCAGCACCGCAGGGAACTGCACTCCTCATGCACGGTGCAGGCCTGGGCGCTGTAAGGGTCGAGCTCGACCGTGGCGACGGCATCGGCGGCCTTGGAGAAGTACACGGCCCGGGCCAGCGGCTGATCGCGGGCGAGGACGCCGGTCATGCCGCCCCCCTGGGAAAAACCGGACACGGCGATCATCGGCCAGTTCGGATCGCCATCGGCATCCAGGTAGGCCTGCCAGCCGCCACCAGGGTCGCTTGCGTGCAGCCATTGCAACAAGGCGCGCAGCCGGTGCACGACCGACTCGCTTGCCACCATCACGAAGTCGTCGGTCAGGTCCACGCCATAGAGCAGCTCGGCACGGATTTCGCCAGCGCAGGCGGGTGATCGTGGGCCAAGGCCTGGACAGAAGCAGCGGTCGGCGACGCTGCGCCGGTTCGGGTAGGCGAGGCTGATGAACCGGTAGCCCAGGCTGGCCGCCGCGGTGCCGATGTTCTGGCTGTTGCCGGGATTGCCGCTGACCACACCGGTCCCGGTGCCGCCCAGATGCAGCCAGAGCTGCGGACGGGTGACCTGGTCCGGCACGATGACCATGTGCAGCTTCTGGGGCACCGCGCGAACGGCCGGATCCGTGCACTCCGCGGCAATGCGGACCTGGGTCGCGCCGACGCCGAAACGCTGGGTCTGCGCAACCTGCGGCACGCAGTCCTGGTAGGGCATCTCGTCGCCCTCGTAGACCGAGGTGGCAGGACACCCGACCCCCGCCAGTGCCGGGCCGGCAACCAGGCAGGCCAGCAGGCAGGCCAGCAGGATTCGTCGTTGAGCCGGAATCGGCGCGGTGTGGTTCATGGGCGTGGATTCCTTGAGCGGGCGACGGAACGGACAGGGGCGTCCTCCGGCCGAGATCTGCGCGACGCGACGCGCGTCCCCACTGGGGAATACGCACCGGACAACAGCGGACCCCGCATGCCGGTGCCGGTCGCGGCCCTGGCGGACCGCCGGCATGCGGACCCTGCGACCGTGCCTGGCTGCGCCACCGGGCGAAAGCGCAATCGCCTGCGGGCTCGGCGACCTGCACAGTCGATCCTTCCCCGGCCGCCGGGAACCCTGGCTGGAGCGCGCCGCATGAACCGCCGGGCGCTGCGCGAACCGGATGCGCCCGACCACGACGCCAGACAGCGGTGCCTGCGGACGGCCACCGCAGCCATCGGGTCCTCACCGTGCGCCCATGGCCTGTGAAGACGCGCGCGTCTCGCGCACGTGTTGTTGCGCGGGTCCGACCGACGCCGGGATTCGCTCAACGGGGTCGATCACCCGGATGCCGAAGCCGGCGCCGGCCAGCCTTGACCGGCTTTCGGGCCTGAAGATTCCGCAGGCGCTCAGTGCATGCCCTGACGTTGTCGCAACCGGCGCTCGAGAGGGGGCCACTGCGGACTGGAACGCAGTGGCCGCAGCGCGGGCGCATCGAGCATCCAGGCGTACCAGCCCGGCTGGGCGATCGCCTCCTCGAGCGCGGCGAAAGCCACCTCGGCATCGCCTTGCAGGGCCCACCACTGCGCCTGCAGCACCAGCTCGTCGGTTCGATGCCGCCAGCAGGGGCGATCCGGCGCGCAGGTCACCTGGGGCAAGTCTGCCCGTACGCCCTCGTCGCTGACCGCCTGGCGCTCGACCAGGGCGGCCAGCAGCGCCAGCACCGGCGCGTCTTCTTCGCGCTCGCCACTGAGTGCCCGCGCTTCGGCCACCAGCCCGGCGGCCTGCCCCGTCCGTCCCAGGGCCAGGGCGAGCTCGGCGTTCCGGGCCAACAGGCGGGGCAACTGCTCGGTGGACTGGGCGTCGCCGGCCGCACGCACGATCCGCGCGGAACGATCCAGGTAGGCGTAAGCCTGCTCGAGGTCGCCCTCGGCCCAGGCGGCATTGCCCAGCCACCGATACACCCGACCCGCCTCCAGGCTGTCCACGCCATGCTGCGCGCTGGCGTCCTGCAGGGCTTGTGTCAGGTGCGCGCGGCCCGCCACCACCTGGCCGGCGCGGACCAGGAAGCCGCCCAGGTTGAGGCGATGCAGGGCCGCCACCGGATGCCCCGGCGGCAGGCTTCGCTCGTTGATGGCGACGGCCCGACCGATCTCCTCGATGGCCTCGACCAGGTCGCCCTGGCGGGCTGCGTACAGGCCCAGGTTGTTGTGCCAGACCGCGCGTCGGGGATCGGCCTCGGGCAGGTGTCCGGCAGCCAGTTCCAGCGCCTGCCGCGTCGCCTGGGCGGCGGCGACCGGGTCGCCCCGGGCATTGTGCGAGGTGGCCAGGTTGCCGAGCAGGGCGCTCATCCGGCGCGTCCAGTCCAGGTCGAAAGCGTCCGCGTCGGGGCGAAGCGCGAGCATGATCGCGTGCGCCTGCCGGTAGGCCTCGGCGGACTCGTCCAGACGCCGGGTACGACCCAGCAGGATGCCCAGCTCGTTCAGCACGGTGGCCTCGACCAGCCGGTGCTCCGGCGGGCCGTCGTGCAGCTCGTCCAGGGCGGTGCGGTAAAGCGCCTCGGCCTGGTCGAACTCGCGGCGGTCGCGCAGCAGTGCCGCAAGGCTGCTGGCCAGCTCGGCGCGACGGCGGACGTCGGCGGCGGGTCCCTCGCTTCGCAGCCCGAAGGCGCGCACCAGCAGAGGCTCGGCGCGATCGGCCCGACCCAGCACGCGATAGACATCGCCGAGGTTGGCCAGCAGGTCGGCCTGGATGCCCGGCTCACCGCGTAGGGCGTCGATGCGTTCCTCGCCGCGGGCGAGCAGTTCGCCTGCGGTCAGGTCGAGGCCCGGATTCAGGCGCGGATCGGAGGACTGGAACAGTTCGACCAGGAAGGCGGCCGAGGTCTGCGCGCTGCGCTGCGCGGTCCGGGCATGCTCGGCGGCGACGATCGCACGGGCCTCCGACTTGCGCGCCTGCACCAGGCCGAGCGTCGCCACGATGCCGCTGACGACCAGGCCGACCGCGACCACCGTGCCGGCGATCACCGGCAGCCGATGGCGACGGACGAACTTGCCGGCGCGGTAGCGAAGACTGGGCGGCTGCGCCAGGACCGGCTCGTTGCCGAGGTAGCGGCGCAGGTCGTCGGCCAGGGCGGAGACCGTACCGTAGCGTTGCTCGCGATCCTTGGCCAGCGCCTTTAGCAGCACGGAGTCGATATCGCCGCGCAGCCGGTGCCGCCAGCGCTGGGTCGACGCGTCGCCGCCGGCAACGCTGCTCGGCCTGGGCGGCTCGACTTCGCGGATCGCCCGGCACATGGCCTGGAAGCCCATGCTGCGGAGCTCGCCGCTGCTGAACGGCAAGGCGCCGACCAGCAGCTCGTACATCACCAGTCCCAAGGCATAGACGTCGGACCGGGTATCGACATCCAGCTCGCCCAGCGAGGCCTGCTCCGGACTCATGTACTCCGGCGTGCCCAGCAGTTCGCCGAACGAGGTGGCGAACGACCGGCCATCGTCGGCCAGTTCGACCGGCCGGGCGATGCCGAAGTCGATGACCTTGGGCTGCGCCAGCCCGCCCTCGGCCACCACGAGAATGTTCGAGGGCTTCAGGTCGCGGTGGATCAATCCCTTGCGGTGCGCATGCTGGACCGCCTCGCAGACCGGCAGGAGCAGGCGGATGCGCTGCTCGAGGTCCAGTGCGTGCCGCTGCGCCCAGCGCGTGATCGGCTCGCCATCGATGAATTCCATGGCCAGCCAGGGCCGGCCATCGTCGAGCGTTCCGGCGTCGTACACGCGTGCGACGTTGGGGTGGTCGAGCAGCGCCAGGGCCTGGCGTTCTGCGCGGAAGCGCGAGCGGACCTGCTCGCCGCCCAGGCCTTGCCTGACCAGCTTGAGGGCGACCTGGCGCCTGACCGGCTGTTCCTGTTCGGCCAGGTAGACCTGCCCCATGCCGCCCTCGCCAAGCAGGCGGATCAGGCGGTACGGACCGATCTGCCCCGGCGCCTTGGCCTGCGATGGGGGGGCCAGCGTGCCGGCCATGGCGGCCAGCTCGTCCAGGGCCCGTTCGTTGGCCTGGGTCCGGCCACTGGCCTTCAGCAGCGGTGCCAGTTCGGCGTGCACCTCGGGGTCGCTGATGGCAAGCGCTTCCAGTCGCTTCCGGCGCGCGTCCTCGCCAAGCCCCAGGAGCTCGTGATACAGCTGCTCGACGCGCTGGAAGCGCTCGCGATCGCTCATCCAACCGCTCCGGGCCCTGCCGACGACAAGGCCCCTGCCGCCGGCGGCCTTCCCAGGCGCGCCGGCACGAACACGGAGGAAGCGCGATCAGCCCTCGAAGCCATGGCGGAAGATCGCTTCGCCGAGCCGTATGCCGATGAAGCCGGACGAGCCGGCCACGATCAGGGTGCCATCGGGCTCGATCACGCAACGACTGACGGTGGAGCTCACGCCAGGCGGCGTGATGTTGCTGAAGGTCTGACCGCCATCGACGGAAAGCACGACCAGGCCGCTTCCGGCACCGAGCGGCTGGCGTTCGCCGACCACGACCACGTTCTGTCCGCGCATGCACACTCCCCTGGCCCAGGTGCCGGCGCCACCGCTGCCCACGATATCTGGCAGATCGCGAACGAACCAGCTGTTGTTGTAAGGGTTGCCGACGCTGATATAGATCTTGCCGATGTTGGCGTCCTGGTCGACGCCGACCGCAACCAGGCGCGATGCATTGGTGGCGACCCCCCACATCTCGCCAGTCCAGCCGGTCGTCGGCAAGTGCATGACCGACCATTCGTAGGGCTGGGCGCCCGGCAGTGTCGGCGGCAGGAACACGCGCGGCGGCTCGGCGATCGTGCTGCCAACGCCGAAGAACTGGTCGTTGCGCACCATCAGGTCGAGGATCTGGAAGAGCGGGCCGCCGGGCACGGTCCAGGACGACGCCGACGGGCCGGTCGAGGCATTCGGTCGATACAGCAGGTCGGCGCTGTTCAGCGCCTCGGCGATGGCGCGACCGTCGGAGAGTTCGCGGTAGCCGCCGACATGGAACAGCCGGCCGACCTGGCTGGCGCCCTCGAGCACCACGCTGGCGGCGATCGGGGTCGCCGCGGTGTCCAGGCGCAGCACCATGTTCCAGGTGGTCGACTCGAACCCGGCGACGTAGAGCGCGCCGTCATGCCCCCGCGAGATCGAGCTCACCCGGAACTGCTGGCTGAGCAGGCTGGCCGGCGCGACCGTCACCCGCGACCAGGCGTGGCCGCCGTCCTGGCTTGAGTAGAGCCCGTAACCGGCGGCTGCGGTACCGCAACCCACCCACAGACGGCCGTCGTCATCCCGATGCAGGGCGTCGGTGCGGTTGCCGCCGGGACAGGTGTGGTTGCGGATGACCCACGTGCCCGAGCGCATCGGCGGATCGTCGGCCTGCTGGCCATCGCCGGCAGCCTCGACGGAAGCCGCGCAGGCCTGGGGCATGAGGACCAGCGCGACGACAAGGGCGGTCAGGGATCGTGACATGGTGAATCTCCCGTTCTTCTGTTGGCCGGGCAGCCACCGTGGCCCGCGGCGCCAACCGCCGATCACTGCGCTCCTGCGCGTGCTCGACGTTCTCGCCGACGGTGCCGCGGATCGCCCGGGCTGGACGGCAGTCGCACCGCTGCGCGATCGCCGTTACCAGACGGATACGGATTCGCGACCGCAAAGCCCTTCAGGGTCCTGCCGTGGGAGGCGCAACGCAGGGCAGGTTCGGGCGGCAGGCGCTGGCGCAAACGGATCGGTCCGTCGGTCGCCGGCGGGAAGACGAGGATTGGAGCCGGGCGTGGACCTCAGCCGCCCTGGTCTCGCAGCAGGCGAGCCATCAGCCAGCGACGGGCGAAGCCCCAGTCGCGCTCGGCAGTCGCCAATGAGATGCCCAGCAACTCGGCGATCTCGGGCATGGTCGCACCCCAGAACACCCGAAGCCGGACCAGGTCGGCCTTTCGCGCATCCAGCGTCTCGAGCTCGTCCAGGATCTCCGGGACCTGTTCGACATCGATGGTGGACTCCTCGGCCGCGACCGACAGGCTCACCCGGGCCTGGTCGCCGCCGCGCTTGTTGGCGTTGCAGCGTCGCTGGTAGTCAATCAGGGCGCGAGCGATGATCTGGGTCGCGTAGGCGAAGAAGTGCCTGCGGTTCTCGAAGTTGCGCGGCGAGTCGAGCAGCTTGAGCAGGGCGTCATGGGCGAGCATCCCCGGCTCCAGCGTCAGCAGCGCGCCGTCGCCCTGGTAGGGTGCCAGCTCGCGTGCCGCGATCCGCTCCAGTCGCCGGACGACCGCGTTGGCCAGCGGCGCGTCGGCGTCATGGTCGCCCTCTGCCACCCGCGCAAGCAGCAGGGTGATCTGCGCGCCCTCATCCATTGCAGCCGACTCCGACATCGATGCCCCCCCGCTGCTGCCTGGCACACAGGCTGCTGAACTTTGGTCGGCGCTCCCGCAGCGCCGCGCAAGCGGCCGTTGGTTGCACCCGGGGTCGGACAGTACCGCACCCAAAGCGGTTGCAACACACCTGCGCGTCAGCATTGCATGGCAGACCGGAACCCGGACGCGCGGGAGGCCCCGACGCAGACCGGCCGCACAGACATCAGGCTGACGGCAAGGTTAGCCGAGAACCGGCGCCACCAAGCAGGATGCCCCCCGAAGAAGAGCCAAGGGAACAACTGCAAGGAAGCTGCGCAACCACGGGGCGCGGCCGCGCCAGACTCGCGGGCACGGAACCGGACCTGGACAACCGTTCCGGGAGGTTCGCCCCGGCATCCTTTCCGCGGCAAAACCTATGCTGCCATCAGGGAGTTGTCCCCGGCACTTTCTTCCTGGCACCTGCACCTACCGACCCCCTGCCCTGAATTTGCCACGAACTTGCCTGCGTTTCGGCAGGACGGTGTGCAACAACGCGCTTCGTGCACGTGCCTGGAAGTCTCTACAGCGGGCGAGGTGTGGCGTGATGGAGGGCGTGCTCGACTGTCAGAGTTCGCCTGCGATGCCAAAGAGGAGTCCTCAGCAGTGTCCCTGGAAACCCGAAAACACCTTCTGGTCCTGCTCTCGGTGCTGATCGTGGCGCCCACCAGCGTGGCGGTCCTGCTCTGGGCTGGCCTGTACCTGCTCGTCGGTCTTCACTTGCGCGAACTGCCGTTCCCGCTGCTGAGCCTGGCGTTCGTGGTGGCGGCTGCGGCGCTGACCGCCTACTGGGTTCTGCTGCTGGACCTGTGCCATGCGCGGCGCGATCCGCTGCCGGATCGGCCGGCGATCTGGCACGTGATGCTTGGGCTCGGTGTCGTGCTGGCGTGCGTGCCTTTTTTCCTCGGACTACTGGTCGTGATCGGCGCCTGCGAGCCGGCCGCTGCGGACACCAAGGTCTCCAGCCACCTGCTGCTGACCGGCCCGCCCGTGCTGCTGCCCCTGGCCTGGCTGCTGCGGCTGCGCACCGAGCATGCGCGGCACTTCCCCTCAGCTGCCCGCCCGCCAACGACCCCCGGCGCCTAGCCAAGGGATGCCATGGCGAAAAGGTGTCAGGGACAATTTTTCACGGTGCTCGGACGGCCACTGCGAAGGTGCCGCTTGCCACGTCGATGCGGAAGCGGCCGCGGACAGCCGCCCCCGGGGGAACTGCCCCCGCCACCTGGTCGCGCCCGAACAATTCGTCCCTGGCACCTTTCCGCCCGGGCACCTTTTCGCCCGAGAACTGATACCACCTGGCCTGGGCATTTCATGAGACTGCTACTTCGGCCGCCGATCTTCGCGCCGTAGCCGGGTAATCCCCGCAACCCAGCGCTGGCGGACACTCACGATTCCGCTTGCTGTTGCACCACGGCCTGGGACGCCACCCCGGAGCTACCCACACGATTCCTCGATGAACCCAATTTTCCGGATCCAGCGCCCCCCGCACCGGTCAGGCCGCATGGTCAACCGGCCAGGGCCGGATGCCAGCGAGCACATCTGCGAGGGCGTCCTTCGCCAAGGCGGCATCGAAGTCGGCCTGCAGGCCAATCCAGAAGCCCTCCGACATGCCAAAGAAGCGCGACAGACGCAGGCCGGTATCGGCCGTGACTGCGCGCTTGCCCGCAACGATCTCTCCGATCCGCCGCTGCGGCACGCCGATCTCCTTGGCCAGACGGTACTGCGTGATGCCCATCGGCTTGAGGAACTCTTCAAGCAGGATCTCGCCGGGATGTGGATAGGGGACGCAACGCATGCGAGTGTTCCTCAGTGATAGTCGACTATCTCGACCGCAACGGCACCAGCCTGCGACCAGACGAAGCAAACCCGCCACTGATCGTTGATCCTGATGCTGTGCTGCCCTTGCCTGTCGCCCCGGAGTGCCTCCAGTCGATTGCCTGGCGGAACCCGGAGATCGGAAAGCGCTGCAGCCCGGTTCAGCATCGCCAGCTTGCGCATCGCCACCGCCTCGATGGCACCAAAGCGCCGCACCCGTACGCCACCGAACAGGGCTTCAGTGTCCTTGCATCGAAAGGATCGGATGGCCCCGGAAAATACTATCGCCAGGCGTTACTATCGTCAAGCAACCCTATGCGGACAGCAAAGCAGCTTGGCGCTGTGTCAGCGCCAATCGTGCCCTACATTCTTTCGCCACCCATTTTTTGGACACCTTTGCGATGGCGACGCGCCCAGGCAGAGCTGTGGCGTCGGCGAGGGCTTGCGTGAGCCCACAGGACGCAGCAAATTGCTGCCGAGCGTGCTCGCGACCGTGACCAGCTGGCGGGTACCCGGCCACCGCCTGGCCTGGATGCCTCATGACGACGCGTAGCGAGGCCGTCGGAACCTCGTCGTGCGAGAAGGCGAAAAGGTGTCGGGGACAATTTTTACGATGATCGGACAGCCACTGCGAAGGTGCCGCTTGCCACGTCGATGCGGACGCGGCCGCGGACAGCCGCCCCCCGGGGGAAACTCTACCCGGCACCTGTTCCCGTCCGAGTAGATTGTCCCTGGCACCTTTTTCGAATTGGTTCCCGCCCGAGGAAAATGTCCCTGGCACCTTTTCCCTGGCACTTTTTCCAATTGTCCCTGACACCTTTTTGTGCTCTGGGTGGGGCCAAGGCCGGGGCCTAGGCCTCGTCCAGCGCCCAGGCGCAGCCGAGCATCGAGACCACGAGCAGCAGCATGCCGGTGCCGACGGTGACCGGACCGACGTCGCCGGCCAGCCACTCGCGGGCGATGTCCTGCCAGGCCTGGGCGGGCAGTACGGCCAGCCAGGCCAGCAGGCCGCCGGCCAGGGCCGCGCCCGGCAGCAGCCAGGGTCGCTGGCGGCGACGCGGCGGCAGGGCGCGCATCACCCGGGTCGAGAAGCCGTCGTCCGCCACCTCGCCCTTGAAGCCCTTGCGCAGCAGGTCGTCCAGCGTGCGGTCGGTGAGTTCGTCCGGTTCATTCATCGTTGCTGTCTCCCGGCGCCCAGTCCCTGAGCAGCGTGCGCAGCCTGGCCTTGCCCCGCGCCACGTGCGTCTTCACGGTGCCCAGCGGCATGTCCAGCACCTCGGCGGCTTCTTCGTGGGTGAAATCCAGTTGCACGCAGTACAGCAGCGCCGCGCGCTGGTTGGCGGACAGACAGCGCAGGGCGGCCTCCAGGTCGAGCCCGGCCTCGGGGCCGCCGCGGTCGGCGGCCGGGGGCTCGTCCCCGTCCAGCCCGATCGACTGCCCTGCCCGCCCTGCCCGGCTGCGCAGGTGCTGCAGGAAACGGGCATGGGCGATGCGGTGCAGCCAGGTGGCGAACTGCGAGTCGCCGCGGAACTGCGCCAGCTTGCGCCAGGCCAGCACGAAGCTGTCCTGCGCGAGATCGTCGGCCAGCGCCGGATCGTCGCCCAGCAGGCGGCGCAGTTGCGCGCGCACACGGCCCTGGTGCCGGCGCACCAGGGCCTCGAACGCGCGCGCGCCGTCGTCCTGCAGGGCCCTGGCGACCAGGGCGCGGTCGATGCGCGCCTGCGCATCGCGGTCATCCGTGGCCACGACCGCGCCGGGTCAGGTACCAGTTGCCGAGGTAGCCCAGGCCCAGCGCGACCGGCAGGATGCCCAGGCCCCACAGCTCGGCCAGGCGGTGGCCGGCGTGGTAGTCGAGCGGCAGCGCCAGCAGGGTGAGGCTCAGTCCGAGGCCCCCGGCGAGCAGGACCAGGGCACGGCGGCGGTCGCACTGCTGCGGCGCCGCCTCGCCGGGCAAGGTCGTCGGCAGCGGCACGCCGGCCTCGGCCAGCTGCAGCAGCAGGCGATAGCGCATCTCGGCGCGGCTGCGCCGATGGCGCAGCACCATGGCGGTGATCAGGATCGGCGGCAGGACCAGCGCCAGCGGGATGAAGAAGGTTTCCATGAGGCCTGCTCCGTTCAGGGGTTGTCGGGTCCGAACAGCGCGGCCTCGACCTG
This sequence comes from Lysobacterales bacterium, assembly GCA_019634735.1. Lineage (NCBI taxonomy): Bacteria > Pseudomonadati > Pseudomonadota > Gammaproteobacteria > Lysobacterales > Lysobacterales bacterium. The sequence continues at coordinate 71,770 of JAHCAT010000003.1, read as the reverse complement.
GGCCTGCAGCCATTCGCTGATCGCCTCGGCGCCCTGGTCCTGGTTGGCCAGGACCACGATCGCCAGACCGTCGTCGGGATAATGCATGAATGCCGCGGATATGCCCGACGCGCCGCCGTTGTGGCCAATGAATCGCCGTCCGGGCCGGCCGCCGACGCTGAACAGGTAGCCGTAGCCCATGGGTCCGGTCTGGACATGGGGCTGCCAGAGTGTTTCCAGCTTCTCGCGCGGCAGCAGGCGGCCGTCCGCCAACGCCTTCGAGAACCCGTGCAGGTCGCGGGCGGAGGCATAGCCGCCACCGGCCGCCGAGCCGCGCAGGCTGAGCCCATCGCGGTGGTCGCGCCAGCTGCCATCCTCGGCGCGCGCGTAGCCCACCGCGAAGCTTGCGTCGGCATCGTCGCGCCGGTAGTGGTCGGCGTGCTTCATGCCGGCGGGCGTGTAGATGTGTTCGCGGATGTACTGGTAGTAGTCGCTGCCGCTCAGTGCCTCGATCACCAGGCCCAGGACGACCGGCCCGCCATTGCTGTATTCCAGGCCCTGGCCGGGCTCGAACAGCAGCGGCTGATCGATGAAGGTGTCCAGGAAGGCCTGCTGGCTGTCCAGGGCAGGCAGGCGCGCGTCGTGGGCTTCGTTCCAGTAGGAGCCGACGCCGGAGGTGTGGGTGAGCAGCTGGTGCAGGGTCACCGTGTCGCGGACCGTCGCGTTCGGGAAGTCCGGCAGGTGGCGGCCGACGGTGTCCTGCCAGTCCAGCTTGCCGGACTCCTGCAACTGGGCGATGGCGATGCCGGTGAACATCTTGTTGATCGAGCCCAGGTTGATCGGCGTATCCAGGGTGTTGGCGCGGCCGGTCGCGCGGTCCGCCAGGCCGACCGCGCGTTCGAAGATCACCTCTTCGCCGCGGGCCACCAGCACCGCGCCCGAGAAGCGGCCGGCGGCGGCCTCGGCGGTCAGCCGCGCGTCGATCACACCGGGCAACTCCGACGGGCCGACCGCCTCGACCTTGGGCGGCAGCGGCCGCAGGGAAAAGCGCTCGATCTGCGGCGGATCGGTGTCGGTCAGTGCCAGCGTCAGCGCCACGCGGCGGCCGCTGGCCAGGGTGTAGTGCAGCTCGCCGGCCAGGGCCTGGTCCTCGCCAGCCCGCTCGGGGGGCGGCAGGGTGGCAAGTTCCGGCGCCAGCGACTCGGCCAGCATGGCGAAGGTCTCCAGCAGCTTGTCGTCGCCGTTGCGCGCGCGGATGCCTGCACTGAAGTGGCGTTCCAGCAGGGCCGGACGCGCCGGTGCATCGGCGGCCACGGTTTGCCAGAAGACGGAGGCCTGGGCCAGCACCGCATCCGGATTGCCGCCTTCGGCGGCGTCGGCACCGGGGGCGCCGGTGGCGTTCGCCAGGCTTCCGGCCAGCGCCAGGGCGAGCGCGATCAGGCCGCCCCGGGTTCGTGTTCTCGCATGCATCCTGCAACTCCTGTCTTGCGCTGGCGGATCGCAGCGCTTCGGGGGCTTGGATGCGGGCAGGTGGGCGTTTGGATTCAGCGCCGCGGTGGCGATGACCGGTGCCGCGTCGTGCCGGGGTCCTTGCCGCAAGCTTGCTGGCCGCGCGCTGGCCGGGGCGGCCCTCTCCCCCGCCCCTCCCCCGCAGGCGGGGGAGGGGAGAAGTGCGGTGCCGCGGCTAGCTCGGCAACCTCGGGACTCGGGACTCGGGACTCGGGACTCGGGACTCGGGACTCGGGACTCGGACTCGGACTCGGACTCGGACTGGGACTCGGACTGGGACTCGGACTGGGACTCGGACTGGGACTCGGACTGGGACTCGGACTGGGACTCGGACTGGGACTCGGACTCGGACTCGGACTCGGGACTCGGGAAGCGGAGCGCGATCCACTCCCCTCTCCCCCTGGGAGAGGGGCCGGGGGGAGAGGGTCGGGGCTGGCCATGATCTGCATCGTTGCCGGCCCGACGGCGCGCGCTGGCCGGGGGCGGCCGAATCCCCCTCCCCGCCAGGCCTGGGAAGGGGACGTGGGTGCCGTGACACCGATGGCAGGGTGGCGGTCGCTCAGGTGCCGCAGAAGGTGCGGTAGGGCTGCTCGGGCGCGGGCGGCGGGGCGGCGAGGTCGGCGAAGGCGGGGGCTTCGTCGTAGGGGCTGGCAAGCGCCGCCTGCAGTCGCCGAAAGGGTGCGAAATCGCCGTCGTGGGCGGCGGCCAGGGCGGCCTCGACGAGATGGTTGCGCGGGATGCGGGCCGGGTTGACGGCGTGCATCGCCGCGGCGCGGACGTCGGGGCCGATGCCGTCCAGCGCCAGTCGCGCGTGCCAGCGCGACAGCCAGGCGGTGAGGCCGTCGCCGTGGCCGTCGAACTGCGCGCGCAGGCCGGGCCAGTCCGGCGCTTCCAGCAGGGACTGGCCCAGGTGGCGGAAGCTGGCGGTCCAGTCGGCGCCGGCGGCCTGCATGAGTGCCAGCAGGTCGGTCGCCAGGGCCCGGTCGTGCTCCGGGACGACGGCGCGCGAATCGTGCAGCGGGTCTGCGCCCTCGCCCGCTGGCTTCGAGTCGGATGCCGTGGCCGGCGACAAGCCCAGCTTGCCGAGCAGACGCGCCTGCCACAACGCGTCGATGCGCGCCGGGAAGCCGTCGAGCACGGCCTGCGCGTCGTCCAGGTTGCGGTCCTCCTCGAGGTCCAGCAGCGGGCGCAGGGCCATCGCCAGGCAGCCGAGGTTCCAGTGCGCGATGGCCGGCTGCCGGCCCCAGGCGTAGCGGCCATGGCGGTCGATGGAGCTGAACACGGTGTCCGGATGGTAGGCGTCCATGAAGGCGCAGGGGCCGTAGTCCAGGGTCTCGCCCGAGATCGCGACGTTGTCGGTGTTCATCACACCGTGCACGAAGCCGACCGCCAGCCAGTGCGCGACCAGGCGCGCCTGAGCGTCCGCCACCGCGGCCAGCAGGCGCAGGGCCGGCGGCTGGTCGCCGTCCTGCGCCGGGTAGTGACGCGCCAGCGCGTGATCGACCAGGCGCGCCAGCGCATCGACCTGGCCGCGCGCGGCCAGGTATTCGAAGCTGCCGATGCGCAGGTGGCTGGCGGCGACGCGGGTCAGCACGGCGCCCGGCAACGGGCGTTCGCGCCAGACGCCCTCGCCGGTCGCCGCCGCGGCCAGCGCGCGGGTGGTCGGTACGCCCAGTGCCGCCATCACCTCGCTGACCAGGTATTCGCGCAGCACCGGGCCAAGCGCGGCGCGGCCGTCGCCGCCGCGGGAGAACACGGTATGGCCGGCGCCCTTGAGTTGCAGGTCGAAGCGCCGGCCGTCCGGCAGCACGCGTTCGCCCAGCAGCAGGGCCCGGCCGTCGCCGAGCTGGGGTACGAAGTGGCCGAACTGGTGGCCGGCATAGGCCAGGGCGACCGGGCGGGCGTCGGCGGGCAGCAGCGCGCCGCTGAACAGCTGCGCCAGCAGCCCGGGATCGTCGTCGAGCGCCGGGGCCAGCCCCAACTCGCGCGCCAGCGGGGCATTCCAGGCCAGCAGGCGCGGCGCCGGCACCGGCATCGGACGGGCTCGCGCCTGCAATTCGGGCAGCTCTCCGGCCAGGCCATGGCTGAGGCCGAGCGCGGGCGCCGACGGCGCGCCCGAGACCTCGTCCTGTCCTGCCTTGTCGTCCGGGCTGGCCGCCGAGACAGCGTCGTTCATGGCCATGGTCGGGTCGATCCGCTCATTCGTTCCAGGTCGCGCTGATGCAGCGCCACTGGCCGTCTTCCTCGCGCCAGCCGCTGTCGATGCGGAAACGGCGACCGGCCTCGGGCAGCAGGCCGCCGGCGCTGCCGGTGGCCAGCACGTCGACGCGCACGCTGGCGCGGCCGCCTTCGTGCACAGTGATGTCCAGCGGCCCCAGCACCACCGAGACGCGCTGGTGGCGCAGCGCCATCGCCCGCAGCAGCGCGTGCAGGCTGCGCCGGTCGTACTCGCCGGCGTTGCCGGTGAACTCGCTACTGACGCCGTCCAGAAAATCGTTGACGCGGTTGGCCTCGATCGCCGTCTCCATGGCGGCGATGGTGTCGCGCAGGCGCTGCTCGGCCGGCGCCCGTGCGCAGCCCGACGCCAGGGCGCCCAGCAGCAGCGCGAGGATCGACAGGCAGTGGCGCATGGGCGCGGTCTCCGAGTCTTGGGCGAGTCGTCTTTCTACCATGGCGCGGCTATGCTGCCCGGCCACGCCTTCGCCGAGCCACGCCATGTCCCGCACCCTTCTCCACCCCCTGGCCGCGTCCGGCCTGACCCTCGCCACCGTGCTGCTGGCCGGGTGCGGCAGCGGCACCACGCCTCCCCCCGTGGTCGAGGCACCCACCGCCCGGGCCGATGCGACTTCGGCGGCCGCCCTGGTCGAGCGCCTCAACGACGAGTATCGAGCCGCCTTCCCCGAGATCTCGGCGGCACAGTGGATCGCCAGTACCTACATCAACGAGGACTCGCAGCTGGTCGCCTCGCGCGCCAACGAGCGCCACCTGGCCTGGCTCAACGAGGCCAATGCCAAGGCGCGCCGCTACGCCGGCCAGGCCGAAAGCCTGGCGCCCGCGGTGCGGCGCAGCCTGGACCTGCTGCGCCTGGCCACCGCCATGCCGGCGCCCTCTGACCCGGCGCGCCGCAGCGAGCTGACCGAGATCGCCGCGCGCCTGGAAGCCACCTACGGCAGCGGCAAGCATTGCCGCGACGAGGCCGACCCGGCCACCTGCCGCGACCTGGGCGCCCTGTCCCAGGTGCTGGCGCGCGACCGCGACTGGGACGCCCAGCTCGATGCCTGGGCCGGCTGGCACACCATCTCCCGGCCGATGCGTGCCGACTACGTGCGTTTCGCCGCACTGGTCAACGAGGGCGCGGGCGAGCTGGGCTACGCCAACGCCGGCGAGATGTGGCGCGCCGGCTACGACATGCCGGCGGCCGACTTCGAGGCCGAGACCGATCGCCTGTGGGACCAGGTCAAGCCGCTCTACGAGCAGTTGCACTGCCACGTCCGCGAGACCCTGCGCAGCCAGTACGGCGCGCGCATGCCGGGCGACGGCACCATCCCCGCGCACATCACCGGCAACATGTGGGCGCAGGACTGGAGCGCCCTGTATCCGATGCTCGAGCCCTTCCCGGGCGCCTCGAGCCTTGACGTCGACGCGGCGCTCGCGGCCAGCGGCATGGACGCCAGGGCGATGACCCGCCTTGCCGAGGATTTCTACACCTCGCTGGGCATGCCGGCGCTGCCGGAATCGTTCTACCAGCGCTCGCAGTTCACCAAGCCGGCGGACCGGGAGGTCGTCTGCCATGCCTCGGCCTGGGACATGAACCTGGAGGGTGACGTGCGCATCAAGATGTGCATCCAGCCCACGGAGGAAGAGTTCACCACCATCTACCACGAGCTGGGCCACATCTATTACTACCTGGCCTACAACCCGCTGCCGCCGCTGTTCCAGGCCGGCGCCCACGACGGCTTCCACGAGGCGATCGGCGACACCGTGGTGCTGTCGCTGACGCCGCAGTACCTGGCGCAGATCGGCCTGGCCGGCGATGCCGGTGCCGGCGATCAGGCCACCCTCAACGCCCAGATGAAGATGGCGCTCAGCAAGGTCGTGTTCCTGCCGTTCGGCAAGCTGATCGACCAGTGGCGCTGGGCGGTGTTCGACGGCCGGGTGCCCCAGGAGCGCTACAACGCCGCCTGGTGGGAACTGCGCCAGCGCTACCAGGGTGTGTCGGCGCCGATGCCGCGCAGCGAGGAGGACTTCGACCCGGGCGCCAAGTACCACGTGCCCGGCAACACGCCCTACACCCGCTACTTCCTGGCGCACATCCTGCAGTTCCAGTTCCAGCGCGCCCTCTGCGACGCCGCCGGCCACGAAGGCCCGCTGCACGAATGCTCGATCTACGGCAGCAAGGAGGCCGGCGAGCGCTTCTGGGCGATGCTGGCCAAGGGCAACAGCCAGCCCTGGCAGGACACCCTGTTCGAGCTGACCGGCACCCGCGAGATGGACGCCAGCGCCATCCTCGACTACTTCGCGCCGCTGATGGCCTGGCTGCAGGAACGCAACGCCGGCCGCGACTGCGGCTGGTCCGCCGCGGGCGGCTGACGCGGCTCAGGTCAGGGCAAGCCCGGGCCCTCTCCCCCGCCCCTCCCCCGCAGGCGGGGGAGGGGAGAAGTGAGGTGCCGTCGCCAGACCGCCGCCTTGCGTGCAACGCTAGAAGGGAAGCGACGCTGAGCGGGTCTCTCAGTGCAACGCGTGAGCAAGGCGCCTAGAGCAGCGTTCCGGCGAGCAGGCCGGCCAGGGCCATGACCGCAAGCACCACCAGCAGGCTGGCGCGCAGCGCGAACACCAGCGCGAAGGCCAGTGCGATCAGGCCTGCGGCGACCGGGTCGAGGCTGGCCGGCACAGGCACGGCGATCTCCAGGCCGGCCAGCGCGACCGTGCCCTGCCGGGCGAACAGCACGTTGAGCGCGAACCACACGGCCAGGTTGAGGATGACGCCGACCACCGCGGCGGTGACCGCGGCCAGGGCCGCGGAGACGCGGGCGTTGCCGCGGATCGCCTCGACCCAGGGCGCGCCCAGGAAGATCCACAGGAAGCACGGCACGAAGGTCACCCAGGCGACCAGGAGGGCGCCGGCCAGGCCGGCGAGCAGGGGCGAGGCCAGCGCCGCCTCGTGGCCGTGGGCGGCCAGGAAACCGACGAAGGGCAGCACCAGCACCAGGGGGCCAGGCGTGGTCTCGGCCAGCGCCAGGCCGTCCAGCATCTGCCCGGTGGTCAGCCAGCCCCAGGTCTCCACCATCGCCTGGCCGACCCAGGCCAGCACCGCGTAGGCGCCGCCGAAACCGAGCACGGCGATCTGGCTGAACAGCAGGCCCATCTGCGTGAGCACGCTGTCGCTGCCGGTCATCGCGACCATGGCCAGCACTGGCATCCACCACAGCGCCAGCCAGAGCGCCAGGGTGCGCAGCGCACGCCCTCGAGAGGGCACGACGTGGCCGAGCCGCCCTTCGCGCAGGGCGCGGTCGACCAGGCCCTCGCGATCGCCCGCAGGCTCGCCATGCGCGGACAGCCGGTTCGGCAGCCAGCCGGCCAGACCGACCAGGGCGGCGCCCGCCACCACCAGCGGAAACGGCAGCGAGAACACCGCCAGGGCCAGGAACGCCGCGGCCGCCAGCAGCCAGGCGCGCGGCCCGTGCAGCACGCGACCGCCGATGCGCAGCAGGGCCTGCACGACGATCGCCAGCACCGCGGCCTTCAGGCCATCGAACACCGCAGCGACCGGCGCCAGCTGGCCGTGCTGGACGTACAGCACGGCGAGGGCGAGCATCACCAGCAGGCCGGGCAGCACGAACAGCGCGCCGGCGATCACGCCGCCCAGGGTGCGGTGCATCAGCCAGCCGACGTAGGTGGCGAGCTGCATGGCCTCGGGTCCGGGCAGCAGCATGCAGTAGTTGAGCGCATGCAGGAAGCGGCGCTCGCCCAGCCAGCCGCGCCGCTCGACCAGCTCGCGGTGCATCAGCGCGATCTGGCCGGCCGGCCCGCCGAAACCGAGCAGGCCGATCTTCAGCCAGACAGCAGCGGCGGCGGCGAGACCGACCCGTTCCGGACCGGATGGTGCCGCTTCGGCGTGAACCTCAGGCGTGGTCATGGGCGGCGCGGAGGCCGGTGCCCGACGACTCAGGCCGGCGCAGGAGGGGCCAGACAGCGCGGCGCCAGCGCCTCACCCGGCGCGCGGCTGCGTCGACGCCGCGGGCGGGCATTCTGGCGCCGACGACACGGCCCGGGCACCGGCCTCATTCGCCCTCGCGCCCGGCGACCAGCCCGACGCGCAGCAGCTCGCCGCGCGGCGCGTCGGTCAGCAGATAGAGGTAGCCGTCCGGGCCGACGCGCACGTCGCGGATGCGCTGCCTGAGGTCGAGCAGGATGCGTTCCTCGTGGACCACCCGCTCGCCGTCCAGCTCCAGCCGCGCCACCAGCTGGAAGGCCAGGGCGCCGACGAACAGGTTGCCGCGCCAGGCCGGGAAGCGGTCGTGCTCGTAGAAGGCCATGCCGCTGGGCGCGATCGAGGGATTCCACAGGTGCAGCGGCTGTTCCATGCCCTCGCGTTCGGTGCCCTCGGTCTCCGGGATCGGCCGGCCGGAATAGTTGATGCCGGCGCCGATCACGGGCCAGCCGTAGTTGCGACCGGCGCGCGCGATGTTGATCTCGTCGCCGCCTCGCGGGCCGTGCTCGTGCGTCCACAGCTCGCCGGTGGCCGGATGCAGGGCGGCGCCCTGGATGTTGCGGTGGCCGTAGGACCAGACCTCGGCCAGGGCATCGCGGCGGCTGGCGAAGGGGTTGTCGGCGGGCACCATGCCCGAGGACTCGATGCGCACCACCTTGCCCTGGCCGCGGTCCAGGCGCTGGGCGTCGGCGCGCTGGTTGCGGTCGCCGGTGGTGACGAACAGCCGGCCGTCGCGGGCGAACACCAGGCGCGAGCCGAAGTGCACGTCGACGCCGGACACCGCCGGCTGCTGCACCCACACGCGCTGCACGTCGACCAGGGCTTCGCCATCCAGCCGGCCGCGCGCCACCGCGGTCGCGGCGCCGCGACCCTCGGGCATCGCGTAGGACAGGTACACCAGGCCGTTGCCTGCGAAGCCAGGATCGAGCGCGACGTCGAGCAGGCCGCCCTGGCCACGGGCATGCACCTCGGGCACGCCGGCGACCGGCTCGGACACCTGGCCATCGGCGGTCACGATGCGCAGACGGCCGGGCCGCTCGGTGACCAGCATGCGGCCGTCGGGCAGGAAGGCCATGCCCCAGGGATGGGCGAGGTCGCCGGCGATGCGGGTCACCTGCAGGCGACCCTTCTCGCTGTCGAAGTGGCGATCCTCTGCCGCGACAGCCAGCGGTACGAGGGCGAGGACGAATGCGAACAGTCGGGTCATGGCGTACTCCGGCAGGGCTGCCGCCAGCGTAGCGGAGCGCCGGGCCGGCCGTCAGCCCGACGCGCCCCGGCGCCGCATCTCTCCTGCACTGGCCGCGGCACTGCATTTCTCCTGCACTGGCCGCGGCACCGCACTTCTCTTGCACTGGCCGCGGCACCGCACTTCTCCCCTCCCCCGCCTGCGGGGGAGGGGCCGGGGGAGAGGGCCGTCCCGGACAGCGCGTCGCGCATCAGCCTGCGATCTCCTCCGCTCGCGCTTCGCGCATGTGCGACGACCGCGCTCCGCACCACCCTCTCCCCCGGCCCCTCTCCCAGGGGGAGAGGGGAGCAGATCGCGCTCCGCTTCCCGGGTACCGAGTCCCGGGTCCCGAGTCCCGGGTCCCGAGTCCCGAGTCCCGGTTGCCGAGTCCCGAGTCCCGAAGGCAGTGGCCCCGGCGTCGACGGATTTCCGTGGAGGACGGGACCGACCCCACCATCGACATGGAGACGCCCATGAGCACCACACCTCGCCGAGGCACCCGCAGGCTCGCCGCGTTCGGCGGCGCCTTGCTGCTGGCATCGCCGCCGGTGTTTGCGCAGACCGTGCCGGGCTTCGACGTGACCACCTATGCGCAGCCGGTGACCGGGCCGGTGTTCCTGGCCTTCGCACCGGACGGCACGCTGTACGCGGGCCGCGACACGGCACCGCCCACGGGCAGCATCGTGCCTGCCTTTCTCACGCGGATCGGACCGGGCGGCGCGCCGATCGGCGACTATGGCAACGCGACCACGCCGGACCCCGATCCGGTGGTCGTCGACGTCTCGGGCGTGGTCTCCGGCGTGGCGGGCAGCGTCCTCACCGGCGGCAACTCGGTGTCTCCCACGCGCGGCACGATCAGCGCCATCCGGCCGGACCAGGGCGTGGCGACCCTGTGGACCTCGACCGTCTGGACCAACCCGTCGGAGATGCGCTTCGACCGCCAGGGTCGTCTACTGTTCGCCGATGTCGGCTCGCGACAGGTCTGGATCAGCGTAGCGGGGGAAGCTCCCACGGTGTTCGCGACCCTGCCCGACAATCGCACCGCGTTTCATCTCGCCATCGCCCCCGACAATCGCGTCTTCGTCGGCGACGGCAATGGCCGGATCTCCGTGTACGCCGCCGACGGCAGCCTGCTGGCGCTGACTCATGCCCAGTTCCCCTCGCGGGTGGCCATGGATTTCGGGACTGGCTGCGGCTTCGGGCGCGACCTGTGGGTCCTGCACCAGTCGGCTGGAACCCTGCACCGGGTCGACGCCGATGGCCAGGTGGTCGACGTCGGCACCGGCTTCACCGACTTTCCCTACGACATCAAGTTCGGACCGGACCGCCAGCTCTACCTCTCGCACTACACCGGCGCGCGGATCAGCCGCATCCAGTCCGCGATTTCCGATTGCCTGTTCGACGACGGATTCGAGCGCTGACCGGCGCGCCTGCGCAGGCGCCCAGGACCAGGCGGCGCGCACGCGCATCGTGTCGCCCGCCAGAAAGGCCAAGGGCGCGTCTTTCGACGCGCCCTTGGCCCTTTCCCCCGGTTGCAATGTCTGTCCGACGGACCGCTGCAAGGCGGGCCCGCCGGCCTGATTCATGAGGACAAGGGAATCCTCAGCACGCGTCCGGCGTTGATGGCGTCGCTCGCCAATCCGTTGGCGCTGCGGATCGACTGCACGGTGACGCCGTGGCGGCGGGCGATGAGACTCAGCGTCTCGCCGCGGCTGACCACATGATGGCGTTCGTTGGCCTTGACGTTGTTGGCGTACCAGGTGCCATGCGGCGGCGACACCGAGAAGTAGTCCTTGATGCCGTCGCGGATCGCCACCGCCAGGCGGCGGCGATGCTGCGGATCGCCCAGCCGGCGCTCCTCCTCAGGATTGGAGATGAATGCGGTCTCGACCAGCAACGAGGGCACGTCGGGCGAGCGCAGCACCATGAAGTTGGCGCGCTGCACCTCGTTCTTGTGGACGTTGCCGACCCGCGCCAGCGAGCGCAGCACGTTCTCGGCGACCGCGTTGCTGGCCTCCAGGGTGGCGCTCTGCGACAGGTCGAGCAGCACGGTGGCGAGCAGGTTGTCCTTGTCGTTGAGGCGCACGCCGCCGACCAGATCGGCGGCGTTCTCGCGGTCGGCCAGCCAGCGCGCCGATTCCGAGCTGGCGCCACGGGTCGACATCACGTACACCGAGGAACCGCGCGCGCCGGGCCGGATGAAGGCGTCGGCGTGGATGGATACGAACAGGTCGGCCTGCTGCTCGCGGGCGATCTGGTAGCGCTGCGCGTGCGGCAGGTAGACGTCGCTGTCGCGCACCAGCACGGCGCTGAGGCCGCGCTCGGCATCGATCGCCCGCTTGAGTTCGCGCGCGACCTGCAAGGTGATGTCCTTCTCGCGCGCGCCACCCGGGCCAATCGCGCCGGGATCGCGGCCACCATGGCCGGCATCGATGGCGATGACGATGTCGCGCTCGCCGCCGGCGACGGCGGCGTCGGCCACCGAGCGTACCGGCACCGGCGCGGCGCTGGCCGCGGCGACGCCATCCAGCTCGATCACCAGGCGGTGGCCGTCGCGCTGCGAAGGACTGAGCACGAAGCTGCGCGGCGCCGCCGGACCGTCGAGGTCGAACACCAGGCGCAGGTCGCTGTCCTGGCGGCCATGGCGGACATTGCCGATCACGCCGCCGGGCTGCGGCCGGAAGCCGTTGCCGAGCCGGCCGCCACGGATGTCGACGACGACGCGGTGCGGATCGGCCAGGGTGAACACCTTGTAGTCCGGCTGGCCACCCAGGTGCAGCACGGCGCGGGTGCCGCCCTCCTGGACCTGGGTCTGCATGCGGCGCAGCTCGGTGGCGAACGCCTGCGGTGCCGACAGCAGGCCGATCAGCAGACAGACCAGGGGCAGCGGGCGCAGGAGCCGGAGCATGCCCGCGACTCTACGCCAGCCTTTTCCGGGTTGGCAAGGGTTTTTCCTTGCTTTCCCGGCACCTGCGGGGCAAAGGTGAAGTCGCGCCTTTCCAAGCCCCTGTTACATCAACGATTCAAGATGTTGAAAATCAACGGGTTCCTTCTGCTGGCACCGCCTCTCCGCCCTGCCCGCCATGGCGTTCGAACCAGGCCAGGGTGTTGAGCACCTGGGCCAGCATCTGGCTGGGCCGGGCGTTGATGCCGTGCGAGGCGCCGGGCAGGCGCAGCATCGCGGCCTCGACCCGACGCAGCTTGAGCGCCTGGTAGTACTGCTCGGTCTCGGAAATCGGCGTGCGCCAGTCCTCCTCGCCGGTGACCAGCAGGGTCGGCGTGCTGACGTTGCCGACGTAGGCCAGCGGCGAACGCCGCCAGTAGTGCTCGTTGCCGCCGGGTTCCCAGGGCAGCATCGGGAACCAGTAGCCGGCAAAGAACGGATAGCCGTCGGCGGTCAGCACGAAGCTGGTCCAGTTGATCACCGGCTTGGCGACCACCGCGGCACGGAAGCGGTCGGTATGGCCGATCGCCCAGGCGGTCAGCACGCCGCCACCGGAGCCGCCGGTGATGTACAGGCGGTCGGCATCGACATAGCCGCGCGCCAGCACGGTGTCGACCGCGCTCATCAGGTCGTCGTGGTCCTGGCTTGGATAGTTGTGATGGATGTGGTCGGCGAAGGCCTGGCCGTAGCTGGTGCTGCCACGCGGGTTGACGTACAGGACCAGGTGGCCGGCGCTGGCGTAGAGCTGGGTCTCGGGCGCGAAGCGCGGCCCGTAGTTGGCGAACGGGCCGCCGTGGATCTCCAGCAGCAGCGGGTATTTCTTCGCCGGATCGAAGCCGGGCGGCTTGACCAGCCAGGCCTGGATGTCCAGGCCGTCGGCCGAGGACTTGAACCAGAACGCCTCGACCTCGCCCAGGGTCTTGTGGCCGAGCGCGTCCTCGTTGAGCGCGGTCAGCACGCGCGGCGCGCGCCGGCGCTCGACCACGGCGACCTCGGCCGGGCGCAGCGCGGTGCCGTGCGTATAGGCGATGCGGTCGCCGGCCACCGAGAAGCTGCCACCGCCGTAGGGACGGCCCATGGCGGTGCCGTCCATGGCGTCGGTGAGTTCGGTGATGGCGCCGCCGGTGGCGGCGATCCAGGCGATCCGGCCCTGCCCTTCCTTCTCGTAGCTGAAGTAGATGCCGCGGCCGGCGCGGTCCCAGACCGGCGAATCCACGGCCTGGTCGAGCCCGGCGGTCAGGCGCCGCGGCGTGCCGCCGTCGAGGTCGAGCACGTACAGGTGGCTGACCTGCCAGCCGCGGCGATCGTCGTCGTAGCCCACGTAGGCCAGGCGCCGGCCGTCCGGCGACAGCGCCGGGCTGCCGTCCGGACCGCGCCGGTCGGTGATCGCCCGGTGTTCGCCGGTGGCGACGTCGATGCGGTAGATCTCGCTCTCGCGCGGCTGGTATTCCCAGTCGTCGGCGTAGTTGCTGACCACGTACAGGTGCCGGCCGTCGCGGCTCCATACCGGCCGGCCACGGTGCTGGAAGTCGCCGCGGGTGACCTGGCGCGGCGTGCCGCCCTCGGCGGGCAACACGAACACGTGGCCGTAGCCGGCCTGCAGGAAGCCGGCACCGTCGGCGCGATAGCCAAGGCGGTCGATGAGGCGCGCCGGCTCGGCCCATTCGGCACCACGCGGCTTGCCCGGCACGGTGGCAAGCGGCCGGGTATCGGCCGGCACGCGCATGGTGAAGGCCAGCCACTTGCCGTCCGGCGACCAGGCCAGGCCGCCGGGCGATTCGGTGAGCTGGCTGAGCACCGCCTGCTCGCCGCTGTCCAGCCAGCGCACCCAGACCTGGCTGCCGCCCTCGCGGGCACTGGTCCAGGCGATCCGGTCGCCCTGCGGCGACCATAACGGCGCGCCGTCGCTGCCCTGGCCGGTGGTCAGCGGCCGGTGCCGGCCGCCGTCGGCGTCGAGCAGCCAAAGATGGCTGCGCCGGCGGTCCTTCATCAGGTCGAAGTGGTTGCGCTGGTAGACGATGCGCCGGCCGTCCGGCGAGATCGCCGGGTTGTCCGCCCATTCGAGCTGGAACACGTCCTGCGGCTGCAGGTGGCGGGGGTCGGCGTGCAGCGGGCCGTTCGCCTGCACGGAAGCCGTGGCGGCCAGCAGGAGCAGGGACAGGTAGGCGCGCATCGGATCCTCGCGGTCAGCGGTTCGGTCAGGCAGGTTAACCCGCCCTGCGCAGCGCCCGGCGGGCAACCGACGCCCATCCCGCTCGTCTGGTCGACCTGATTGCACGCGCCGTGTTCAGCCGCTGCCAGGCGGCTTTACGTGAGCGGCGACGACACCGCATCTTCCCTCCCGCCCGCGGGGAGGGCGGGGAGAGGGCCGCCCCGGCCAGCGCACGCCGCTGGCTGGCACGATGGTGTGATCATGGCTGGGAGTCCCGACCCTTCCTCCGGCCCCTCTCTCCCACAGGGGAGAGGGGAGCACAGCGCGCTCCGCTTACCGAACACCGAGTCCTGGTCCTTGGTCCCCGATCCTGGGCTGAGACACGACGCTAATCGGGTCTGGTCGAAGGTCCGTACGCCCTTCTTCAGACGATCCTGCCGAACCCGATGCGCCGCTCCGGATCGCCCTCTCCCCTCCGCCGGATGCGGGGGAGCGGAGAATCGCTGTGCCGTGGCGCCGCCGACGCGCACCCAAAGGAGCTATCCAGGGTCCGGCTCAGTACCGTGGCTGGCATTCGCCGTCGGTCGGCCCCGGGGTCGAACGATGGACGCCGTGGCGTCCCTTCATGAGGCCACGACTGCGCCATCGACAGGCGACGCCGCGAACCCGCCGCACCCCGCCACTTATCCCCTGCCCCGCGTGCGGCGGTGTGGGCCGCCGCACGCGCGGCGTGGCCGTCGGGGCTTGCGCGCGGTCCGGATGCCCGCGCAAGTCTCCACGGCAAGAACGCGCATCGCTGGATGAGACCTGGCGCCGGGTCAGACCGGCGTCGACGAAAGCGTCGCAGCCAGCGGCCCGGAGAGTCGAACCCGGCGGCCCTCGCCGTCGTGCTCGAGCACCACGTCGAGATCGGCCGGCGGCAACCAGCCGGCGGCGCGTTCGGGCCACTCGACCAGGACCAGTACGCCCGGGCGCAGCCACTCGCGCAGGCCCAGGAATTCCAGTTCCCCGGGATCGGCGATCCGGTACAGATCCAGATGCCAGGCCTGCAGTTCGCCGATCGTGTAGGGCTCGGCCAGCGCATAGGTGGGGCTGCGAACCGCGCCCGGGTGACCAAGCGACTGGAGCACGGCACGCGCCAGGCTGGTCTTGCCGGCACCGAGGTCGCCGCGCAGGGTGACCAGGCCGCCGCCGGCCAGCAGCGGTGCCAGCCGCGCGCCCAGCGCCCGGGTCGCCCCGGCATCGGGCAGCGCCAGCGACACCGCGGTGCTCAAGCCGGAAGCACCGCTGGCAGGGCGTGCGCGATGTCGGCGGCGAGCAGGCCGCGCTGGCCGGCCAGGGCGGCGCGGTCGCCGGCCAGGGCGTGCGCCAGGACGCCCGCGCAGGCCGCGTCGTTGGCCGTCAGGCCCTGGCCCTGCAAGGCGCCGATGACGCCGGCCAGGACGTCGCCGGCGCCGGCCGTGGCCATGCCTGGGTTGCCGGCGCTGCACAGGTGGCGCGAACTGCCGTCATCGATCACGGTGCCGGCGCCCTTGAGCACCACCACCGATTCGTGCCGGTTGGCCAGTGCCCGCGCAGCGCCGGGGCGATCGGCCTGGATGCGCGACACGCCGACCGCCAGCAGGCGTGCGGCCTCGCCCGGGTGCGGCGTCAGCACGCTGCCGGGCGGCACGGCCAGGCCGCGGTCGGCGACCAGGTTCAGGGCGTCGGCATCGAGCAGCAGCGGCCGTCCGCAGGCCAGCAGCACCGGCAGCAGGGTGCGTGCCCACGGGCCCTGGCCCATGCCGGGTCCGGCCACCACGCCATCGCAGCGCTCCAGCAGGGCGCGCAGGGCCGCCACCGACTCCACCGCATGCACCATCAGTTCAGGGCGATCCGCGCCAACCACCGGCAGATGCTCGGCGCGGGTGGCGATGGTGACCCGGCCGGCACCGGCACGCAGCGCGCCGAGCCCGGCCAGGCGCACCGCGCCGGACATCCCGGTGTCGCCGCCGACCACCAGCAGGTGGCCGCAATCGCCCTTGTGGGCGTCGCGGCGCCGGGAGGGCACCAGCTGGGCCAGGTCGCCGGCTTCCAGCAGGCGGCAGGCGGTGTCGCCGGCATGCAGGCCAGAACAGTCCAGGTCGTCGACCTGGACGACACCGGCCAGCACCAGGCCGCGACCGGTGTGCAGCCCAGGCTTGTCGGCCAGCAGGGCCAGGGTACGGGTGGCCGGCAGCACGGCCCCGGCAACCGCCCCGGTATCGCCGTTCAGGCCGCTGGGCAGGTCCAGGGCGAACACCGGTCCAGGGCGCTCGGCCAGCACCTCGATCAGCGCGGCCAGCGGACCTTCCGGCGCCCGCGTCAGGCCGACGCCGAACAGCGCATCGACCACCAGATCGGCCTCCGGCACCGGTTGTCCCGGCGCCCAGTCCAGGATCGTGCCGCCGGCCTCGACCAGGCTGATGGCGGCCGCTCTGGCCAGTGCGCCGCCCGGCGGGCGCGGCGCCAGCACGGTCACCTCGGTGCCGGCCGCGCGCAGCAGGCGGGCCAGCACGTAGCCGTCGCCGCCGTTGTTGCCCGGCCCGGCCGCCACGAGCACCCGGCGCGCCTGCGGCCAATGCACGCGCAGCACGCGCGCCGCGGCGGCCCCGGCCCTTTCCATCAAGGTCCTGGCGTCGATGCCGTGCCGGGTGGCGAGGATCGCCTCGAAGGCACGCACCTGGGCGACGTCGTAGAGGGCTCGGGTCATGGCGGCTCAGCCGAAGCGTTCCGGCGACAGCGCGGCGGCATGGACGGCCGGCACGCGCCCCTGGACCTGGTCGGCGACGATGGCGCCGGTGACCGCCGCCAGGCTGACGCCCAGCATGCCATGACCGGTGGCCAGCCACAGCCCCGGATGTCGTCGCACCGGACCGACCAGCGGCAGGTCGTCGGGCGTCATCGGCCGCCAGCCGTACCATTCCTCGCGCAGATGCGGACCTTCGGGTTCGCGCAGGTACTCGGCGGCTGCCCGGCGCAGGGCGTCCAGGCGCAGCCGGTTGAGGCGGTCGTCGTAACCGGAGAACTCCATGGTGCTGCCCAGCCGGTAGCCGTCCGCCCAGGCGGTCACGCAGACGCTGCGCTCCTCGAGCACCAGGGGGATGTTCGGCGCGCGCACAGGGCGATCGTAGGTGAGCGAATAGCCCTTGCCGGGCTGCACGGGAACGCGCAGGCCGAGCCGTCGCGCCAGCAGCGGCGACCAGGCGCCGGCGGCCAGCACCACCGCCTGCGCGCGGGTTCGGCCGCCGGCGTGGACGACGCCGGCGATACGGCCCTGCTCGAGCAGGAATTCATCGACCGCGAGGTGCTCGAGCACCTGCGCGCCGCGCGCACGCACCGCCGCCAGCAGGCCGGCAGCCAGGCGATCCGGTCGCAGGTGGCCGTCCTGCGGCTGCAGCCAGCCATGCCGGACGTCCTCGTTCAATGCCGGTTCCAGCGCGTGCAGCGCCGGCCCGTGGAGCGGCTCGATCGGCATGCCCAGACGCTCCAGCAGGCGCGCATGGCCGGCCATCGAGTCGAACGCGGCGCGCGTGCGCATCACGCACAGGGTGCCGCGCCGCTCATAGCCGCAGTCGATGGCTGCCGCATCGATCAGCCCGGCCAGGCGGTCGCGCGATTCCAGCAGCAGGGCGCCGCGGATCTGCGCGGTGCGCTCGAAGTCGTCGCGGTTGCAGCGGCGCAGCGCCATCAGCAGCCAGCGCCACAGGGCGGGGTCCCAGCGCGGCCGCAGGTAGAACGGCGCATCGGCACGGGTCATCCAGCGCAGCACCTGCCAGGGCAGGCCGGGCTCGGCCAGCGGCGGCGCATGCGAGGGCGTGATGGTGCCGCAGTTGCCGTGCGAGGCACCGCCCGCCGCTGCCCCGGCATCGACCAGCAGCACTTCGCGCCCGGCGGCCAGCAGGTGCCAGGCGCAGGCCAGGCCGACGATGCCGGCGCCGACGATGACGACGTCGGCCTGTGCGGGCGCGACGTCGGCGGCGCGATCAGCCATTGAGTCGCCAGATCGCCAGGTTGAGCGCGGTGGCGAAGCCGACCCAGGCCAGGTAGGGCAGCATCAGCAGGCCGGCCAGGCGATCGCGCCGCCAGAACAGCACGATGGTGGCCAGGATCAGCAGCCACAGCACGACGATCTCCGCCAGCGCCAGGTCGGGCCGGCGCAGGCCGAAGAACAGCCACGACCACAAGGCATTGAGCACCAGCTGCACGAGGTACAGCACGAGCGCGGCGTCGACGCGGCGCACCGCGATCCAGACCTTCCAGGCGGCCAGCGCCATCAACAGGTAGAGCGTGGTCCAGGCCGGTCCGAACAGCCAGTTCGGCGGCGTCCAGGACGGCTTTGCGAGGCCGGCATACCAGGCGCCGGGCGCGAACTGGCTGCCGAACACCGCCGCCGCGGCGACCAGCGCCAGCGAGATCGCCAGCGCCACCCAGGGGTTGAGGGACTTTGCCATCGAAAAGCTCCGTAGGTCGGGACAGGAAAAGCGCGGTGCGCTGGGGAGCAGCCAGCGCGTCAGTGGTGCACGCCGCCCTCGCCGTGCACGTGGCCGTGCGCGATCTCCTCGGGCGTGGCCTCGCGGACATCGACGATCTCGAGGGCGAAGTTCAGCGTCTGGCCGGCGAGCGGATGGTTGCCGTCGACGTCGACCACCGACATGCCGACCTTGAGCACGGTGACCGCGCGCGGCCCCTGCTTCGTGCCAAGTTCGACGACCATGCCGGGCTTCAGGCGCGCGGCATCGCGGAAATACTTCTTGGGGACCCGCTGCACCAGGTCGGGCTGGCGCACGCCGTAGCCGTCCTCGGGCGCGACCTGCGCCTCGACGGAATCGCCCGCGCTGCGGCCGGCCAGCGCCCGCTCGACGCCGGGGATCAGGCCGCCGACGCCCCACAGGGCGGCCATCGGGGTGCCGCCCTTCGAGCTCTCGATGAGCTGGCCGTCGGCGGCGGTGAGCGTGTAGTGGAAGCGGACGACGCGATTGTTCTCGACCTGCATGGGATGCTCGCAATCTGGGCCCGTCATGGTAGCGCCAGCGACCGCGCGGCGGCGTCGGCCACCACCTGCCGGAACTGTTCGGCCAGCGCCTGCGCGGCTGGCCCGGTGTCCTCGCCGCGCGCCAGGACCAGATGCAACGGCACCTCCCGGGTGCGTCCCTGCGCGAGCGGGATCTCGGTCAGGCGGCCAGCGGCCAGGTCGCCGGCGACCAGCGCGCGCGGCAACCAGGCGAAGCCCAGCCCGGCGTGCACCAGACGCGCCGCCGTGCCCGGCTGCGACACCGTGAAGCGCTGGTCGGCGCCCAGCCAGCCGGCATCCCGGCGCAGCCGGCGGCCGGAGTCGGCGATCACCACCTGGCGCTCGGCGCGGAGGTGCTCCAGGCCCAGGGCATCCCGTTCCGCCAACGGGTGCCCGGCACCGACCACGGCGACGAACTCGACCGCGAGCAGACGCTCGCCGACGAAGCCGGGCGGCACCACGGTGGCGATCGCCAGGTCGGCGCGGGCCTCGACCAGGGCCTCGTCGGCGCCGGACAGGACCACCTCCTCGAGCACCAGGCGGGTGCCCTGGCAGCTCCCTGCGAAGCGCGCCAGCGCCTGCACCAGCCAGTCGGCCGGAAAGGCCGCGTCGACCGCCAGCCGCACCTCCGGCTCCCAGCCGCGGGCGAGATCGCCAGCCAGCGCCTGGGCGGCGTCGGCCTCGGCGACGATCCGCCGGGCGCGACGCAGCAGGGCATCGCCAGCCGGGGTCAGCCGGGCGCGACGGCCCTCCGTGCGGAACAGCTCGACGCCCAGCAGGCGCTGCATCTGGCCGATCGCATGGGTCACCGCGGACTGGCTGCGATGCAGTCGGGTCGCGGCCTGGGCGTGGCCCCCGGCATCCACCACGGCGATCAGGGTGCGCCAGTGATCCAGGCTCACTCGCATGGCGATTTATCCATGGGTTCGATCATAAAGGCCAGATATACGCACTTTTCAATGAAGTGAATAGACCTATCATCGCGGTACCCACCCGGGGCGAGGGCCAGACAAGGCCTCGCCCCCCCCCCGACAGGAGATCCGCGAATGACCCCTTCGACCGCCCCGCTTCGCCGCATCGGCTACGTCATGGACGGCCGCGCCGCCGAGGATGGCGGCGGCGTCAAGCTGACCCGCGTGCTGGATCCGCGCACCGCGCGGCTGACCGATCCCTTCCTGCTGTTCGACGAGTTCCGCTCGGACGACGCGGCCGACTGGATCGCCGGCTTCCCGCCGCATCCGCATCGTGGCTTCGAAACGGTCACCTACATGCTGGCCGGACGCATGCGCCACGGCGACAACAAGGGCAACACCGGCGACCTGGGGCCGGGCAGCCTGCAGTGGATGACCGCGGCGCGCGGCATCGTCCACGAGGAGATGCCGCAGCAGGAGGACGGCCTGATGTGGGGCTACCAGCTCTGGGTCAACCTGCCGGCCAGCGAGAAGATGGCCGAGCCCGGCTACCAGGACATCGCCGCCGAACGCATTCCGGAGGTGGCGCTGCAGGGCGGCGGTCGGGTCAGGGTGCTGGCTGGCCGCTTCGGCGAAACCGAAGGGCCGGTCGGCGCGCGGCCGACGCAGCCGGTGTACCTGGACATCAGCCTTCCCCCGGGCGAGGCGCTGCGCTGGACGCCGCCGGCCGGCCATACGGTGCTGGTGCACGGCGTCAGCGGCCAGTTCGCGCTGGGCGGCGAAGCGCAGGCGATGCCGGCGCGCCGGCTTGCCGTGCTGACCGGAGAGGGCGACGTGCTGATCCGCGCCGATGCCCAGGCCGGGGCCCGTGCGCTGGTCATCGCCGGTCGGCCGCTGCGCGAGCCGGTGGCGCACTACGGCCCGTTCGTGATGAACACCGATGAGGAGCTGCGCCAGGCCGTCGCGGACTACCAGGCCGGCCTGTTCTGAACACCGGACCGGCTTGACCGGGCGGCGGCCGGCGCCGATGCTCGCCGGCGATGACCGCCGCCCGGATCCTGGCACTGCTGATGCTCGCCCTGCTCGCCGCCTGCGGCCGCGCGCCGGTGCGCGACGCCCCCGGAATGCCGGTGGGCCTTGCCCGAGGCGATGCCGAGCGCCTGGCCCAGAGCGTCACCATCGGCGCCCTGGGCCTGGTCGGGACGCCTTACCGTTACGGCGGCAACACGCCAGCCGGGGGTTTCGATTGCAGTGGACTGATCGGCCATGTCTACCGGGAGGGTGCCGGCCTGGCGCTGCCGCGGACGGTGGCCGGTCTGGCCGAGTCGGCGGGACCTGAAGTCCCTGCCCGACGGATGCGCAGCGGCGACCTGGTGTTCTTCTCGACCTCCCGACGGCGGCCCGACCATGCCGGCATCTACGTGGGCGAGGGCCGCTTCGTGCATGCGCCGAGCAGCGGCGGCACGGTGCGTCTGGACCGCCTGGATGCCCCCTACTGGCGCGATCGCCTGCAACTGGTCCGGCGGCCGCTGGGACGCTAGCTGTCCGCCTGTAGCCCGGGCGAGCGGCCTATCGCCGGGCGCGATGCGCGATGCGCGGGGACCGGGGACCGGGGACCGGGGACCGGGGACTTGGGACTCGGGACTTGGGACTCGGGACTTGGGACTCGGGACTTGGGACTCGGGACTCGGGAACGGGGACCGGGAACGGGGACCGGGAACGGCGACCGGGACGGGGACCGGGACCGGGACCGGGTACGGGACCGGCCACGGGGAACCGGAACCGGAACCGGAATCGGAACGGGAACGGGAACGGGAACGGGGACGGGGGACCGGGGACAGGCGTTCATGGAGCGGCGTTCGGGGTTCGGGGTTTGCGGCTTGGGGCTTGGGGTTCGGGAAGCGGAGCGCGATCTGTTTGCTTCTCCCTCCGGAACCGGATTGGCGTCGTCTCTCAGCCACCGCCGCAGCCAGGCCCGCCCGCCGCCAGATGCATGCCCCCGGCGCGACGACACCGCACTTCTGCGGAGCAGCTCAAGTCCGGGGGAGAGCAGCCTGAAGCGCGTTCCGCTCGCCCAGCGTCCGCCTGCCGACACCACGCCTGTCGGCCGACCCCGGCTTGCTTCCTGCCCTGCCCCAGTCACCCTCTTGACGCATGAATGCGAATGGTTATCATTCCTTTCATGCGCAAGACCCTGTCATTCGCTGTCGTGCACTTCCTGGTGGCCTTCACGGTGGGCTGGCTGCTGACCGGGAGTCTGGTTCTCGGAGGGGCACTGGCGCTGATCGAGCCGCTGGCCAACACCCTGGCGTTCCATTTCCACGAAAAGGCCTGGCAGCGCTGGGGCGGGCAGAAAGCACTGTGAGCCGCAGCATGATGCCGGTGCAGTCTGCACGACGTGCGGTGCATTCTGCGCCGCCCGAGCCGCCATTTCGACCGGACCCGATCCCGGCAAGACCCGTACTCACAGGGACTTAGCGTATCCTCTGGCGTGACCGCTGCTTGGCATGGCAGTTGCGCTGCAACACGGGATTCCATCACTGCCCTGCAGGTCCCGCCATGTTGAAAGCTGCCCTGTTCTTCCTGCTCGTCGCCCTGATCGCCGGCGCCCTCGGCTTCACCGGCGTTGCCGGCGCTTCGATGGGCATCGCCAAGCTCATCTTCTTCCTGTTCATCGCCCTGGCCGTGATCGCCTTCATCCTGTTGCTGATGGGCGTCAAGGCATTGTTCTAGGGGGAAGCCGGATCAAGCCACTGCCGGCTTGAACGGACTGGCGCGCGTCCGGCACGGGGCCGGACGCGGCTCCGCCGAACCGATCGCTTGCGCGTTTACCTGGGCGCGCCGACCTTCCCTGGCTGGCGAAAAGGCTGACTCGGTCAGGACTGGCTGGGGCAGCATCTCTGCTGACGACGCTTGGCGAAGGCCGTCTGGGTCGCATTGGAGTTCGGGCCCCGGCGGGGCTGACTTACAGGCCCCAGCGCTTGCGCTTGCGGTACAGCGTGGAGCTGTCGATGCCCAGGGTGCGCGAAGCGGCCTCCAGCGACTCGCTGGTCCCCAGCACCGCCTCGATGTGCGCCTGCTCGAGCTGCTCCAGGGTCACCTGATCGCCCGCGCGCGGCCGGACCGCATCGCCGGCGCCGCCGCCCGCGGCTTCGGCCAGGCCCAGGTCGCCGACCTCGACCTCCTCGCCACGCGCCAGGATCGAGGCGCGCTCGATGACGTTCTGCAGCTCCCGGATGTTGCCCGGCCAGGGATAGGCGCGCAGCGCGCGCGTGGCCGCCTGCGAGAAGCCGCGGGCCGGCCTGCGGTATTCAGCGGCGAAACGCGCCAGGAAGCGCTGCGCCAGCGGCTCGACATCCTCGGCATGCTCGCGCAGCGGCGGCAGCTCGACGGTGATCACGTTGAGCCGGTAGAGCAGGTCCTCGCGGAAGCTGCCCTCGGCGACCATCGCCTTGAGGTCGCGATTGGTGGCCGCCAGCATCCGGACATCGGCCTTGCGGGTGACCGGATCGCCGACCCGCTCGAACTCGCGGTCCTGGATGAAGCGCAGCAGGCGGGGTTGCAGGGCCAGTGGAAAGTCGCCGATCTCGTCGAAGAACAAGGTGCCGCCGTCGGCCTGGTCGACCCGGCCCAGCTTGTTCTCGCTGGCGCCGGTGAAGGCGCCGCGGACGTGGCCGAACAGCTCGCTGGCGATCAGCTCGCCGGACAGGCCGGGGCAGTTGATGGTCACGAAGGCCTCGTCGCTGCGCCGGCTCCAGCCATGGATGGCACGCGCCAGCACGCCCTTGCCGGTGCCGCTCTCGCCCAGGATCAGCACCGAGGCGTCGGTGTCGGCGACCTGGCGGGCCAGCTCCAGCACGCGCTGCATGGCCGGCGCAACACTGGCCGGCTCGATCTCTCCGGCGCCGCCTGCACCCGACTGCTCCAGGGCGGCGACCCGGCGCGCCAGGGCACTGGCTTCGGCCTGGCGGGCGGCGCTGCCGAGCAGCAGCTCGGCCGGACAGGGCTTGATCAGGTAGTCGCTGGCGCCCAGTTGCATGGCCTTGACCACCAGGGGCACGGCGTCCTCGCCGGTGACCATGACCACGCGCATCCAGGGTGCCTGCTGGCGCAGACGCGGCAGCAGGTCCAGGCCGCTCTCGGTGCCGATGTTCTGGTCCAGGAAGCACAGGTCGAACACGCCCTCGGCCAGCTTGCGCTCGGCCGCCGCCGGATCGGTCGCGGTGGCGACCCGGTAGCCGGCGTCCTCCAGCGTCATGCGGAATCCGCGCAGCACGTTGCGGTCATCGTCGACCAGCAGGATCCGGGTGCGCTGTCCCGCCGCGCTCGATTTCGCCTGACTCATCTGTTCTCCTTGTTTCGCGCCGGCGGTGCGCCCGGCTCGGTGGGCGCCACGCCGGCCGCGCTCAACGCGCGCACCACGGCACCGGCAGTGAGTGGCGCGCCCAGCACCGCGGCGACCTTGCCCAGGGCCGGATCGGCAACCACCCGGCTGCTGCCGGCAAGCAATACCAGAGGCAGGTCGGGAAAGGCCGAACGCAGGCTGTCTACCCGCTCGACCACCCCGGCATCGTGCTCGATCATCGCCGCCACAGCGCCCTCGCCCTGCTCAGGCGGCACCGCCTGGTAGCCGAACAGCTCGAGGATATCGGTGAGGTCGCGGCACAGGTCCTCGTCGCTGCAGGCGATCACGACCCGGCCGCCGACGGCGTCGTGGGCACCGGTCGACGCGTCTTGCGCGGTGCTGCCGGTATCGCGCTGCAGCGGCAGGTAGAGATCGAAGCGGGTGCCGCCGCCCGGCCGGCTGTCGACCCGGATGTGACCCTGATGGCTGTCGACGAATCGGCGACAGGACACCAGTCCCAGACCGTTGCCGGTGGGCTTGGTGGTGAAGAAGGGCGTGAACAGGCGGGCGACGGTATCGGCATCCATGCCGGTCCCGGTGTCGGCGACCGAAAGGTGCAACCAGGCGCCGGCCGTCGGGGCGGCATCGTCGAAGAAGCCCGGCGAAGGCTGGAAGCGGCGGGCCGCCAGGGTCAGGCGTCCGCCCTCGGGCATCGCCTGGACCGCGTTGAGCGCCAGGTTGAGCAGGCACTGCTGCAACTCGACGCTGTTGCCGGCCAGGGCCAGGCCGGGGTCGTCGCTCTGCACCGAGAGTTCGACGCGGGTCGGCAACGACGGTCGCAACAGCATCGCCACGGCATCGAGCATGGCGGGCACGTTGATGGTGCGCGCCTGGCCGCCGTCGCCGGCACGCTCGCCGCCGCGCGCCAGGTCCATCATCCGGCCGACCATCTCCAGACCCTGCCAGGCGCAGTCACGAACCAGAGCGCACATGCGCACCGCCTCGGGCTCGGTGACCCGGCCCTCGATCAGGTCGACCGCCAGCAGGACCGGCTGCAGGGTGTTGCGCAGGTCGTGACCCAGGCTGCCGGCCAGGATCGCCAGCGTCTCGAAGCGTTGCGCGCGGACCAGTTCGGCTTCGGCCTGGTCGCGGGCGCGCCGCTCCGCGGCCTCGGCGACGGCACGGCGTACCGCCGCCGCCAGGCGTGCCATCGCATGCTTGAGGATGTAGTCGGTGGCGCCGCCGCGCAGGGCCTCGATCGCCACATCCTCGCCGAGCGTGCCGGATACGAACACGAAGGGCGTGCGCTGGTCGCGGGCCCGCAGCAGCGCCAGTGCCTCGTGACCGGAGAACCCCGGCAGGCTGAGATCGGACAGCACGATGTCCGGCCCGAAACCGTCCAGCGCCGCCTGGTAGGCTTCGCGCTGGTCGACCACCTGGGCGCTCACGCTCAGGCCATCCTCGGCCAGCCGGTCCAGGACCAGCTCGGCGTCGAGCGGATCGTCCTCGACCACCAGCACGCGGATGGCGTCGACGCCAGGCTGTCGTTCGCCGGTCTCCCGCTCAGTCAGCGATGGCTGGTTCATTGAGCACCGCCCAGAAGTGACCGAGGGTCTGCACGGCTTCGAAGAACTGGCGCACGTCGACGGGCTTGACCACGTAGGCGTTCACGCCCAGGTCCCAGCTGCGCACCAGGTCGCTCTCCTCGCGGGAGGAGGACAGGATCACCACCGGGATGTGGCGCAGCTTCTCGTCCTCGCGCATCGCCCGCAACACCTCCAGGCCGTCCATGCGCGGCATCTTGATATCCAGCAGAACCACCGCCGGATCACCCTTGGGGCGCCCGGCGTAGGCACCCTCGCGGCGCAACCAGTCCAGGGCGTCGGCGCCATCCACGGCGTGCGCGACCGGGTTCGCCAGGCGCGCCTCGCGCAGGGCGTCGAGCGCCAGCTCCGCGTCCAGCGGGTTGTCCTCGGCGAGGAGGATGGTCCTGATCTTGCTGCTCACGGCGTCGCTTCTCCGGTGTCGACTGCCGGTCGCTCCGGCAGGCTGAAATGAAAGGTGGCGCCGGCGCCGGCGCTGGACTCCGCCCAGACCCGTCCGCCGTGGCGGTTGACGATCCGCCGCACGTTGGCCAGTCCGATGCCGGTACCCTCGAACTGCTCGGCCGGGTGCAGGCGCTGGAACACGCCGAACAGCTTGTCGACGTAGGCCATGTCGAAACCGACGCCGTTGTCGGCGACCGTGAACACGTGCTCGGCGGCGGCGGCATCGAAGGCGTGCGAGACGCGGATGCGCGCCTGGTCCTCCTTGGCCGTGTACTTCAGGGCGTTGCCGAGCAGATTCTGCCAGACCAGGCGGAGCATTCCTGAATCACCCTGAACCCGGCCGAGCGGCATCACCTGCCAGGCGATCCGCCGCCCGGCCTGTTCCGGGGCCAGCATGCCCCGCACTTCCGCGACCAGGGCGTCCATGTCGACCGGCTCGGCGCCGATCCGGGTCCGGCCCAGGCGCGAGTAGACCAGCAGGTCGTCGATCAGGCGGCCCATGCGCGCGGCCGAGTCGGTGATCACCCGCATGTAATGGCGCGCCCGGTCGCCCTCGGGCAGGTCGAGGGCCTTCTCCAGCTTGTCGGCGAAGGCGCCGATGTGGCGCAGCGGCGCGCGCAGGTCGTGCGATACCGAGTAGCTGAAGGCCTCCAGTTCACGGTTGCTTTCGGTGACATCCGCCACCTGGGACTCCAGGCGCTCGTTGAGCTCGCGGATCTGGCGCTCGGCCTGGCGCACAGCGCTGACGTCGGCAGCGGTGAGCAACAGGTTGACATCGTTGCCGGCCACGCCAGTCACCCGGCTGGCGTTGACCAGGACGTCGCGCTCGCCGGAGGGGGTTTTCTGGTGCATCTCGTGGTCCCAGAGCTCGCGGCCCAGGTAACGCACGTCGCGAAGTTTCTGCAGAAGGCCTGCCTCGTCCCAGGCGCCATCGCCGATCTCGGCCAGCGGTCTGCCCAGGAGATCGCCGCCGGACGGCGCGTAGACCATGGCGAAGGCCGGGTTGTGCTGGAGCACGCGCAGTTCGCCATCGAGCAGGGCGATCGGCTTGCGGATGGTGTTGAACACCAGCTCGGCACGCCGCTGGGCGTCGCGCGACTGCTGCTCGAGCTCCGTGCGTTGGCTGCGCTGGCGAGCCGCCAGGCCGACCACCAGGCTCAGGAACAGCAGCTGCAACGCGGCAAAGCCGCTGATCGACCAGGTGAATCGGTCGCGGCGACGATCGGAGACCTTCTGCCGCTGCACCATCACCGCCGCTTCGGCATTCGTGAGCTGCTCCATCAGGCCACGCAGCTGCACCATCCCGGCAGTGGAAGCCAGCAGCTCACGGGCCATGTGCAGATCGCCGCTACCCACGTAGTCGAGGACGCGGTTGGCATCCGCGCGCCGGGATTCCAGCAGCACCCGGATCTCGGCCACCCGGGCGGACTGTTCGGGGTTGTCGCTGACCAGCGCTTGCAGATCGGCGATTCCCTCGAACTGCTGCCGTCGGGCCTCGGCGATCTGCTCGCGCAGTTCGTTGCGCTCGGGGTTGATGGTGAGCCAGACCAGCGCCCGGTCGGAATCCCGGACCGCCGAAGCCACCTCGGCGATCCGTCCGCTGACCGTCGAGGAATGCGATACCCAGTCGACCGCGACCAGGGTCTCCGAGAGCAGCCGCTGGTTGAGCCACCAGGGCACCACCACCACGGCGGCGACGGCGAGCAACTGCATCAGCAGCGGCCAGCCTCCGCGGGTCAATCGTTGCAGCCTCGTCATGGTCTTCGCAGGTCCCTGGCTGGTCCGGCCGCCCCTGCGATCACCCCGGCCGGATGCGGGGTGGGCTGCCCGCAGGGACAGTGCGGAAAGACCGCGGAACGATAGCCGTTTTCTGGAAAAACAGGAACTGCGTCGGCTGCCTCACTTCCGCGGGACACGATCCGCCACGGCCACCCGTGTCGCCACCAGGCATGGCCGATGCCGCCAGCGCGGCGCGAATCCGGGGACCGCCCTGGCTGCAGGCTGCAAGACGCGACCTCGCCCGTCTTGCATTCTGCCCCGATCGCGCGTCCCTGCGCGCCGCGCGGCAGTCGCACAGTTGCCCGGAAAGCCAGGCGCGCCAAGGAGTTCGGCCGATCCAGGCGAAGCTGGCACGGCACTTGCCGAACCTGCCCTGCACGGATGGCCACCGCCGATCCGGCCCAACCAAGGAGAGCTGCCATGCTTCATTACGCCCTCGTGTTCCTCGTGGTCGCCCTGATCGCCGCCGCCCTCGGCTTCGGTGGCCTGGCCGGCGCCGCCGCCGGCATCGCCAAGATCCTGTTCTTCGTGTTCCTGGTCCTGTTCGTCGCCTCGCTGCTGTTCGGCGGCCTGCGACGAGGTTGAGGCGCCACGCACCCCTCCCCTTCGGCGCGCACCCCCGTGCGCGCCGTTTTCATTGCCACCCTAGGAGAACGTCATGACCGACAACGCCAACCTGCTCAACGACCTGGTCCAGGTGACCCGCGACAGCAAGGAGTTCTACGAGGACGTCGCCCGGGAGACCACCGACCCCCGCCTGCGCGACGTGTTCACCCGCATGGCCGGGGCCAAGGCCGGCCTGATCGGCGCGCTGTCCGCCAAGGTCATCAACCTGGGCGAGACCCCGGCCGACGGCGGCACCGTCGCCGGCACCCTGCGCAAGGCCTACGCCGATGTCCGCGCCACCTTCAGCAGCAATGACGACAAGGTCTACGTCGGCCAGCTCGAAGAGACCGAGGACCGCATCCTCGAGCATTTCGAGGACGCGCTCACCAAGACCGACTCGCCGGAGGTGCGCGCGGCGCTGGCCCAGCACCTGCCCAAGGTGCGCGCCTGCCACGACGAGATGCGCGACCTCAAGAAGGCGATGGACGCCTGAGGACGCCGACATGACAGCGCCCGACCGCATCGCCGGGCAATGGCAGGACCTCCGCGGCCGGCTCCGCGATACCTGGGGCCGGCTGACCGAGGACGACCTCGCCGTCGAAAACGGCAATCGCGACTACGTGGTCGCCAAGGTCCAGGCGTGCTACGGCTACAGCCGCGAGGAGGCGGAATCACTCGTGAGGGACTTCGAGCACACGCTCTGAGTCGGATTGCAGGGCGGCCACCCCCCGGGCCGCCCTTTTTTTGCCGCGCGCGCCTGTGCGCGCTTCAGGCCGGCTGACGGGCGGCACGATGGCCGCGTTGCGGATCGACGCGCGCCAGCAATACCAGCCCGAGAAGGAAATACGCACCGGTCGCGATCATCGCCAGCCGGTGGTTGCCGCCGCTGGTCCAGCTCACCACGCCGTAGCCGACCGGCCCCAGGATCATCGCCAGGCGCACCGCCAGGCTCCACAGTCCGAACACCTCGCCCTCGCGCTCGGGCGGGCACAGGTAGCCGACCAGGGCGCGTCCCACCGACTGCGATGCGCCCATGCACAGGCCTGCGATGTTCGCCGCGGTCCAGACCGCCCAGCTCGCCTGGGTCGCGGAGAACAGGCCCACCGCCAGCAGCCAGCCGAGCAGGCTCGCGGCCAGGGCGGCACGGTGGCCGACGCGGTCCTGCAGGGCGCCGAACGCGAAGGCGCCGACCGCCGCGCTGACGTTCACGACCAGGATCAGGGTGATGCTCTGCGCCTGGCTGAAGCCCAGCGCCTGGGTGGTGAAGATCGCCGCCACGGTAATCACCGTGGCGACCCCGGACTGGTAGACGACGATGCACACCAGCAATCTGCGCAGGTCGACCAGGCCCCGGCTTCCGGCCAGGGCCTGGCGCAGCCGGTGCCCGGCCTCGGCCAGCAGACCGCGACCCTGGCCCGGCGGCTGCGGGCGCGCCCGCTCGCGCAACAGCAGCAGGGTCGGCAGGGCGGCCAGGCCGAACATTGCGGCGGTGATCAGCAAGGTCTGCGGAACGGCCGTGGCCAGGCTGACGCCGCGCTGCGGCGCGGACTGGATCCACCACAGGCAGACCGCCAGCACCAGCAGCCCGCCGACATAGCCGAACGCCCAGCCGTAGCCGGACAGGCGGCCCATGCCCTGGTCCGTGGCCAGCTCCGGCAGGAAGGCTGCGACCACCCCCTCGCCGATGCTGTAGGCGTAGTTGGACAGCACCACCAGGGCGACCGCCAGGGCGATGTCGCCGGGGCCGCAGGCAGCCAGCCCGGCCGTGGCCATCACGCAGACCAGGGTGCTCGCCACCAGCACGGGGCGTTTGCCGGCACGCAGGTCGACCCATACGCCCAGCACGGGCGCGGTCAGCATCACCAGCAGGTAGGACAGCGACAGCGACACGGTCCAGGCCAGGGTGGCCCAGTCGGCGCCGGCAGCGATGGTGGCCACGAACCAGGCATTGAACACCGCGGTGATCACCACCGTGGTGTAGCCGGAGTTGGCGAAGTCGTAGCTGGCCCAGGCCAGCAACTCGCGGCGCCGCACCGGCGGCAGGTCTCCGGGATGCTGACGACGCAGGGGCGGGAGCTGGCGCATGCGGTGTCCGGTTGCCGGCGACAGGGACCGGCCCGCGGCAAGGCTAGCAGCCCGCCGAAGGACGA
This sequence comes from Lysobacterales bacterium, assembly GCA_019634735.1. Classification (NCBI taxonomy): domain Bacteria; kingdom Pseudomonadati; phylum Pseudomonadota; class Gammaproteobacteria; order Lysobacterales; species Lysobacterales bacterium. The sequence goes on along the minus strand of JAHCAT010000003.1, from coordinate 40,879 downwards.
CCGATCCGGCCGCAGTTGGAGACCCCCCGCGCCTTGGCTGGCTGCAACCCCGGCATGTCGACCGCATGCGGAAGCCGCCAGGCCCTGCGGACCTCCATCGCCGCAGCCTGCCGGCCGACGCTCGACCGCAAGCGGGCCCGGGCGATCCTGGCCGGCGCAGCCGGTGCCTGGCGCGACAGGAGCCGCGATGCGCAACCGGCAGTTCGGGCGCGCGACACGCCCGGACCCCGGCTGCCGCCGGACTCCGCGCCGCTCCGGGCCGGCACGCTATGCTCGTCGCCATGGAACTCACCTTCTGCGGCGCCGCCGGCGAGGTCACCGGCTCCTGCCACCACCTTCGGGTCGGCAACCGGCAGGTCCTGCTCGACTGCGGCCTGTACCAGGGCGGGCGCGAGGACGAGCTGCGCAATGCGGTCGGCTTCCCGTTCGATCCACGGGCGATCGATGCCGTCCTGCTCAGCCATGCCCATCTGGATCACTGCGGTCGCCTTCCGATGCTGTGGCGAGGCGGTTTCCGCGGACCGATATACAGCCATCCGGCCAGCATCGACCTGGTGCGGATCCTGCTGCGCGATGCCGCGCACCTGCAGCAGGCCGATACCGAACGCGAAAACCGCAGGCGCGCGCGTCGCGGCGACCGCCCCGTGAAGCCGTTGTTCGAACTGGCCGATGTGGAGCAGGTCCTCGACCTGATGCGGCCCCTGATGTTCGGCGAGCCCAGCGAGATCGTGCCGGGCATCGCGCTGACGCTGCATGGCGCCGGGCACATCCTGGGCGCGGCCAGCCTGGCGCTGGACCTGGGCGAAGGCAGCCGCCGCCGCAGACTGGTCTACAGCGGCGACATCGGATCGGACGGCAGCGGCCTGCTGCCCGACCCGGAGCCGCCGGCGGCCGCCGACCTGGTGCTGATGGAAAGCACCTATGGAGATCGCAGCCACCGCTCGCGCGAGGCCACCCTGGACGAGATCGAGGAGGTGCTCGACCTGGCCTGGCAGGGCGGAGGCAACCTGCTGGTGCCCTCCTTCGCGATCGGTCGCGCCCAGGAGCTGCTGATGCTGTTCGCAGCCAATTTCCAGCGCTGGCGGCTGGACCGCTGGCGGATCTTCCTGGACAGCCCGATGGCGATCGAGGCGACCCGTGTGCACGACCGCCACACCGGTCTGTTCAGCGAGTCCGCGCGGCGCCTGCTCGACCATCGCGACCTGCCCGACCTGCTGCCCAACCTGCACCTGACCGAACGTGCCGAGCAATCGATCCGGCTCAACGCGGTCAAGCGCGGCGCCCTGATCATCGCCGGCAGCGGCATGTGCAATGGCGGCCGCATCCTGCATCACCTGCGCCACAACCTCTGGCGCCGCGAGTGCCATGTGATGATCATCGGCTACCAGAGCGCCGGCACGCTCGGGCGCAAGCTGGTCGACGGCAGCCAGTTCGTGCGCATCTACGGCGAGGACGTGCGCGTGGCCGCCACCGTGCATACGGTCGGCGGCCTGTCGGCGCATGCCGGCCAGGACGGCCTGCTGGCCTGGTACCAGGCGATCGGCGGCCGTCCTCCGGTGCAGCTGGTGCATGGCGAGAAGCGCGGCCGAGAAGGCCTTGCCACCGCGTTGCGCGAGCGGCTGGGCGTCGTCGCCGGCCTGCCCGACTACGGCGACCGCCTCACCGTCTAGTCTGCGCTACCCACCGACGCGGGGTGCCCGTCCTGCCCTGCTCCCGTCAGGCACCGCGGCGCCCGCGCAGCAGGCGGGACAGCCACTTCTCGATCTCCAGCACGGTGAGCAGCGCGATGCCCGCGAGCACGGGCACCAGCAGCTGGCCGAGACTGAGCGGCCGGGTGTCGAACAGCCACTGCATGGGCGGCAGGTAGACGAAGGCCAGCTGCAGCACGGTCACCGCCGCGACCGCGAGCAGCACGGCCGGCGTGCCGAGCACCCCCGGCCAGTCCAGCGAGCTGCGATGCAGGAAGCGGATGCTGAACAGGTAGAAGACCTCGAGCGAGACCACGGTCGAGACCACCAGGGTGCGTGCGGCCTCCAGGCCGGCCCCGGTCTGCTTTGCCCAGGCGAACACCGCGAAGGCGCACAGGGCGAACAGCACGCTGACCAGCACCACGCGCCACAGCAGGAACGCCGACAGCAGGTTCTCGCGCGACGGCCTGGGGGGCCTGCGCATGACGTCGGGCTCGCCCGGCTCGAATGCGAAGGTCAGGCCCAGGGTGACTGCGGTGACCATGTTGATCCAGAGGATCTGCACTGGCGTGATCGGCAGGGTCAGTCCCATCGCCAGCGCCGCGAGGATGACCAGCGCCTCGCCGCCGTTGGTCGGCAGCGCCCAGGCGACGCTCTTCTTGATGTTGTCGTAGATGGTGCGGCCCTCGCGCACCGCCGCCACGATCGAGGCGAAATTGTCGTCGACAAGCACGACCTTGGCGGCTTCCTTGGCGACGTCCGTGCCGGTGCGGCCCATGGCCACACCGACATCCGCGCGCTTGAGCGCCGGCGCGTCGTTGACGCCGTCGCCGGTCATCGCCACCACGGCGCCATCGGCCTGCAGGGCCTGCACCAGGCGCAGCTTGTGCTCCGGGCTGGTACGCGCGAACACGCCCGTGGCCAGGGCCAGGCGACGCAGCTGCGCATCGTCGCGATGCTCCAGGTCGGCGCCGGTCACCACGTCGCCGGCGTGGGCCAGGCCGAGCTCGGCGGCGATCGCCGCGGCGGTCACCGCATGGTCGCCGGTGATCATCTTCACCTCGATGCCGGCCTGCCGGCACTCGGCGACCGCGGCGATCGCCTCGGCGCGCGGCGGGTCGATCAGTCCGACCAGGCCGTGCAGCTGCAGCACGCCGTGCAGGCTGTCCGCGGTCAGCCGGTCCGGCAGCGACGGCAGCACCGCGCCGGCCAGGGCAAGCACGCGCTGGCCGTCGCGCCCCAGGGACTCGACCTGGTCGTGCCACCACTGCGGCTCGCGCCCGCCGGTGCGGCCTTCGCACAGCGCAAGGACCTGCTCCGGGGCGCCCTTCACCGCAAGCAGGGCGCCGCCGTCCGGATGCGGGTGCACGGTGGCCATGTAGCGGTGCGCGGCGTCGAAGGGCACCTCATCGGTACGCGGCCATTCCGAGGCCAGGTCGGACAGGTCGATGCCGGTGCGGGCCGCCAGGACCAGCAGGGCGCCCTCCATGGGATCGCCGTCGACGCCCCAGGCGCCGTCGCGTTCGTGCAGGGCGGCGTCGTTGCAGAGCGCAGCCGCCCGCGCCAGGTCATCCGGCGGGACGGCCGATGCGGTGAGGGCCCGAAGCGTTCCCGTAGGTTGGTAGCCGACCCCTTCCACCTGCCAGTCGCCGGCGGCCGTCACCACCCGCGCAACGGTCATCTCGTTGCGGGTGAGGGTGCCGGTCTTGTCGGAACAGATGACGCTGACCGAGCCCAGGGTCTCCACGGCCGGCAGCTGGCGGACGATGGCGTTGCGCCCTGCCATCCGCTGCACGCCCAGGGCCAGGGTGATGGTGACGATCACCGGCAGGCCCTCGGGAATCGCCGCAACGGCGATGCCCACCGCGGTCATGAAGGCCTCGTCCAGCGCATAGCCGGCCAGTTTCCAGGCCGCCAGGAGGGCGATAACGGAGACCACCAGGATGACCACCGTCAGCCGCGAGGCGAACACGTTCATCTGGCGCAGCAAGGGTGTCTGCGGGGCACTGACGCCGGCCAGCAGGTGGCTGATCCGGCCCAGCTCGGTGGCCGGGCCGGTGGCCACCACCACGCCCTCGCCGCTGCCTGCCGCGACCAGGGTGCCCGACCAGGCCATGCTGGCGCGGTCGCCCAGCTGGGCGCCCGCCGGCACGGGCGCATCGTCCTTGCCGACCGCCACCGACTCGCCGGTCAGCGCCGATTCCTCGATGCGCAGGTTGCTGGCCCGAAGCAGGCGCAGGTCGGCCGGTACCCGGTCACCAGCCTGGAGCAGCACGATGTCGCCCGGCACCACCTCGACGGCATCGATTCCCGCGCGCCGACCCTCGCGACGCACCGTGGCCCGCGACGAGAGCATGCCGCGCACCGCCGCCAGCGCCTGTTCGGCGCGGCCCTCCTGGATGAAGCCGACCGCGACGTTGACCACCACGACGGCGGCGATCACCACGGCGTCCAGGGCATGGTCGAGCAACAGGGCACCGGCCGCCGCGACCAGCAGCACCCAGGAGAACAGGTTGTCCATCTGGGCGAGCAGGCGGCGCCAGGCCGGGCGGCCTGCGGCCACCTCGATGCGATTGGCGCCATGCCGGGCACGCGCGCGTCCGACCTCGTCCGCGGACAGGCCCTCGCGACGGCTGCCGAAGGCAGCCAGCGCCTGTTCGGCGGACTGCGCATGCCAGGCGCTGCCGTGCTTGCCTGCGGTTTCGTCCATATCCGCAATCATGCCAGCACGGGCCGGCGGCGACGCGATGCTCGCACCTGTGCAGCCAGGCGTTCGCCCACGCGGTACGACGGCAGGCCGCGGACCGACGACGCCGGACGCATCGATGGAACCGGAGGGTCGTCGCGTCTCACCCAACGGTCGGGAAGCGCTGGTCGGACTTCGCTGAGCAGAGCGCGCTGCGCTCCCCTCTCCCTGACCCGATTAGCGTCGTGTCTCAGCTCAGGATCGGGGCCAAGGGCCAGGACCCGGCGATCGGTGTGCGGAACGCGCTGTGCTCCCCTCTCCCTGAGGGAGAGGGGCCGGGGGAGAGGGCCGGGGCTTGCCATGATCTGCATCTTTGCCGGCCCAGCGGCGCGCGCTGCTCAGGGCAGCCCTCTCCCCCGCCCCTCCCCCGCAGGCGGGGGAGGGGAGAAGTGCGGTGCCATCGCACCGGCGACACGCCGCCTGGGAGCGGGCTGGGACACGACGCTGATCAGGCCTGTGGGAGAGGGGCCGGGGGAGAAGGTCGGGGCTTGCCATGATCCGCATCGTTGCCGGCCCAGCGGCGCCGCCCTGGCCCGGGCGGCCCTCTCCCTCCCCCGCAAGCGGGGGATAGGGGAGGAGTGCGGTGCCGTCGCACCGGCGAGAGGCCGCCTGGCCGTGGGCTGAGACGCGACGCCAATCAGATCCGAAAGACGGACCAGAGCCCACAGGTCCCGCCTTCACCCGCAGCCAGCCTGCGGCGCAGGCACCCGGCTGGTACGCTGCCGGCAAGGCCGAGGGGGAATGGCGTGATGGTGGAATGGACCGGCCTGAGCCTGCTCGGCCTGTTGCTGCTGATGGCCTGGCTGGCCGCCCTGCCCAGTGCCGCCCGGGCGATCATGCACACCCGCACCGCCCAGGGCGCCGCCGCCTGGGTGCTCGCCCTGCTGCTGATGGCGCCGCTCACCCTGCCCTTCTACTGGGTACTGGGGCGCACCAAGTTCAGCGGCTACGTGATCCGACGCCGCAAGGTGATGGCGCGTGCCAGCGATGTCCTGAAACTGGACGACGAGATGGCGCGCCATCGGCACGCCCCGCCAGCGCCCCTGGACGACATCGACGGCCTGGCCCGCCGACTCGGCGTCTACGGATTCACGGGCGGCAACCGCGTCGAAATTCTGATCGACGGCGAGGCCACCTACGCGTCGATGCTGGCCGCGATCGCCGCGGCGCGCGAGTTCGTGCTGGTGCAGTTCTACATCGTCCGCGACGACGGCATCGGCCAGCGCCTGCACGACGCCCTCGCCGAACGCGCCGCGGCGGGCGTGAAGGTGCATTTCCTCTACGACGAGGTCGGCTCGAGCCTGGGACGCGCCTATCTGGCCGGGTTGCGGCGGGCCGGCGTGCACTGCCATCCGTTCGACCCTGGCCGCAAGGGCAGCCGGTTGCAGATCAACTTCCGGAACCACCGCAAGGTGCTGGTGGTCGACGGCACGGTTGCCTTCATCGGCGGCCACAACATCGGCGACGATTATCTGGGCCTGCATCCGCGCGTCGGCCAGTGGCGCGACACCCATCTGCGCATCGAGGGCCCAGCCGCGGCCCAGGCACAGGTGGCGTTCTTCAAGGACTGGTTCTGGGCCTGCGATGCCGCGCCCGACGTGCCCTTCCACGTCCGGCCCGCTGAAGGCGGCTCGGCCGAGGTGCTGGTCTGGCCGACCGGTCCGGCCGACCCGCAGCCGGAATGCCTGATGGCCCACCTGGCCGCGATCGGCACGGCACGCCAGCGCCTGTGGCTGGCGACCCCCTATTTCGTGCCGCCGGAAGCGGTGCTGCAGGCGCTGCGGCTCGCGCTGCTGCGCGGCGTCGATGTCCGCATCCTGGTGCCTGGCTGGAACGACAACCGCGTGGTCGGCTGGGCCAGCCAGGTGCACCTGGCGGACCTGGCCGGCTGCGGTGCCCACGTCCACCGCTGGCCGCGCGGCTTCATGCACCAGAAGGTCCTGCTGGCAGACGACTGCCTGACCATGGTCGGCACCGCCAACCTCGACAACCGCTCGATGTTCATCAACTTCGAGATCACCGCGCTGTGCGTGCACGCCCCGCTGGTCGCCGAGGTCGCGGCCATGCTCGAGCGGGATTTCCAACGGGCGCCCAGGGTCTCGCAGGACGAGTTCCGGAACGCCCGCTACTGGCACCGCCTGCGTTGCCGCGCGGCGAACCTGGTCTCGCCGATGCTCTGAAACTGTGGCCGGTCCGTCGCCGGACAGGGACCAGCAAGGCCGGATGACGGCGCAGCGCCGCAGCGTCCCGCCGTCGGCGGCGAGGCTGGCCCGCGCATTGGGCCAGGACACTCGCCCAGGCCGCTGTGTGAACGCCGAACTGCGCGCCGTGGCGCGATCTCGGCGGCCTCGCCACGCGTCCGATGAACCCGCCGGGCCAGGGCGCAACGCAAGCCGGTCACTGCAAGCTGCACGAACGCCCGCCCGCGCCGGCAACGATGTTCAGGCCCAGATGCCTCGCGCCGACTGCCGGTCGCGGCTGCCCGGCTGTCGGCGGACCCCTGTCGCCAGCAGCAGAATCAGGCGTCTGCGCACCGGCGGCCAGCCGCGGACCGGCACCGCGCCCACCGGCAGCAGAGTCCGGCGTCGGGTTGGCACGGCACGTGCGGATCCGCCCGGCGATGGATCCCGCCGGGGTCCGCTTGCCCGAAGGAGCGTCTCATGTCCCTTTCCCTCCTCCTGCTGATCATCGTCATCATCCTGCTGGTCGGCGCGGTGCCGGCATGGCCGTACAGCCGCGGCTGGGGCTATGCGCCCAGCGGCATCCTCGGCGTCGTGCTGCTGGTCGTGCTGATCCTGCTGCTGACCGGCAGGCTCTGAGGACGGCGAAACGCGGCCGGCCTGTCCCGGTGACGGTCCCCGGATCGGGCACGCAGGTGTCCGATCCGGGGGGGGGGCGACCGGCTGCGTGCCCAGGCTGGTCAGGCAGGCTCGCGCCGGCACCGGCACCCGACTGCACCGCATCCCTTCCCGTTCGGCCGAAGCACAGCGTCCGGCGGATTTCGCTCAGCGCTGCTGCCGTCCAAGCCACCAGGCGGCCAGCGCAAGGTCCTCGCCGGTGGTCACCTTGAGGTTGGAGGCGCGACCGGGAACCAGACGGGGAAAGCATCCCAGCCGCTCCATCGCTGCGGCTTCGTCGGTCGGTCTGGCGCCGGCCACGACGGCCTCGGCGAGCGCACGCCGCAGCGGCTCGCGACGGAACATCTGCGGGGTCAACGCCCGCCAGGCGTCCGCGCGATCGATCGTGGCGCAGGCATCGCCCTGCGCATCCGCGCGCTTCAGCGTGTCGGCGACCGGCACGGCCAGCAGCGCCCCGACAGGATGATCGCGAACGGCCAGCAGCGCGTCGATCTCGGCGTGGCTCAGGCACGGCCGCGCGGCGTCGTGCACCAGGACCCAGTCATCGGCATCGACTTCCGCAGGCAGCGCCTGCAACCCGGCCAGCACCGAATCGCAACGTTCCTCGCCCCCCACGGCGGTATGCACCGGCTTGCCCGCGACCCGCGTCCATCCGGGCCAATGCGGGTCCTCGGCCGCCAGCACCACCAGGGCACCAGCGATCCGTGGGTGCTCGAGCAGGCTCTCCAGGGTCCAGGCGAGCATCGGTCGCCCGGCGAGGTCGGCGTACTGCTTGGGCAAGGCCAGTCCGGCACGGCTGCCGCAACCCGCCGCCGGCACCACCACCCAGGTCACCGGCGCCGTTCCTCGGACGCGTGGGGCGCGCCCTGCGTCGGATCGGCGCCGATCACCTGGTGGAACACCTCGCCCGGCGCCACCAGACCCAGCTCGGCTCGCGCGCGCTCCTCGATCGCCTCGCGACCTTCCTTCAGGTTGCGGACCTCGGCGGCCAGGGCGGCATTGCGCGTGCGCAGGCGCTCGTTCTCCTGGCGCTGCGCGGCGATCGACTGCTCGAGCCCTTCGACCTTGCGGCGTCCCTCGGCCCCCCACAGTCGCAGCTGCAGGACCACGATCAACAGCAGCAGCACAAGGGTCAGCACACGCTGCATGGCATTCCGGGAGGCTTGGATGGCGGCGGCCGGACCGGGCAGGGCTGGCGCGCCGACAGTCTAGCCCGGACATGGCTCAAGGTCGCGGACAAACGCCCGTCGCCAGGCGACCGGCCCAGTGCCGCACCCGGCCTCCGCGCCGGCAGCAGTCGACGGCGATCGGCGGCCGGTACGCTGGCCGGTCCTGTCGCGACTAGCCTGGCAGACGGTCCAGGTTGGGGAAAGCGCGCCGGCCGGCATAGCGGGCCCGGTCGCCCAGCGCCTCCTCGATGCGCAGCAACTGGTTGTACTTGGCGACCCGGTCGGACCGGCACAGCGAACCGGTCTTGATCTGGGTGGCGCTGGTCGCTACCGCCAGGTCGGCGATGGTGGTGTCCTCGGTCTCGCCGGAACGGTGCGAGATCACCTGCGCATAGCGGGCCTTCTCGGCCATCGCGATGGCATCGAAGGTCTCGCTGAGCGTGCCGATCTGGTTGACCTTGATCAGGATGGCGTTGCCGATGCCCTTCTCGATGCCCTGGCGCAGGATGGCCGGGTTGGTGACGAACAGGTCGTCGCCGACCAGCTGGACGCGCCGGCCCAGTCGTTCGCTGAGCAGGCGCCAGCCAGCCCAGTCGTCCTCGGCCATGCCGTCCTCGATGCTGACGATCGGGTAGCGGTCGCACCAGTCGGCGAGCAGCCCGGTGAAGCCCTCGGCATCGAGGCTGCGGCCTTCGCCCTCGAGGTGGTAGCGGCCTTCGCGATGGAATTCCGAGCTGGCGACGTCGAGGCCGAGCAGCACCTGGCTGCCGGCCCGGTAGCCGGCGTCGGCGACCGCCTTCAGGATCACCTCGATGGCTTCCTCGTTGGACTTCAGGTCCGGCGCGAAGCCGCCCTCGTCGCCGACCGCCGTGGCCAGGCCGCGGCCGCGCAGCACCGCCTTGAGCGCGTGGAACACCTCGACGCCGCAGCGCAGCGCCTCGGAGAAGCGGTCGAAGCCGACCGGCAGGATCATGAACTCCTGCATGTCGACGTTGTTGTCGGCATGGGCGCCGCCGTTGATGATGTTCATCATCGGCACCGGCAGGATGCCCTCGCGGCCGCCGAGCAGGTTCTCCCACAGCGGCTTGCCGGCCGCCGCGGCGGCGGCGTGCGCGGCCGCCATCGACACCCCGAGCAGGGCGTTGGCGCCGAGGTTGCCCTTGTTGTCGGTGCCGTCGAGCGCGATCAGCTGCTCGTCCAGACCGCGCTGGTCGGCGGCATCGAAGCCCTCCAGGACCTCGGCGATGCGGCCGTTGACGTTGGCCACCGCCCGGCTCACGCCCTTGCCCAGATAGCGCGCCTTGTCGCCGTCGCGCAGCTCGATCGCCTCGCGGGCGCCGGTCGACGCACCCGACGGCACCGCCGCGCGACCGACATGGCCGCCTTCGACCTGGACCTCTGCCTCGAGCGTGGGATTGCCGCGGGAATCGAGGATCTCGCGGGCGTGGATGCGGGTGATGGTGGGCATTGCGACTCCGGACGATAGGGTGGTGCTGGCGGAAGGCGTCGGCGCAGTCAGGGTCGCCGCTTGCCGACCCGATCCAGCTCCAGGAGGGTTTCCAGCAAGGGCCCCATCTGGCCGAGCGGCCAGGCGTTGGGACCGTCGGACAGGGCCTTGTCGGGGTCGGGATGGGTTTCCATGAACAGGCCGGCGATGCCGACCGCCACGGCGGCCCGCGACAGGGCCGGCACGAACTCGCGCTGGCCGCCGGAGCTGGCGCCCTGGCCGCCAGGCAGCTGGACCGAATGGGTGGCGTCGAACACCACCGGGCAGCCGGTCTCGCGCATCACCACAAGGGAGCGCATGTCCGAGACCAGGTTGTTGTAGCCGAAGCTGGCGCCGCGCTCGCAGACCATGAGCTGGTCGTTGCCGGTGGCGCGCGCCTTCTCGACCACGTGCTTCATGTCCCAGGGCGCCAGGAACTGGCCCTTCTTGATGTTCACCGGCCGGCCGGCGCGGGCGACGTTCTGGATGAAGTCGGTCTGCCGGCACAGGAAGGCCGGCGTCTGCAGCACGTCGACGACGTCGGCGACCTCGGCCATCGGCGTGTATTCGTGGACGTCGGTGAGCAGGGGCAGGGCGAGCTGGCGCTTGACCTCGGCCAGCACGCGCAGGCCCTCGGCCATGCCCGGGCCGCGGAAGCTGCCCGCCGAGGAGCGGTTCGCCTTGTCGAAGCTGCTCTTGAAGATGAAGGGGATGCCGAGCCGGCCGGTGATCTCCTTGAGCGTGCCGGCGGTGTCCACCTGCAACTGCTCGGACTCGACCACGCAGGGACCAGCGATCAGGAAGAACGGGCGGTCGTTGCCGACCTCGAAACCGCACAGATTCATCGATGTCTGCCGTGGGGGGCTGCGGTGGATAGGAAATGCGGGATCATGCGGTGGCGAGCGCGCCCTCGGCCTGGTGCCGACGGGAGCGCTCGGCCAGGGCCGCCTTGACGAAGCCCGAGAACAGCGGGTGGCCGTCGCGCGGCGTCGAGGTGAACTCGGGGTGCGCCTGGCAGGCCAGGAACCAGGGGTGGTCGCGCAGCTCGACCATCTCCACCAGGGAGCCGTCCAGGGAGACAGCGCTCATCACCATGCCGTGCTGTTCCAGGATCGCCCGGTAGCGGTCGTTGAACTCGTAGCGGTGGCGGTGGCGCTCGCGCGCCTCGTCGCTGCCGTACAGACGATGCGCCAGCGTGCCCGGAGCGATCCGGCATGGCTGGGCGCCCAGGCGCATGGTGCCGCCCTTGTCCGAGGCCTCGTCGCGCTGCTCGACCGCGCCGGTCTCGGTGCGCCACTCGGTGATCAGGGCGATCACCGGATGCGGGCTGGTGCGGTCGTTCTCGCTGCTGTTGGCGCCCTCCAGGCCGGCGACGTGGCGGGCGAAGTCGACCACCGCCGCATGCATGCCGTAGCAGATGCCGAAATACGGGATGCCGCGCTCGCGCGCGTACTGCGCGGCCAGCACCTTGCCCTCGAAGCCGCGCTTGCCGAAGCCGCCGGGCACCAGGATGCCGTCGGCGCCGGCCAGCAGGCCGGTGCCCTGGCGCTCGATGTCGTCGGCCTCGATCCAGCGCAGGTCGACGCGCACCGCCTGGCGCAGGCCACCGTGGATCAGCGCCTCGCCGATCGACTTGTAGGCGTCCTTGTGCTCGACGTACTTGCCGACGATGGCGATGCTGACCGACTGCCGCGGATTCTCGTAGGCATCGACCGCCCGCTCCCATTCCGACAGGTCGGCCTCGTGGGCCTTGCCGGCCAGCCCCAGGCGGTCGACGACGATGGCGTCCAGGCCCTGGGCGTGCAGCCACAGCGGGATGCGGTAGATGCTGGGCAGGTCGACGGCGTTGATCACCGCCTTCTCGGGGACATTGGTGAACAGCGCGATCTTGCGGCGCTCGCTGTCCGGCAGCGGCTGCTCGGAGCGGCACAGCAGGACGTCGGGCTGGATGCCGATGGTGCGCAGTTCCTTGACGGAATGCTGGGTCGGCTTGGTCTTCAGCTCGCCGGCGGCCTTGATGTACGGCACCAGGGTCAGGTGCATGAACAGGGTCTTGTCGGTGCCGCGCTCGATGCGCAGCTGGCGGATCGCCTCCAGGAACGGCAGCGACTCGATGTCGCCGACCGTGCCGCCGATCTCGACCAGGCCGACGTCGAAGCCGGCGGTGGCCTCGTCTATGCAGCGCTTGATCTCGTCGGTGACGTGAGGGATCACCTGCACGGTCGCGCCCAGGTAGTCGCCGCGGCGTTCCTTGCGCAGGACGTTCTCGTAGATGCGCCCGGTGGTGACCGCATTGCGCCGGGTCAGCCGGGTACGCACGAAGCGCTCGTAATGGCCCAGGTCGAGGTCGGTCTCGGCGCCGTCGTCCAGCACGAACACCTCGCCGTGCTGGTAGGGGCTCATCGTGCCCGGGTCGACGTTGATGTAGGGGTCCAGCTTCATCAGCGTCACGCGCAGGCCGCGAGACTCCAGGATGGCAGCCAGGGACGCCGCGGAAATGCCCTTGCCCAGCGAGGACACGACGCCGCCGGTCACGAAAATCAGTGGGGTCATGGTGGTCGCACCGTGAAAGGTGAATTCTAGCAGGCCGGGGCGACGGCCATGCCATCGCCTCCACGGAGCGCGGTGCTAAGGTCCGGCCATGACTGTCCACACCGGCCAGCCGCCCGCCCCGGAACTCGACGCCGTGGCGCTGGCGGCGCGCTTTCGCGCCATTCGCGCCGCCAGCACCGCCCTTGTGGCCGGTCTCGATGCCGAGGACCTGGTGCCACAGTCGATGCCGGACGCCAGCCCCGGCAAGTGGCACCTTGCGCATACCACCTGGTTCTTCGAGGCTATGGTGCTGATGCCGCTGGCCGGCCAGCCACCCGCGGACCGGCGCTGGCACTACCTGTTCAACTCCTATTACGAGGCGCTCGGGCCCCGGCAGCCGCGTCCGCAGCGCGGCCTGCTGACCCGGCCGTCGCTGGCCGAGGTGCTGGCCTGGCGGGCCGATGTCGAGGACCGGGTACTGGCCCTGCTGGCGGCCGGTCCGCCGCCCGGGGCTGCGGAACTGCTGGCGCTGGGCTGCCAGCACGAGCAGCAGCACCAGGAGCTGCTGGTGACCGACCTCAAGCACCTGTTCGCGCAGAACGCGCTGGCGCCCTGCTGGCGGGGTCCGGCGCCGCCGATCGGTGGCAACCAGGCACCGATGACCGGCTGGCACCGCCACGATGCGGAAGGCCCGGCGGCGGTCGGTGCCGGCCAGGACGGTTTCGCGTTCGACAACGAGCGTCCCCGCCACACCGTCTGGCTGCGCCCGTTCGAGCTCGCCGACCGGCCGGTCAGCACGGGCGAATGGCTGGCCTTCATCGACGATGGCGGCTATAGCGACCCTGCCTTGTGGCTGGCCGACGGCTGGGCCGCGGTGCAGGCCGGCGACTGGCAGGCACCGCTGTACTGGCACCGTCCGGCGCCCGATGCGCCCTGGCGGCAGTTCACCGTCTGGGGCTGGCGCGACCTCGACCCTGCCGAGCCGGTCTGCCACCTTTCCTGCTACGAGGCGGACGCCTACGCGCGCTGGGCCGGTGCGCGCCTGCCCAGCGAGGCCGAGTGGGAGGCGATCGCGGCCCGCCAGGGACTGGACGGCGGCTTCGCCGACGCCGGCCGCCTGCACCCCGCGCCCCTGCACGGCCCGTCGCTGGGCGGCGAGGTCTGGGAGTGGACGGCCAGCGCCTACGCGCCCTACCCCGGCTTCCGTCCGCTGCCCGGCGCCGCCGGCGAGTACAACGGCAAGTTCATGTCCGGCCAGCGGGTGCTGCGCGGCGGCTCCTGCGCCAGTCCGCGCGACCATCTGCGGACGAGCTATCGCAACTTCTTCCCGCCCGCCGCGCGTTGGCAGTTCAGCGGCCTGCGCCTGGCCCGCGACCTGTGAACGCACCCGCCGACGCCGCCATGGACACCCCGCAGCCGACCCTGATCGACCTCAAGCCCGACCTGGCCAGCGTCGAGCAGGCGGTGCTCGAGGGGCTGGGCGCCGAGCCCAGGCGCCTGCCGGCCTGGCTGTTCTACGACGCCGAGGGATCGCGCCTGTTCGAAGCGATCTGCGAGCAACCCGAGTACTACCCGACGCGCACCGAGCTGGCCATCCTGCGCGAGCACGGGCCCGACATCGCCGCGACCCTGGGCGAAGGCTGCACCCTGGTCGAGCTGGGCTCGGGCTCCGAGCGCAAGGCCAAGGTGCTGCTGCGCCTGCTGCGCGCCCCGGACGGCTACATCGGCATCGATGTCTCCGCCGCGCAGCTGCGGACCGCCACGACGGCGCTTGCGCGCGCCTTCCCGGGACTGTCGGTGGCCGGCATCTGCGCCGATTTCGGCGACGATGGCGCCCTGCCGCTGGCCGAGCTGGCCGGCGACGGTCCGCTGGTGGGCTTCTTCCCGGGCTCGACGATCGGCAACATGACCCCGGACGAGGCGGTGGCCTTCCTGGCCGGTTGGGCGGAGCGTCTGGCGCCGGGCGGCATGCTGGTCGGCGTCGACCTGGTCAAGGACACGGCGGTGCTGGACGCCGCGTACAACGACGCCGCCGGCGTCACCGCGGCGTTCAACCGCAACATGCTCGTGCACATCGCGCGGCGCCTGGACACCGACCTCGACCCGGATGCCTTCGCGCACCGGGCGTTCTTCGACGAAACCGCCAGCCGGGTCGAGATGCACCTGGTGGCGCGCCGGGCGCACGTGGTGCGGGTCGGCGGCCACCGCTTCGAATTCCGCGCCGGCGAGTCCATCCACACGGAAAGCTCGCACAAGTTCAGCATCGAGGGCTTCCAGGACCTGGCCCGTCGTGCCGGCTTCCTGCCGTGCAAGGTCTGGACCGATCCGCGGCGCTGGTTCTCGGTGCACTACCTGGCCGCACCGCAGCGGCCCTGAATCACCCGACACGGGGATAGCAAAGCACCCTGCCGGGCGCAAGATTGCGCGCCGCCGGCCCAGGGCGCATGCTGCCCGGCCTCCCGCTTCGCCAGAATCCGCCCCGGAATGAGCCGTTACGACGCCGCCGACATCGAAGTCCTCTCCGGCCTGGATCCGGTCAAGCGCCGCCCGGGCATGTACACCGACACCACCCGGCCCAACCACCTGGCGCAGGAGGTGATCGACAACTCGGTGGACGAGGCCCTCGCCGGCCACGCGCGCACCATCGAGGTCAGCGTCTACAAGGACGGTTCGGTCGAGGTCGCCGACGATGGCCGCGGCATGCCGGTCGACATCCACCCCGAAGAGGGCATCCCCGGCGTCGAGCTGATCCTCACGCGCCTGCATGCCGGCGGCAAGTTCTCGAACCGCAACTACCGTTTCTCCGGCGGCCTGCACGGCGTCGGCGTGTCCGTGGTCAACGCCCTGTCGCAGCGCCTGGAGGTCCACGTCCGCCGCGGCGGCAGCGAGTACAAGATGGCGTTCGCGGACGGCGAGCCGGTCGAACCGCTGGCGGTGGTCGGCAGCGTCGGCAAGCGCAACACTGGCACCCGCGTGCAGTTCTGGCCCGACCCCAAGTACTTCGACAGCCCCCGGATCTCGCTCAGGCCGTTGCGCCACATCCTGCGCGCCAAGGCGGTGCTCTGCCCGGGCCTGGTGGTGCGCCTGTTCGACGAGGCCAGCGGCGAGCGCGAGGAGTGGTGCTACGCCGACGGCCTGCGCGACTACCTGCGCGGGCTGCTGGTCGACCAGCAGGTGCTGCCGGCCGAGCTGTTCCTGGGCGCCGTCGAGCGCGAGACCGACGTCTGCGAGTGGGCGCTGGCCTGGCTGCCCGAGGGCGAACTGGTGCAGGAGAGCTACGTCAACCTGATCCCGACCGCCCAGGGCGGCACCCACGTGAACGGACTGCGCAGCGGCCTGACCGACGCGCTGCGCGAGTTCTGCGATTTCCGCAACCTGCTGCCGCGCGGCGTCAAGCTGGCGCCCGAGGATGTCTGGGACCGGCTGTGCTTCATCCTGTCGGTGAAGATCGCCGATCCGCAGTTCTCCGGGCAGACCAAGGAGCGGCTCAGCTCGCGCACCGCCGCCGCCCTGGTCGAGAACGCCGTGCATGACGCCTTCTCGTTGTGGCTGAACCAGCACGTCGCGGTCGGCGAGGCGATCGCCCAGCTGGCCATCGAGCGCGCGCAGTCGCGGCTGAAATCCGAGAAGCAGGTGGTCCGCAAGAAAGTCAGCCAGGGTCCGGCGCTGCCCGGCAAGCTGGCCGACTGCATCAGCCAGGACCTCTCGCGCACCGAGCTGTTCCTGGTCGAAGGCGATTCCGCCGGCGGCAGCGCCAAGCAGGCCCGCGACAAGGACTTCCAGGCGATCCTGCCGCTGCGCGGCAAGATCCTCAATACCTGGGAAGTGGAATCCGGCTCGGTGCTGGCCAGCACCGAGGTGCACGACCTGGCGGTCGCGGCGGGCGTCGACCCGGGCAAGCCGGATCTCGCCGGGCTCCGCTACGGCAAGGTGATCATCCTGGCCGATGCCGACTCCGACGGCCTGCACATCGCCACCCTGCTGTGCGCCCTGTTCCTGCGCCACTTCCCGGCCCTGGTCGAGGCCGGCCACGTGTTCGTGGCGATGCCGCCGCTGTTCCGCGTCGACGTCGGCAAGCAGGTCCACTACGCGCTGGACGAGGCCGAGAAGAACGACCTGCTGGCGCGGATCGCCCGCGACAAGGTGCGCGGCCAGGTCACCGTGACCCGCTTCAAGGGGCTGGGCGAGATGAACCCCGGCCAGCTCCGGGAATCGGCCCTGCATCCGGACACCCGCCGCCTGTTGCGGCTCGACATCGACGATGCCGGCGAGACCCGCCAGCTCATGGACATGCTGCTGGCCAAGAAGCGCGCCAGCGACCGCAAGGCCTGGCTGGAGCGCAAGGGCAATCTGGCGGTGCTGTAGCACCGCCCCCCCCGGCGGGGCGCAGTCTCCGGTCCACACCAGGGACGTCGCGGCAGCCAGGCCGGCCGGTTGAAGCGCCCAACAGCGCAGGACCCGACCTCCAGGCGGCGCGCCCCCTGCGTGCAATACGCACCGGATACCCCTAAGCTGTGCACACAGCACAGACAGGAGACGGCCATGCGCAGTGCCCTCGCCCAACAACCCGAAGCCGGCGCCGTGCTCGCCGAGGCCCTGGTCAACGCCGGGCGCGAACTGGGCCTGAGCCAGGTCGAACTGGGGCGCGTGGTCGGCAAGGACCGCAGCGCGATCAGCCGTGGCCGGATCGACCCGGCCGGAAAGGCCGGCGAACTCGCCCTGTTGCTGATCCGGCTGTACCGGTCCCTGTACGTGCTGGTCGGCGGCGATACCGGCGCGATGCGGCACTGGCTTCGCACGGAGAACCTGCATACCGGCGGCGTGCCGGCCCGCCAGATCGCCACGGCGCAGGGACTGGTCGAGGTCGTCGCCTATCTCGACGCGCTGCGCGGCCGGTCGTGACCCGCCCGGGCAGCGGGTCGGAGACGCCGGACCTGTGGCGGGCGACCGGCGCCGCCGGCCAGGTGGGTCCGGTCGGCGGCACGCTGTTGCGCATGGTGGAAAGCCAGGCCCAGGTCGCCACCTCCGGCCTGGTCGACCGTCTGGACAAGCAGGCCGTGCTGGAGACCCTGCTGGACGCCAGCAAGCCGCCCCAGCGACCCGGCACCGAGAAGCTGCACTACCTGTTGGCAACGCCGTTCCGCTATCCGCCGTTGCGCCATGGCTCGCGCTTCGGGGGCCGCCACGAGCCCGCCCTGCTCTACGGCGCGCTCGGCCAGGATGCCCTGCTGGCGGAGGCCGCGTACTACCGCCTGGTGTTCTGGTCCGGCATGGCGACGCCGCCGCCTGGCCGCCTGACCACCCAGCACGCCGTGTTCTCGGTGCGCTACCGCAGCGACCTGGGGCTGCGGCTGCAGACACAGGCCTTCGCAACCTGGCGACGCGTTCTCGCCGATCCCGCCGACTATCGCGCCACCCAGGCGCTGGGCTCTGCCATGCGCGCCGCCGGCGTGCTGGCCTTCGAGTTCCCCTCGGCGCGCGATCCCACCGGCGGCAACAATGTCGGCCTGTTCTCCCCGGCGGCGCTGGCTGGACGGCGTCCCGATCGCCTGGAACCCTGGCTGGTGCAGACCGATGGCGAGGAAGTGGCCCTGCGCCGCCACGGTGGCGAGGTCTACCGCTACAGCCGCCGGCAGTTCGAGGTGGACGGCAGGCTGCCGATGCCTGCGCTTTGAGTGCGGCGACCGCACCGTCCGCGGAGGGCTGGCGCGGATCGCCGCGGTTGGTTCAGGACGCGGCCGCGCCGGGCCCGGCCGCCAGCAGGGCGAGCAGCTCCGTCTCCCGCTGCGGGCTGAGCCCGGCCCGCAGTTGCGCCTGGCGTTCGGCGGGCTGGCTTCGGAACCATTCAAGCGTGTCCACGGCGGTCTGGGCCAGCGGCCGGAACGACAGCCCCGCAGCCAGGGAGCGGGCGATGCTGCGGGTGTGGAAGCCGGCGGTGTCGCCGCGACCGGGGATCCACACCGGCAGGTCGGCCCAGGGCCGCACGCCATTCGCCTCCAGCCAGTCTGTGGCGGCCCAGTGCAGCCGCGCACCTGCGTTGCCGGTGGCCCGGATGCCGTACAGCATCGCAGCCATGCTCAGCGGGTAGTCCGGACCGATCGCGTTGAAGGCGCCGAACGATCGCTGCTCGGCCAGGCGGATGGTCCACTCCGCCAGGTCGCGGGCGTCGATGTACATCACCGGATCGCTGCCGTCGCCCGGGGCCAGCACATCGCCGCCGCGTGCCAGGCGCACCGGCCAGTAGGTGAAGCGGTCGGTCTCGTCCCCGGGTCCGACGATCAGGCCCGGCCGGACCAGGGTGGCGATGCCCGGAAACCGGCGCTCGGCCTCGCGCTCGCACTCGGCCTTGAGTGGCCCGTACAGCGACATGTCGGCGATCAGCGAGGCGCGGGTCTCGCGCATCACATCCTCGCCGGTGTAGGTGGCACGCGGTGCGTCCTCGTCCTGCCCGGGGGTGGCGTTGCCGGCGTAGGCCGACAGGGTCGAGATGAAGATGTACTGGCCGACCTTGCCCTCCAGCACATCGGCTACGTCGCGCACCCAGTGCGGCACGCTGGTCGGATTGTCGATGCAGACATCCCATTCCCGGCCGCGCAGCGCCTCCAGATCGCCGGTCTCGCGGTCGCCGGTGAGTTCCTCGACCTCGGCAGGCCAGTCCTGCGGCCTGCGTCCGCGGTTGAACAAGGTGATCTGGTGGCCACGGGCCAGGGCGTAGCGGACCTGGTGCGGGCCGGTGAAGCCGGTGCCGCCCAGGATGAGGATCTTCAAGGGCCGGGAGGCGCGACCGACGGCGGCGGGGCGACCGGACTGGCCGATCAGCGGGAGCGCGGCCAGTGCCGCGGCGCTGGCGGCGCCCAGGCGGATCAGGGATCGGCGGTTGAGGGTCATTTCGGGCTCCCGGCGGCGGCCACGGCATGTGGGCCAGCCGACGCTAGCGGCGGTCGCCCGCCGTTGCCCGTGCCACAGGTCGTGCCGCCGGCGATCGCGCGCCGGCCCGACGCGTGGTCGCGCCGGGCCGACGGGCTCGCCCCGATCAGAACAGCAGGGCGAACAGGATCAGCAGGGGGATGGGAATGCCCAGCAGCCACAACAGGATGTATTTCATGGGGTTGCTCCGTGGTTGGACAGGGAATCGGATTTCAGTGGCGAGGTCCGGGCTCGGCGCCAACCGGCGAACGGACGGCCCGCCGGCCGCAGGACACGCCGGCCGACGGGACGCGCTGGCTCACCCAGCCGGACCGAGCGCTCACAGATCACGCTGGCGCCCGCCGAAGGTCGCGAACAGGGCACCGGAGAAGGCACCCATCAACAGGGTGATGAACAGCCACAGCGATGCCCGGGCCGCGACCTTGCGCGCCTCGTCGGCCAGTTCCCTGGCTTCGGTCTCGGCGGACTCCAGGGCGCCGCTCAGGCGCGTCTGCACGGCCTCGACCCGGGCGCGGGCGCTGCGGTTGTCCATGCCGGTACGCAGGGCCACCCGCTGCGACAGGTAGTCCAGATCGTCGTCGTCCAGGCCCTCGCCGCGCAGGCCGTGATCCAGGATGCGGGCGATCTCGTCGCGCTCGCCGGGCGCGGCAGCCATCCGGACAGGGCGGCCGCGGACCGGCGCGCCATCGACCGTCGTGGCGTCCTCGCCCATGCCCGGAAGCACGCCGGCAGGCGACACCGGCGTGGCGCCCGTGCTGCCTTCGCCACCGCGCAGCAAGGCATCGACGTGGTAGGCCAGCAGACGGGCTCGAGGGCCATCGGGGGAGACCTCGCTGCCGGCCGCGCCGCCGGCGGCCACGGACGTCATCGTCGCACCGCCCAGGCCGGCGGCTGCGCGCGCGCCGGTCCCGAGGATGGTGGCGATGCTGGTGGTCAGGAAGGCGGCGGTCAGCAGGGTCGCCACCGCCCACGACAGCAGGCCGTGGGCGGTGTCGCGGAAGTAGGTCTCATCGCCGTGGACGCCGGTCCAGCGCCGGCGCAGCCGCCCGGCCAGGTAACCGCCGAGCCCCGACGCCGCCACCGCGGTGAAGCCGATCCACACGATGGTCGCCCAGCCCAGCGCTTCGGCAGAGACGCCCTCGTAGGCCCACGGCGACACCGACGACAGCCCCAGTCCGCTGCCCAGCATCACCAGGATCAGGGACAGCGCCGCTGCGGCCACCGCGCCGGCGAGGATCGCGGCCCAGGAGACGGCGGAACCATCGGCGACGGTGGCGACTACAGTGGTCGCGGCCACCGGCGGCGACCCGACGGGACGGCCATCGGGGCCGAGGGCGGGATTGAGGGGGTTGCTCATGACGGACCTCGCTGCGATCGGGGAAATGGTCCTGAGCCTGCGCAAGCGCCATGCCAGCCCATCCATCCCCTTGCCCGGGGGCGGGACGCCGGGGACCATCGTGCAGATCCGGCAGCTGCGCGTCGTTGGCCATGCATTCTGCAACCGTGCGCCGGGTGTCGCATCGCGGCTGCGCGGATCGCCACCCTCGGGGCAGGCGCCGACGGCCGGCGCGTGGCTGCGCATCGGCGTGGCCAGACCTGGACGCGAGCCACGCCGGCCATCCGTGCGACCCCGCAAGGGCGGCGCCCGACCCGGTTCGAGGGCGCCCTCGCCGACCCGCCATGCGCAGCCGAGCACGGCACCGACGCAGACCAGGCCTTGCAAGCGGCAGGCAACGGGGAGGCGCCTCTCGACGCGTGCTCACGGTGGCCGCCATGGCGGCCGGGCGCTGGAGCCCGCCGAATTTCGGGCTGCGCCTGTTCCGCTACCGCCCACCCGCCCGCGGAGTCGCTGGCTTCCGGTCAGGAGGGCCGCGGGATTGCGGGGTAGACTGACGCCATGCGCAGCGACCGCTCACTCTCCGGCCCTGCCTTCGACGGACGGACCACCCGGCGACCCCGGTGGCCGCGCTGGCCCTGGGTGCTGCTGGTCGTCGTCCTGGTCGTTGCGGGATTGCTGGCGGTGCCCGAGGTGCGCCAGCAGCTCGCCCATGCGCTGTGGAGGAGCGCAACCGAAGCCACGGCCGGCACCCTGGAGCGTCTGGAACGCGAGCGCGCCCACGCGGCCGCCCAGCGCGATGCTGCTGCGGTCCAGGCGCGAATCGAGTCGGTACGCGCTGTCGGCGTGGCGGTCGGACCGCAGCGCGCGCACCTGCTGGTCGACGTCGATCCGGGACCCCTGAATCAGGCCCGTGACCACCTGTGCAGTCTGGTACGGGCCAGCCACGGCGCGCCCCTGGCAGGCAGGCCGGTGACCGTGTCGGTCAGCCGGCCACGCGCGGGGGACCGCCTGGTCGGCGAGATCCGCTGCGACTGAGAGCGGCGCCTGGCAGGCGCCATCCTGGGCGGCGACGCCAGCGGACTGCTCTCGCCCATGGATGGCACCCGCGAACCAGGCGAGGCCGTGATCTGCATCGCCGACCTCTTCGGCCGGTCGATCCGGGTCGTCCCGGCGCAGGCCACCGGCGATGCCGGGGCGCGCGCCACACGCAAGGCCGTGTCGTGTCCCGACCCGCGGCCCTGCGTCCCCGGCCGGGCGGGCGGGATGTCCTCAGGGCAGACGGATCCGATCGCCGTCGGCAAGGCTGCGGTCGGGGTGCACCACCACGACATCCCCGGCCACCAGGCCCGCCAGCACCTGCCGGTAGCCGCCGCCCTGCAGCCCGGCGTCCACCGGCACCAGGCGCGCGCGACCGCGCTGGATCCGGAACACCGCGTGGCCATCGCCATGGCGGAACAGCGCACTGCCCGGCACCCGCACGACCTCCTCGACACGCTCCAGCTCGAACCGGGCATTCACGCGGTAGGCGTCGCCGAGGCGCTGCCAGCGGTCCGGTGGACTGGTCAGCGTCACCATCACCCAGACCCGCTGTTCCTCCACGCCCAGCGCCGACACCTTGGTGAAGCCGGCCGGCTCGACCCGGCGCACCCTGCCGGCCAGCGGTTCGGTCTCGCCCCAGCGCGACAGCGCCACCGCCATCCCTTCGCGCAGGCGCACGGCGTCGGCGGAAAGAACGTCGACCTCGACCTCCAGATGGGCGGGGTCGCCGATCTCCACCAGCGGCTCGCCGGCCTGCACCGGGCGCGCGCTCTCGAAGTGCCGGCGCAGCAGCACGCCGTCGACCGGCGCGCTGAGCACCAGACCCTCGCCGTTGCCGCCGGCCGGTCCGGACTGCAGGGCGGCTTCGGCCAGCTCCAGCTCGTGCGCTGCCGTGGCGCGGCCGAAGCGGGCGCTCGCCCAGGACCGGTCGGCCAGTTCCCGTGCCGTGGCGGCGCGCTCGGCCGCCTCCTGGGGGACCAGTCCTCGGGTCGCCATCGATTGCTGGCGCTCGGCATCCGCGCGGGCCTGCCGGGCCGCAGCCTCTGCGGCCCGCTGTTGCTGCTCGGCCGCGGCCAGCCGCGATCGGGCGGCGGCCAGGGTGGCCAGGGCCGCGCTGCGACTGCGCGGATCGAGCGGCGCCGAGGCCAGCGGGTCGAGTGCGACGAGCGGATCGCCAGCGCGCACCGCATCACCCGGCGCCAGTACCAGGCGGCGGGCGATCGCCGGCACCGGTGCGGCGATCAGGTAGCGGTCCACCAGGCGGGTTCGCCCTTCCGCCTCAACGGTGGACGCGACCTCGCCGACGTCGACCTCCACGCCATCGACCAGGCGCGCGGCGGGCCAGGCCGCAACGACCAGCAGGATGGCCACCGCGGTCAGCGCGAGCCAGACCCGGGGGGATTTCAGTGCCGCCATGGGGACCTCCGGTTGCGACCAGCATGCCGCAAGCGCGGCCGACACGCATTGCCCATGCGGTCGGTCCGGCCCACCTCGCCTATTCCCCGGACTTCAATGCGGCGACCAGATCGATGGCATCCAGACGTGCCTGCACCAGCAGGGTCGACAGCGCGGTCGAGGCCAGCACCGCCAATGCGGCGAAGGCGAAGCCGGCGACCGGAAGCACCAGCGGTATGCGGTACAGGTCCGACTGGAACGCCTGCACCAGCAGGGCCGCCATCCCGGCCCCGGCCAGGGCGGAGGGGAGGATGGCCAGGAATGCCAGCGCGAACAGCTCACCGGCCAGCAGGGTGCGGACCTCGCCCCGCGTGTAGCCCAACACCCGCAGGCTGGCCAGCTCCCTGCCGCGCTCGGCCAGGGTCAGACGCGCAGCGTTGTAGATCACCCCGACGCAGATGCATCCCGCCATCAGGGTGGCGATCAGGGTGAAGGTCAGGATGCCGCGGGCCATGGTCGACCGGAACCCCTGGAGGGTTGCCTGGCGGTCGCCGATGAAGGCGACCCGTGGCGATTCGCGCAGGCGCTGCACGACCCGCTGCCGCGCGTCCTCGTCCAGCGCAAGCCAGGCCCCGCTGATCGCATCGCCCTCGTCGAGCAGCCGGTTCACCGTGGCACGACTGGCGTAGACACCGACCCCCAGGTACTCGGCCACCTCGCCCACCACCTCAACGCGCGCCGTGCGCCGATGGCCCTCCAGGAAGTCGACCTCGATCGACTGCCCGGGTCGGATCGCGAGCATGCGGGCCAGATGGTCGGTCAGCACCACGCCCTCCGCCGGCACCGGCATGGGCCGAAGACTGCTGTCGAGCACGCGCTTCAGCCCGGCACCCTCCCCTTGCGGAAGCCCCAGCAGGGCGGTGCGATGGCTGCGGTGTCCATGACGCAGATTGACCGCGGCGGTGCGGAATGCCTCGACCCGAGTGACGCCCGGCATCGATGCCAGGTCGAGTGCGGCACGGCCGCTGGTCGGCTCGACGAACCCGACCGTGATATCGTCGCGCTGCGCCAGGCCGAACTGCACCTCGATCATGTGGTCGATGGCTCCGGCCTGGAAGCGCGCCATCACCAGGATGCCGCCGGCCAGGGCGATGCCGGTGACCGACATCAGCGAACGCAGCGGCCGGCGGGCCAGGTTGCGCATGATCATGCGCCCGGCCGGACCGAACAGCCGGCCCAGGCCGAGCCGTTCCACCAGGCCCCGCCGGAACCGCGCCGGCGCCTCCGGACGCATCGCCTCGGCCGGCGTCAGCGCGAACACACGCACCAGAGCGGCGGCGGTGCCGATCGCGGCGGCGGCCACGGCAAAGCCCAGCGACAGCAGCACCAGCCCGGCCGGCAGCCGCCAACGCAGGTACGGAAGACTGTAGAACTCGGTGTAGAGGCCGGCCATCGCCTCGCCCATCCAGGCGCCCAGCAGCAGTCCGGGCAGGATGCCGACAGCGACCATCGCCAGTGCCAGCTGACCGTAATGCGCAGCGACCTGGCCGCGACCGTAGCCGAAGGCCCGGAGCACGGCGATCTGCTCGCGCTGGCCAGCGATCAGGCGGCCCAGCACGATGTTCAGCAGGAACGCGGTGACGCCGAGGAAGATCGCGGAAAACATCCGCGCCATGACCCGCAGCTGGTCGAGCTCCTCGTCGAGGAAGCGGTGCGAAACCTGCAGATCGCGGCCGTGCGCGCCGAATCCGCCATAGGGCGCCAGCAACGCGTCCAGGCGATCGATGACCGTCGCCTCGCGACCGGCACGGTCCAGGGCGACCGCGAGATCGTTGAAGGCGCCATCGAGGTCGAAGGCGCCGGCCAGCGGTTCGCGCGCCATCCAGAACACGCCGAAACGACGGAAGTCCGGAAAGATGTCGCCGGGCCGTATCGGATAGACGAACTCCGGGGACAGCCCGATGCCGACCACGTGCAGCGGCTGGCGACGACCGTTGAGCACAGCCACCAGACGGTCGCCGGGCACCAGCGCGTGGGCATCGGCGAACGCCTCGCCGACCACGATCTCGTCATCGGCGACCGCCAACCTGCCGCGCCGCAAGTGGACGCCGTTCAGGCCGGGATCCCCGGGTGCCGGCAGGGACACGAAGCAGCCGGTCGCCGGCTCGTCGAAGCCCTCGATCTCCAGCGGGGCGAACGCCACCACCCTGCCCTGGGCCTGGCGCACGCCGGGGATCTCCTGCACCGCCTCGATCAGCGACAGCGGCGCCCTTCGCGTCTGCGCGAAGACATCGGCGAAGTGCTGCTGCCCGTAATACAGCGCGCGGCTGTCGGACAGGGCGGCATGATTGCCCAGCGCCATCACCATGGTGGCGATGCCCGCGGCCAGCACCGCCGAGATCGCCAGCACCTGGCCATACAACTGGCGCAGCTCGCGCCACAGCTTGCGGTTCAGGGTGGTCACCGCGGATCCACCCGGGGCCGGGCCGGCGCTGCGGCCGGGGCGTTCATCGGCAGAAGACGGCCGGCTCCGGGCGGTGCAGGTGGAAACCCTGGGCCCAGTCGACGCCGAGCCCGCGGACGCGCTCCAGGATGACGTCGGAATCGACCCACTCGGCCACCACGTCGTGTCCGGCCTGGTGGCCGATCTCGACGATCGCGCGGACGATCGAGAGGCTCATCGGATCGCGATCGATGCGGCTGATGAAGCTGCCGTCGATCTTGACCGCATCCACCGCGAGCTGCCGGAGGAACCCGAACGAGGCGGTGCCCGTCCCGAAGTCGTCCAGCGCGAAGCAGCAGCCCGCGGCACGCAGCCGTTGCATCATCGCGAGCAGACGCGGCATGTTGCCGACCGCGGTGGTCTCGGTGATCTCGAAGCACAGCTTGCGCGCCGGCACCCCGTGGCGGGCGATGGCTGCAAGCAGGAAGTCCGCGAAGCCCTCGTCGTCGATGGTGGCGCCGGACAGGTTGATGGCGCACCTGGCCAGCGCCTGCCCTTGCGGATGCAGGCGTTCGAAGTTGGACAGCGCGGCATCGACCACCCAGTGGTCCAGCTGGGGCATCAGCCCGAAGCGCTCGGCGGCGGGGATGAAATCGGCCGGCGAAACCAGCCGGCCATCCGGATCGCGCATGCGCAGCAGCAGCTCGATGTGCGGCCCGCCGCCTTCGTGGCCCCGGCCGATGCGTATCAGTTCCTGGTAGTGCAGCTCCAGGCGGCCGTCCGCCAGCGCCTGGCGCACGCGCCCCACGGAGGCGAGCGCGGCGCGCCGGCCGGCGCTCTCGACGTCGTCGGCACGATAGATGCGCAGCCGGTTGCGACCGCCCTCCTTGGCCAGGAAGCAGACCGTGTCGGCGAGCGACATCAGCTCCTGGCGGCCCAGCCCGGGCCGATCGAGCAGGACCAGTCCCAGGCTGGCGCTGGCCGGGTAGCTGCGGTCCTCGTGGTTCCAGACGACCTCGGCGATCGCCTGCCGGATCCGCTCGGCGGCGATCCTTGCGACCTCTTCGCGGCCGTCGGCGAGCAGCACGCCGAACTCATCGCCGCCCAGCCGTGCGAGGCGGTCGCCCGGCATCAGGCACCGTTGCAGCCGGCCCGCCAGGTGCACCAGCAGGGCATCGCCCGCGGCGTGCCCGACGCTCTCGTTGACGACCTTGAACTGGTCCAGGTCCAGGTACAGGAGCGCGCGCGGCGCGCCACCGGCATCGACCAGGGCGATCGCCTCGTCGAGCGCCTGTTCGAAGCCGCGCCGGTTGAGCAGCCCGGTCAGTTCGTCGTGGCTGGCCTGGTAGCGCAGCCGCTCGGCCAGCTCGCGAAGCTCGGTGACGTCGCTCGCCACGATCAGCAGCCGGTCCGCGCCGTCCAACGCGACGCGCGCGACCGAGAGGCTGGCCCAGAATCCGCGCCCCGGTCCGATATGGGCGGCCTCCTCGACCAGGGCCGGCGCGCCTGAGGCCACTGCCAGCACCCTCGCCCGCAATTCCGGATCGGCGAGCATCGCCTCCAGCCCGATACCGATGCCGCGGTCCGGATCGACGCCCAGGCGCCGTCGTCCGGCGGCATTCAGGTACTCGATGCGGCCATCGTCGGCGCGCGCCAGCGCGACCAGGACGGGCAGCCGCTCGTTCAGGGTGCGGAATCGCGCCTCGCTGGCCTGATAGCGGGCCGTCATGCGGCTGGCCAGCGACTGCGCGCGCGCGCGGGTGCCGACCAGGGACCAGATCAGCAGCGCCAGCAGGATGCTGCCCAGCACGCCGATCGCGATGGTGAGCAGCGGGAAGCCGAACAGCACGCTGTCCCACGGCACCGCGACCAGCTCGACCCGCCAGCGCCGGCCGCCGTACTCGATGTCCTCGGTGACCGCCACGCCGGCGCTGCGGTCGCCGGCATCGGGCCGGAAATCGTGAAGCAGCACGCCGCTGCCACCGCCGGTGATGTCCAGCACGCGGATGCGGAAGACGGTGCGCAGCTCCGAGGCCACGGCACTGGCCAGCAGCCCGTCGAGGTCGAACGATGCGGCCAGCGAGCCGAGCATGCGCGCCTGGCGCTGTTCGGGGTTCGCCGGCGGCTCGCCGGGCGAGAACACCGGCAGGCGGATGGTCATGCCCCGTCGTTCGGCATCGCTGAACTGCAGCAGCCGGAAGGGCGCCGACATGACCGGGCGATCGATCCGACCCGACAGCTCCAGGGCCTCGAGGTTCTCCGGCTGGCTGGCGACGTCCAGACCGAGGATCCGTTCGTTGCCGCGCACCGGCGCGACCATGCGGGTGATGTAGCGGGTGGCGCCCCCGGCGTCGACGTCCCTTTCCGCGAAGGCCAGTGCCTGCAGGGAAGGAAAGCCGCCGTCCGTCTCTATGCCACGGAGGAGCCGCTCGAACTCGGCCTGGCTGACGTCCTCCGATGCCAGGAACACGGCCTGCACCGACCTCACCAGCCGGCCGGCCAGTTCCAGCTCGAGGCGGATGCCGTCGATCGCGCGCTCAGCCCCCCGCACCAGGTCCTGGCTGCGCTCCTCCGCGAGCGTGCGCTGATGCCAGATGCCGGCCAGGACGCTCATCGTGGCGCCGATCAGGAACGCCAGCAGACCCCAGGCGACCGCCGCGGCCGGACGCGCGGATACGGCGCCCGCCGCATCGCGCTGTCGAATCCCGTCCTCCCGGTCCTGTGATCCGTGCACGGATGCACTCTACCGAAAACCGGGCCTTGCATGGCGATCACGGGACCTGGCCGGCCGCTACCAGTGCAGGTCCCCAGGCTCGGCGCGCACCGCGTTCCGATGCTCCGCACTGATCCGTCCGTCGCTCAGGTTGATGACCCGGTCGGCCATCCCGGCGATCACCGCGTTGTGGGTGATCACCACGGTCAGCGCGCCGGTCTCCTGGTTGCTGCGCAGCAGCGCCTGAAGCACCTGGATCCCGGTCCGCGAATCCAGGGCGCCGGTCGGTTCGTCGCAGAGCAGGACCGACGGCCGCTTGGCGATCGCCCGCGCGATCGCGACGCGCTGCTGCTCGCCGCCGGAAAGCTGGGCCGGAAAGTGGTCGAGGCGGTCGGCGAGGCCGACCATGGCCAGCGCCTGCTCGGGGGACATCGGGTCGCTGGCGATCTCGGTGACCAGCGCGACGTTCTCGCGCGCGGTGAGGCTCGGCACCAGGTTGTAGAACTGGAAGACGAAGCCGACCTGGCGCCGCCGGAAGCGGGTGAGCCCGGCTTCGTCGGCGCCGGTCAGCAGGTGCCCGCGGCAGGTCACCGTGCCCGCGCTCGGCGTGTCCAGTCCGCCCAGGATGTTGAGCAGGGTGGACTTGCCGCTGCCGGACGCACCCAGCAGGACCACGAACTCCCCGGCCATGAGATCGAGATCGATGCCACGCAGTGCGTGGACCTCGACATCGCCCATCCGATACACCTTGGTGAGCCCGCGGGCGCTGAATACCGGCTGGGTCTGATCGCTCTCCTCGTCCATGAGCGAGGAGCATAGTCGCGTCGTGCGCGCCGCGTGCTGCGGGCGCACACGTGAAGTCCTTGGGCCGCGCGCAAGCGCGCTGCTAGCCTGCAATCCTTTGCCCCGGGAGGAGCCGCGATGACCTTGATGTCCCTGCACCGATGCGCCTGCGTCATCGTCATGGCGCTTGCGCTGGCCGCGCCGGCCGGGGCCCAGGTCGTCCCGCGGGTCCTGCTGGTCGGCGACAGCTGGGCGGCCCAGCAGTGGGGCGACGGTTCCCACCGGCTGGTGTTCGACGCCAATGGCGCGACCACGGTCGGGATACTCGGGGCGGCGACGACGGAGAGCGGCTCGACCGCCGCGCAGTGGGCGCAACCGGCCCGCCTGGCCGCCATCCAGCAGGCCCTCGATGCGGCCCCGGGCGTCGACACCGTGCAGGTCACCATTGGCGGCAACGACTTCCTGAACGCCTGGTCGACGCAGATGACGCCGGCCCAGGTGGAGGCGCTCAAGGAGCAGATCCGGCTCGACCTGGAGACCGTGGTGGCCTTCATCCTGGCGCACCGGCCGGACATGGTCGTGGTGATCAGCCTCTACGACTATCCGAACTTCGTCAACACGCTCGGCGGCATCGTCGGTCCGCTGTTCTGCCGACCCCTGCACGACAGCCTGGGCCAGCCCACGCCACGCCAGATCAACGAGGCGCTGATCGAGTTCGAGACCGCCTATTCCGAACTGGCCGCCCATCCGCGGGTCAGCTACGTCCGCCACGCCGGCCTCATGCAGTACACCTATGGCTTCCCGGGCGCCGGCATCGCACCCGGAACGCTGTTGCCGCCGGGCGACCTGGATCGTCCGAGTCCCCTGGAGTCCATGCGCAACCTGCTGATCGGCCGGGACTGCTTCCACCTTCGCCCGGCCGGCTACGACGTGCTGGTCCAGAACCTGTACGACAACTTCTTCGCGGCGCGCTTCGATACCCTGCTGTTCGCGCCCTTCGAGTAGCGGCACGGGGCAGCCGCGCGGGCGCTCGCCTGCCAGGCCGGCAGCGGGCCCGGCCCGCTGCCGTTCACTCGGCGATGTCCGGGAAGCTGAAGTCCAGCACGTAGCGATGGAGCCCGCCGTCGACCTCGATCAGCATCCGTCCGCGGATTCCCTCCAGCTCGCCGGTCCCGGAATCGGCAACGATCCGGATGTCGAGCTCGCCGGCACCGCGCTCCAGGGTGCCCAGGTGGACCAGGACGAAGCTGCCGCTGCGGCCCTCCAGCATGCCGTAGACGCGCTCGATGGCGGTGTACGCAGCGGAACCCTCGACCGGCGACATGGCAGTCAGCATGCTGCCCACGGCAGTCGCCTGGAGGCCGCCCGTGTACCGCTTGTCCAGTCGCATCCGGCCCAGACGCGTGCTGCCTTCGTCCTCGTCCTGCTCGACGGTCAGCTCGACCTCGAAGGTGCCGGCCGCCCGTTGCTCCATCGGCGCCTGGCCGCGGGCCTGCCCGGACAGGCCCGCCGAGGCGAGCGCGGCGCAGGCGATCCAGCGCGCGACCCGGCTCACGACCGCGTGCCGCCGACCGTCATGCGCTCGATCTTCAGGGTCGGCTGGCCGACCCCGACCGGCACGCTCTGGCCTTCCTTGCCGCAGACGCCGACCCCGGCGTCGAGCGCCAGGTCGTTGCCGACCATGCTGATCCGCGCCATCGCCTCCGGGCCGTTGCCGACCAGGGTGGCGCCCTTGACCGGCGCGGTCACCCTGCCGTCCTCGATCAGGTAGGCCTCGGACGCCGAGAACACGAAACGGCCCGAGGTGATGTCGACCTGGCCGCCGCCGAAGTTGACGGCATACAGGCCCCGGCGCACCGAGGCGATGATCTCGGTGGGGTCGCTTTCGCCGGCGCGCATGTAGGTGTTGGTCATGCGCGGCATCGGCAGGTGGGCAAAGGACTCGCGGCGGCCGTTGCCGGTCGGCGCCTGTCCCATCAGCCGGGCGTTCAGGCGGTCCTGCAGGTAGCCGACCAGGACGCCGTTCTCGATCAGCGTCGTGCAGGCGGTCGGCGTCCCCTCGTCGTCGATGTTGAGCGAGCCGCGACGGCTGGCCAGGGTGCCGTCGTCTACGATCGTGCACAGGGGCGAGGCCACCTGCTCGCCGATCCGGCCCGCATAGGCGCTCGTCCCCTTGCGGTTGAAGTCGCCCTCCAGGCCATGCCCGACCGCCTCGTGCAGCAGCACGCCCGGCCAGCCCGGCCCGAGCACCACCGCCATCTCGCCGGCCGGCGCATCGACCGACTCGAGGTTGACCAGGGCCTGGCGCACCGCCTCGCGCGCGAAGGCGAACGGCAGTTCCTGCGCCAGCAGGTGCCGGTAGTCGTGGCGACCGCCACCGCCTGCGCTGCCCTGCTCGCGGCGGCCGCCTGACTCGACGATCACCTGGACGTTGCAGCGAACCAGGGGACGGACGTCGGCGGCCAGGGTGCCGTCGCTTGCGGCCACCAGCACCGTCTCGATGCTGCCGGCGAGGCTGACGATGACCTGTCGGACACGCGGATCCAGGGCCCGGGCAAAGGCATCGATCTCGCGCAGCAGATTGACCTTGGCCTCGTTGTCGAGGCTGTCGATCGGATCGAGGGGCGCATACAGCGCCCGCCCATGGCGGGCGGTCAGCGCCCGGCCGGGCAGGCTGCGGCCATCCCGGGCGATCGCCCGTGCGGCCTCGCCCGCCTCGCGCAGTGCCGGCAGCACGATCTCGTCGGAATAGGCGAAGCCGGTGCGGTCGCCGCTGATCGCACGCACGCCGACGCCCTGCTCGATCGAGTGGCTGCCTTCCTTGACGATACCGTCCTCGAGGCCCCAGTACTCGCTGCGGCTGCGCTGGAAGTACAGGTCGGCATCGTCGATGCCCGGGCCCATGACGATGCCGAAGACGCGCTCCAGGTCGCCGCTGTCGAGGCCGCCTGGGGCCAGCAGCGCCTGCTCGGCACGGGTCAATGCGGAAGACGGGTCGGTCATGGTCGACGGCGTTCCTGGTCGGTTCTGGCGGTGCCCGGGTCGGCTCCGGGCCGGGGGTCGGGGTCGGCGCGCCGGCCGCGCTGCTCGCGCGCCGGCTCCTGCTTGACGATCACCGGCTCGTCCCAGGAGCCGGATACGCGGTAGACGGCCTTGGTCGCCTGGTCGACGCGCAGGATGCCCTGGGCGATCAGGCCGGCCGCCGCGCCGGCCGGTCCGCCGGCGATGGCGCCGACCACCGGCAGGGTACCACCCAGCCGTGGCGTCACTTCGACCATCTGGTCGTAGTCGCGCATGATCAGGCCGGTGCGACCGGTGAACAGGATGTCCGCCGACGAGGACTTGAGAACCACGTTGTCGGTGTATGCCTCGCCGACATTGAGGGCAAACTCGCCCTCGATGGAGTTGAAGCGCAGGCCCTGGCTGAAGAAGTCGCGGAAATCCAGGATCAGCCGTCGCGGAATCTCGCGCAGGTTGAGCAGTCCGAACAGCCGGCCCACCCCGGGATCGAGCTCGGCGATCCGGCCGCTCTCGACTTTGACCGTCAGGCGGCCATCGACCACCTCCAGTGCGAACGCGGCCGGCGATCCGCGCCAGCTTCCCTCGATGCCGATCCGCGTCCTGCCGCCCTCGACCAGCCGGGCGAAGCCGAACACCTCAAGCATCCGGCCAAGATCTTCTGCGGCCAGGTCGATACGCATCGTCGACAGGTCGCGGCCATCGCTGCGTCGCCAGTTGCCTGTCGCGTCCATGTCGAACGCCGGGCTGCGCGTCTCGAAGCGGCGGATCTCGAATGCATCACCGGCGACCGCCGCCTCGAGACGGGCCTGGCCCAGGGCAACGGCGCCGACCCGCAGGTCGTCGATGGCGAGATCGAGGCCGGGCATCGCGTCGGGCGCACCCACGCCGCCAGCCGCGCCGCCTGGTCCTTCCGGGACATGCAGGCGGGCGAGCTGCCCGCGCACCACCCTGCCGGCAGCCGCCTTGGACCAGAGCACCTGGCCATCGATGTCGGGGCCGCGCAGATCGACCCGGACCTGGCCCTCGCCCGGACGCATCTGCACATCGACCTCCCGGAAGGAGCGGCCGAGTACGCCGAGTTCGCCGACGCGCAGGATGACCTGGGGCCACTGGACGGGCACGGCGTCCTCCGGCGGCGACCGGGTGACGACGGGGCCGGCGTCCGCGTCGGCATCGTCCCCGGTGCCAACGGGCGCAGGCGGTGGGCCGCTGGCCTCCTCGAAGGCCAACCAGCCGCTGAGATCGAGCGCAGGCACCTGGCCGGTCACCACGAAGCCGCTGTCGGGAATCTGCTCGGGTTCGGCCCCGCCCAGTGCCAGTGCGCCGGCCAGCGGCTGACCCGGCCCCGGCAGGCGCGCCCGCAGGCGCAGCAGCGGTCCCAGGCGAAGGTCGATGCGCCGGTCGACTTCTGCCAGGCCGGTCTGCAGGCGCAGCGGCAGGACGCTGTCGGCCTCCTTGGCCAGCGGCGCAGGTAGGCGCAAGGCGATGCCGCGCAGGTCGCTTTCCGCGCGCAGCCAGCCATCGCCCTCGTCGGGCACGTGCAGGCGCACCCGCCAATCGGCCCTACCGCGCGCCGCGGTCAGCAATGGCGCAAGTCCGGGGACCCGGGCGAACAGCGCTGATGCCGACACCCGCCCGGTCAGCTCGGCTTCCACGGCGGCCTCCGGATCCACGGTCGGGCTGCCGATGCGCAGGGCGAGTTGCGCCGGCTCGCCAGCCAGGCTGAGCGCCAGCTGCTCGGCGGACAGGCCGGTGCGGGTGAAGGCCAGGCTGCCGCGCAGATCCCCGAAGACCAGGCCCCGAACACTGTCCGTGTAGCGTTCGCTTCCGCTGAACACGACCCGGCCATCGACTTCGGTCCTGCCCAGCTCCGGCTTGCTGGGCACGGCGACCTCAAGGTCCACCCGGGGTTCGCCGGCCAGCGCCATGCCGGCGATCTGGTCGCCGTAGAGCGACTGCACCGGCGTGGCGCGCAACACTGCCATCAAGGCCTCGCCGCTGCCCTGGCCCTGGGCCTGGATCCTGAAAACCGCATCGCGCAGGTCGTCGACGCGCGCGCTGGCCCGTGCCAGTCGCATGCCCATCACCTGGGCGCGGCGACCCTGGATGTCCAGCACCAGGTTCTCGAATTGCAGGTCGGCGTCGATGCCCGACAGGGCCGGCCAGTCCGGGTGGTAGTCGAGACCGGCGCCGCGCACCGAGGCCGAGGCATCCAGGCGACCCTCGTTGCCGGCGAACGGAAAGCGGTCCACCGGTCCACGCAGCCAGACCCGCCCGCCGCTCAACTCGCCGGCGGTCAGCGCCCGGTTCAGGAAGGCCGCGGTGTTGGGGATGCGGTTCAGTGGCCAGAACGGTTTGACCGACTGCAGGGAAGTCGCCGAAACCCGCGCACCGGCATCGACCAGGGGTGCCTGCCCCGCGTGCAGATCCACCGCCCCCGCCAGCTCCACCTCCCCCTCGCCCAGGCGCAACACCAGGCCGTCGCTGCCGAACGTCCAGCCGCCCTCGGGATGCTGCCATCCGGCCAGAACGCCTGGGCCGGCCACCAGCTGGACCGGCGCGGCAAACACGCCCGGCCAGGCGATGACAACAGGATCCGGCTCCAGCCAGGCGACCAGGCCCGCTGGGTCGCCACGCATCCGCAGTCCCAGGCCGTCCAGGCCCGGCAGGCCGGCAGCCGGTGCCGCCCTGAGTCCGGTCACACGCACGGCGTACTGCCGGATCGCCGGACCCTCGAAATGCAGATCGACGCCGTCGATGCGGGCATCGGCCCCGCTCTCGCGAAGCCACTGGCGCATCAGCGGTGGCAGCGCATCGACCTGGGCGAGGACCGGCAGCCACGCGGACAGGGGCAGGTCGCGGACATGCAGGCTTCGCAGGCCTTCCGCCGTCCTGCCGGCCAGTCTGGCGGGTGGACCCTCGCCCAGCACCAGTTCGCCGGCAAGCTCGCCGCCCGCGCCGCTGCGCCACCAGTGCGTGTCGAGGCGGAGTGCCGGCAGGCTGACGCCGGCCGGCGTGCCGTCGTCGGGGCCCATGACCGGCGTGCGCGAGGTCCAGCGGCTGCCACGGGAGCGAACCGAGAGCCGGATCGACTCGATGCCCGAACCCTCCAGGCGCAGCCAGGCATCCACGGCGAGTTGGCCGTCCGCGGGACGCAGCCCCGCCATCGGCAAGGGCGCCAGCCAGTCGGACAGGGACAGGCGCTCTCCCCTGACGTGCAGCAGGCCGCGCGTACCCTGCAGGTCGAGCGCCAGGGTCAGGCCTTCGCCCTGCGCGGCCCCGGCCTCCCCGGACAGCACGCGGCCCCGCCAGCGCACCGGGCCGCTGCCGGGCAACCGGCGCAGCGAGGCCAGCTCGACCACCATCGCGGCGCCCGAGTCCGGGCCGCGCACCGTCAGCCGGCTGTCGTAGAGGGCGAAGGCCGGCAAGGTGTCGAGGATCTGCCGCAAGGGGCGGGTCGGTCCCTTGAACAACTCGGGCAGGCCCAGCACCTCCCAGGTGCCGTCGGCACTCTGCTCCAGGACCAGATCGAGGCCATCAAGCCGGAATTCGCTCAGGTGCCGTCCGGGCAGGAGGGCCCCGGCCAGGTCGATCGCCCATTCGGCGCGGCCGAGCACCACCTCCGCATCGCCGGTGCCCAGGCGCACGCCATCGAGCACGATGCGGGGGCCGCGCCCGCTCCAGACCGGCTGCACCGCGTCGATCCGGACCGGCGTGGCCAGCCGCGAGGACAACAGCCGGGCGACCCGGTCCGGGTCGGAGGCCCACCAGGGCAGCGCCAACTGCACCAGGCCGACCAGCACGGCGAGGCCGATCAGCAGTCCGGCCACCGCGAACAGCACGGTGCGCCTCAGGCGGCGACGCCAGGCCATCAGGCGGCCCGGACGCTACCGCAGGCCTGAATGCCGCTGCGGCCGCGCAGCCGGGGATCAGAGCAGCACGACATCGTACTGCTCGGGTCCGTACTGCTCCTCGGCCTGGAAGCGGATGCTCTTGCCCAGGAACTCCTCCAGTTCGGCCACCGCCGCCGATTCCTCCTCGGTGATGCGGTTGACGATGCGCGGACTGGCCAGCACCAGCAGGGCGTCGGCCTCGAACTGGCGGACCGCCCGGGTGATCTCGCGGAACACCTCGTAGCAGACGGTCTCGGCGGTCTTGACCACCCCCCTGCCCTCGCAGGCGGGACAGGGCTCGGTCAGTTGCCGGGCCAGGCTCTCGGTGGTGCGCTTGCGGGTCATCTCGACCAGGCCCAGCGGGCTCATGGCGTATACCGTGGTCTTGGCGTGGTCGCGGGCCAGGCCCTTCTCGAGGGTTCTCAGCACCTGGCGCTTGTGCTCATCGTCCTCCATGTCGATGAAGTCGATGATGATGATGCCGCCAAGATTACGCAGGCGAAGCTGACGGGCGACCGTCTGGGCCGCCTCGAGGTTGGTCCGGAACACGGTCTCCTCGAGGTTGCGATGGCCCAGGTAGCCGCCGGTGTTGACGTCGACCGTGGTCATCGCCTCGGTCTGGTCGAACACCAGGTGCCCCCCGGACTTCAGCGGCACGTTCTTGTGCAGGGCCTTCTGGATCTCGTCCTCGATGCCGTACAGATCGAACAGCGGTCGTTCTCCGGGGTAATGCTCGATGTGCTCGACCTGACCTGGCATGTAGATGCGGGCGAATGCAAGGGCCTTCTCCCAGGTTTCCCGGGAATCGATCCGCACCTTCTCGATGTTCGCCCGCATCAGGTCGCGCAGCGCACGCAGCGGCAGCCCCAGGTCCTCGTAGAGGCGGGCGCCCACCCTGGCGCTGGGCGCCGCCGCCTGCAATTCGGCCCAGGCCTTGGCCAGATAGGCGACGTCCTCGTCCAGGGCCTCGGCGGGCTGGCCCTCGGCATTGGTCCGGACGATGTAGCCGCAGCCGGTGCGCTCGGCATGACCCTGGATGATCGTCTTGAGGCGGCCGCGCTCGGTCTCGTCCTCGATGCGCGCCGACACGCCCAGGGTGCGGCTGCGCGGCATCAGCACCAGGTAGCGCGAGGGCAGGCTGATCTGCGTGGTCAGTCGTGCGCCCTTGCTGCCGATCGGATCCTTGATGACCTGGACGACCAGCTCCTGGCCCTCGCGGACCAGCTCGCCTATCGGTGGCGTGGGCGCCGGTGCCGGCGCCACCGGCGCGGCGGGCCCGTCGTCCGGCTCGGGCTCCGGCTCCACAGGCGCCGTCCGCACGATGTCGGAGGCGTGCAGGAACGCGGTGCGCTCCAGACCTATCTCGATGAAGGCCGCCTGCATTCCCGGCAACACACGCACGACCTTGCCCTTGTAGACATTGCCGTACCAGCCGCGTCGGGCACTGCGCTCGACGAGCACTTCCTGGAGCATGCCGTTCTCGACCAGGGCGACCCGGGTCTCGCGCGGCGTGACATTGATCAACAGCTCTTCGGACACAGGAATTCCTCGCGTTCGTGCGGGATTGTGCCCGATCCGAACACGACCTGGCCGGGGCCGCGCCTTCGGTGGTCGACGTCCGGCGGACGGACCGGGCGGGTCCATCGCACCGCACGCTGCGCGCGACCGGGATCGCCGCCTCAGGCGGGGCCGGGCGCGATGCCGAATTCGGCCAGCAGGCGGGAGGTCTCGTACAGGGGCAGCCCGATCACGCCGGAGCTGCTGCCCGAGAGATGCTGGACGAAGGCGCCCGCACGCCCCTGCAGGGCATAGCCGCCGGCCTTGCCGAACGGCTCCCCGGTGGCCACGTAGGCGGCGATCTGCGCCTCGTCCAGCGGCGCGAAGCGCAGTTCCGACACCGACAGCGCCTCGGCCTCGCGGCCGGCGCTGACCAGGCACACGGCGGTGAGAACCCGGTGGCTGCGGCCGGCCAGGCGCCGCAGCATCGCCACCGCCTGGGCCGGACCGGCGGGCTTGCCGAACACCTGGCCATCCAGCTCGACCTCGGTATCGGACCCCAGCACCACCACGCCCGGCACCGCCGCCACCTGCAGCAATCCGGCCCCGGCCTTCTCGCGGGCCAGGCGCCGGACATAGTCGGCCGCTGCCTCCCCCGGTCCGGGCGATTCCGCCAGTTCGACATCGAGCAGTTCGAACGGCACGCCGAGGCGGGTCAGCAACTCGGCCCTGCGCGGCGATCGCGAGGCGAGGAACAGGCGGGGCTGCGGGGGGTTTTCCGGCATCGGCCAAGAATAGCGCCGCAGAGGCGTCGGCCGCCGGCTCCGGAGGACCGGCGGCCCGCCAACTCAGCCCGACCGGTGGTAGGGGTGACCGACCAGCAGGGTGTGGGCCCGGTAGAGCTGCTCCACGACTACCACCCGCACCAGCGGATGCGGCAGGGTCAACGGCGACAGCGACCAGCGCTGGTCGGCGTGCGCGCGCAGGTCCGGCTCGAGGCCGTCCGGCCCGCCGACCAGCAGGGCGACATCGCGGCCGTCGGACTGCCAGCGCTCCAGCTGGTCGGCCAGCTCGCGGGTCGACCAGGCGCTGCCGCGTTCGTCCAGCGCCACCAGCCGGGCGCCGGCAGGCACGGCTGCGCGCAACGACAGCGCCTCTTCGCGACGGCCACGCTCGGCGTCGCCGCGTGCCGCCCATGGCGATGCCGGACGCTCGACCAGTTCCAGGCGCAGGTGCGGCGGCATGCGTCGCACGTACTCGCCGAAGCCGGCCTCGACCCAGGCCGGCATGCGCTGTCCGATCGCCGCCAGCACGAGGCGCATCGAACTAGTTCATCCCGCGCAGATAGGCGGCCACGCCGTCCAGCACCATCTGCACGGACAGCGCCACCAGCAGCATGCCCATCAGGCGCTCGAGCGCCCCCAGCGCGCGCGGACCCAGCCAGCGGTACAGCGAAGTCGCCGAGAACAGGATCACCGCGCTGGCGATCCAGGCCAGCAGCAGGGCCAGGCTCCAGTCGACGGTCCGGGCGGGATCCTGGTTGGCCAGCAGCAGCAGGGCCGCCATGGTCGACGGCCCGGCGATCAGCGGCACCGCCATCGGCACCACCAGCGGCTCGCCCTCGGGGATCTCCCCGAACAGGCCGTTGGCCGGCGGGAAGATCATCTTCAGTCCGATCAGGAACAGCACGATGCCGCCACCGATGCTGATCGATTCCTGGCGCAGGTGCAGCGCCGCAAGCACCCACTGGCCGGCCAGCAGCACCGCGAACAGGATCGCCAGGGCGATCACCAGCTCGCGGGCCAGGACGAACAGCCGCCGGCGCGGCGGCAGCGGCCGCAACAGACCCAGGAACACCGGGATGTTGCCCAGCGGATCCATGATCAGGAACAGCAGCAGGGCGGCCGACAGGACATCCATGGCCGGCAGTCTAGCCGGGATGATCCTTGAGGCCGCCACCCTGGCCGGCGATCTCCTCACCGTGCCGCAGCCCGATGACGGGGCGCGGACCACGGCGTATCCGCCGGGCGCCGCGCCAGGGCGGCACCCGGATCAGGCGTCGTGCAGCCGCAGCAGGTGACCGGCCAGCGCCGCGCCCTGCGGACCGAGCAGTCCGGTGATCGCCGTGGCGGCGGCCTCCGGCGACGGCACGGCGGACGGATCCTCGGAAAACCAGACCTTCTGCCGCAGGGGCGTGCGCATCGGCCCGGGATCCAGGGCGAACACGCGGACCGGGCCCTGCTCGAGCTCATCGGCCAGCACCGCCGCAAGCTGCGCCAGGCCGGCCTGGGCCACGCCATAGCCACCCCAGTAGGCGCGCGCCACGGTCTGTGGACCGTTCACGGTGAACAGCAGCGCCGAGCCGGGACGCTCACGCAGCAAGGGCAGGCAGGCCTGCGCCAGCAGGAACGGCGCGCCCAGATTGACGTGCAGGGCGGTGAGCCAGTCGTCCGGCGGCGTGTGGTCCACCGGGCTCAGGCCACGCAGGTGCGCCGAGGCGAACACCAGGGCATCGAGTCCACCGCACTTTTCGTGCAGCGTGGCAGCCAGCTGGGCGTAGTCGTCCGGACCGGCACCGGCCAGGTTGAACGGATAGATCGCGGCCTTGCCGCCCTCGGCCTCGATGGCGTCGAACAGCCGCTCCAGCAGTGCGACGCGACGGCCGAGCAGGACCACCTCAGCGCCCGCAGCCGACAGCTTCCGGGCGAGCACCTGGCCGAGGCCGCCGCCGGCACCGACCAGCAGCACCACCTTGCCGGACAGGTCCGGCGCCGGTTCGCCCAGCCCGGCCGGGCAGGCCAGCCCGGGAAGGCCGGGACCGCTCAACTGCGCGCGACCTCGGCGACCATCTGCGCCAGCTCGCCCTTCTCATAGAGCTCGATGGTGATGTCGCAACCCCCGATCAGCTCGCCATTGATGAACAGCTGCGGGAAGGTCGGCCAGTCCGAATAGCGCGGCAGGCTGGCCCGGACTTCCGGGTCCTCCAGGACGTTGACCGATCCGAACTCCGCACCCACCGCCTTCAGCGCCTGGACGACGCGGCTGGAGAAGCCGCACATCGGGAACTGCGGCGTGCCCTTCATGAACAGCACGATCGGCTGCGATTCGACGGTCTGCTTGATGCGGTCCATGACATCCACGGCGGGTCACCTTGAGGCTGGGAGGGGGAGGGGTGGGCCGGATGGCCCAGCCGATCACTATGGGGGCGGGGTGGGGGCAATGCAATGTATCGGGACTCGGGACTCGGGACTCGGGACCAGGGACCAGGGACCGGGGACCGGGGACTGGGGATCGGGGATCGGGGATCGGGGATCGGGGACCGGGGACCGGGGACCGGGGACCGGGGACCGG